>NZ_CP031841.1:3333214-3644285 GCF_003432385.1 Breoghania sp. L-A4 | reverse complement strand
TGCGGTGGGAGGCGAGGATGGCGCAGTCCATTTCCTCGAGAAAGCGCAGCGTGCGCCTGGTGCCGTTGCCGGCGTGCCACTTGCCCTTGCCGCCCGAGTTTTCGCGGATGTGGAAATCCTCCAGCAGCACGGGGAAGCGGAATTCCAGCACCTCCGGATCGGTCAGGCGCGAGTTCGTCATGTGCACATGGACGCCGTCGGTGCCGTTGAAGCCGGGGCCGGCGGGCGAGCCGGAGCAGATGGTCTCGTAGTACTGGTAGGTGTCGTTGCCGAAGGTGAGATTGTTCATCGTGCCTTCCGACGCCGCCATGGCCTTCAGCGCGCCGAACAGCACGTTGGTGACGTGCTGCGAGGTCTCGACATTGCCGGCGACGACGGCCGCAGGATAATGCGGCCGCAGCATGCAGTCGTCGGGGATGACGATGTTGATCGGCCTGAGACAGCCGGCGTTCATCGGGATGTCGCCGTCTACCATGACGCGGAAGCAGTAGAGCACAGCGGCGCGGGTCACCGGTTCCGGCGCATTGAAGTTGGACGGCTGCTGGCCCGAGGTGCCGGTGAAATCGACGGTGGCCTCGCGCTTGTCCTTGTCGACCGTGATCTTGACCGCGATCGTCGCGCCCTGGTCGGTGGTGATCGAGAACGTGCTGTCGTGCAGCGCGTCGATGACCCGGCGCACGCTTTCCGCCGCGTTGTCCTGCACGTGGCCCATGTAGGCCTGCACCACGTCGAGGCCGAAGTGGCTGACCATCTTGCGCAGTTCCTGCACGCCCTTTTCGTTGGCGGCGATCTGCGCCTTCAGATCGGCGATGTTCTGGACCGGGTTGCGGCAGGGATACTTGTGGTCGGTCAGCAGCGCGTGGGTCTCCGCTTCGCGGAAATGGCCCTTGTCGACCAGAAGGAAGTTGTCGATCAGCACGCCTTCCTCGTCCACCGTGGTGGCGCGCGGGGTCATGGAGCCCGGCGCCGTGCCGCCGACGTCGGCGTGGTGGCCGCGCGAGGCCGCCCAGAACAGGATCTTGTCGCCGTCATCGTCGAAGACCGGCGAGACGACGGTGATGTCGGGCAGGTGGGTGCCGCCGTTATACGGCGCGTTGAGCGCGAAGACGTCGCCGGGGCGGATCCTGCCCTCGTTGAGCTTGATGACGGTTTCCACCGAGCGGTCCATGGAGCCTAGATGCACCGGCATGTGCGGCGCGTTGGCGACCAGCGTGCCGTCGGCGTCGAAGACGGCGCAGGAGAAGTCGAGCCGCTCCTTGATGTTGACCGAATAGGCGGTGTTCTGCAGCGTCACCCCCATCTGCTCGGCGATCGACATGAACAGGTTGTTGAACACCTCCAGCATGACCGGATCGGCCTCGGTGCCCAGCGCCGCGTTGCGCCTGAGCGCCACGATCCGCTTGAGCACTACATGGTCCTTGGGTGTGACCGCGGCCTGCCAGCCCGGCTCGACGACGATGGTCGCATGCGGCTCCATGATCAGCGCGGGGCCGGTGACCGTCATGCCCGGGGTGAGGGTGTCGCGTTTGAAGATCCCGGCCTCGTGCCAGCCGCCGGCGGCGTAGAAGCGGGTGCGCGCCGTGGCCTCCGCCTTGGCGTCCGTGACGTCGCGGTCGGGCTCGTCCAGCCCCGCGCCGCCGCCGATGGTCTCCACTTCCAGCGCTTCCACGACGATCGGCTTGTTCTCGTAGACGAATCCGAACTGCGCCTTGTGCGCGGCTTCGAATTCCCCGAGCATCGCGGCGATTGCGCCGAGCGTCACCGGCATGGGCGTGTCCGTGCCCTCGTAGCGCAGATGCGCGCGCGCCAGCGTCTCGCGTTTGTCCGCCGTGATGCCCTGGCCGTCGAGTTCCGCTTCGGTGATGGCGGCGAGCTCGGCCTTGAGCGCGTCGAGATCGGGCAGCAGCGCCTCATCCAGCCGCTTGACCACCGCCTGCTGGCGCGTGGAGCGGACGTCGGCGAGCCCCATGCCGTAGGCCGAGAGAATGCCGGACAGCGGATGCACGATGACGGTGGTCATGCCGAGGCTGTCGGCCACCATGCAGGCGCTTTGCCCGCCCGCGCCGCCAAAGCACGTCAACGCGTATTCGGTGACGTCGTAGCCGCGCTGCACCGAGATCTTCTTGATGGCGTTGGCCATGTTCTCGACGGCGATCTTCAGGAAGCCGTCTGCGACCTCTTCCGGGGTCTTGCCGTCGCCGATCTTCTCCGCCATCGCGGCGAAGGCGGACTTCACCGCCTCGACATCCAGGCTTTCGTCCTGGTTGGGGCCGAAAATCCTCGGGAAGAACTCCGGCGCCAGCTTGCCGGTCATCACGTTGGCGTCGGTCACGGCGAGCGGCCCGCCGCGGCGGTAGCACGCCGGGCCGGGGTTGGCGCCGGCGCTGTCGGGGCCGACCTGGAAGCGGCCGTCGCGGTAATGCAGGATCGAGCCGCCGCCGGCGGCCACCGTGTGGATCATCATCATCGGCGCGCGCATGCGAACGCCGGCGACTTCCGTCTCGAAAGCGCGCTCGTATTCCCCGTTGAAATGCGAGACGTCGGTTGAGGTGCCGCCCATGTCGAAGCCGATGATCTTGCCGAAACCCGCCATCTTCGAGGTCTCGACCGCGCCGACGACGCCGCCGGCGGGACCCGACAGGATGGCGTCCTTGCCCTGGAACAGCTCGGCCGCCGTCAGCCCGCCCGAGGATTGCATGAACATCAGCCGGCAGCCGGTGCCCTCGATCTGCAGTTCCTCGGCCACCTGCTCCACATAGCGGCGCAGGATCGGCGACAGATAGGCGTCGACGACCGTCGTGTCGCCGCGGCCCACCAGCTTCATCAGCGGCGAGACCTCGTGGCTGACGGAGATCTGCGGGAAGCCGACCTCGCGGGCAAGCGCCGCGATCTGCTTTTCATGCTCGGGATAGGCGTAGGCGTGCATCAGGACGATGGCCGCGGAGCGGATGCCGTCGTCAAACGCGGCCTGAAGCGCGGCGCGCGCAGCCTCCAGATCCGGTGCGCGTTCCACCGTGCCGTCGGCGCGCACGCGCTCGTCGATCTCGGACACGCGCTCATAGAGCAATTCCGGCTTGATGATTTCCTTGGCGAAAATGTCCGGCCGGTCCTGGTAGCCGATCTCCAGCGCGTCGCGAAACCCCTTGGTGATCAGCAAAAGCGTGCGGTCGCCCTTGCGCTCCAGCAGCGCGTTGGTGGCCACCGTCGTGCCCATCTTCACAGCCGAGATTTTTTCCGCCGGCACGCGCTCGCCGGGGGTCACGCCCATCAGCTCGCGGATGCCCTGGATGGCGGCGTCGCGATAGGCTTCCGGGTTTTCGGACAGCACCTTGTGGGCGCGAATCTCGCCCTCAGGGTCACGCGCCACGATGTCGGTGAACGTGCCGCCGCGGTCGATCCAGAAGTCCCATTTCGCCGTCATGTGCCTGTCCCGAGTGTCTGGTGCCGGAAGGAATTTTCGTGATGCTGACAATTTGTCGATAAATTGTCAATGAGGAGGTGTGGCGGCTGGGCGGGAAGGGGGAAGGGAAGATTAAGCACCAGGGCCTTCTGGCGGTCGGCAAAACCCCCGATGTCATCCCGGGCGCGGCGCAGCACGAGAGTGCTGCTCCGCAGGCCCGGGATCCATTCCGTGATCCCCCGGCACGGGTGATGGTCGCGGTTTTCTGCGATGCGTGTGACGACTCTCGACACCGTCCCCGCGGGGCGGCATCGCGGAATGGATCCCGCATCATGTGCGGGATGACGGCGTGGAGAGGTATGTGCGCGACCAATCCGACGCCGGCCCCACATTCGGTGTCATCCCCGGCTGGACCGGGGATCCACTCTGCTGTCCTCAGCCGACGCCCTGTCCCCGGCGCGCTAGCGCAGCTTCGACCCGGAGCGGTGCCGCGATCATCGACGCCAACACCGTGTATATCAGCCTCGATGTCATCCCGGGCGCGGTGCGGCGTGAAACGATGCTCCGCAGACCCGGGACCCGAACCCTGCGCCCGGACCTGCAAAGCGGCATTGCATGTCGCATTGCGTCCGGGGTGACGGTGGAGGGCTGGGCAGCAACGACGCATGCCGAGGCAAGTCCGGCCATATACTTCGTGTCATCACCGCGAAGGCGGAGATCCAGTAGCCACAGGCCCCACCGCCTTTGCGCCAATGCCAGCTCCACCCTCGATGACATCCAGCGTGGGGCGAAGGTCTGGGGGTGGCCACTCTCACCTGATCAGCAGCGGCATCTCCTGAATCCCCGTCCACGACAGCTTGCCGTCGTCGGCGCGGTGGATGGTGGGGAAGTGGCCGGGCACGATCGTGCGGCCGCGGCGCAGGCATTCCTGAATGGAGGCCGCGCCGCGCTTGAGCGGGTCGATCTCCATGTCCGGAATGCCGGTGGACGCCTCGCGCACCGTCTTTAGCGCGTCCGCCGCCAGCACCACCGGGCCTTCGTCCGCCGCAAGTTCCAGCGCCACATGCCCGGGCGCGTGGCCGGGAGTGGGGAATAGCGTCACGCCGGGCAGGATTTCCGCCTCGCCGTCGATCAGCTGCACGTCGCGCGGATCGAGCAGCTGCGGCAGGTAGCGCGGCGTGGCGGGATCGTCGGGGAAGGGGCTTTCGATATAGTCGCGCTCGTCGCGGCTCATCAGGATCGGCGCGCCGGGAAACAGATCCATGTTCAGCACGTGATCGAAATGGCCGTGCGAGAAGACCAGCAGATCGATGTCGTCGGGCTCAAGCCCGCGCTGTTTCAAGGCGGTGAGCAGAAGCCGCCGCGTGACCCCGTGGCCGCAATCGAACAGCGCCTTTGTGTCACCCACCGTGACCAGGACGATCGACGATATGCCGAAGAAGCCACCCTCAAACGCCAGGCTCGAGCCTGGCACCAGCACGTCGTATTGCACGCTCATTGGTCGGAGTCCTGCCTGTTATTGAGTATGGTGCTCGGGTTTTGGGCGCATAGCGACATTTTGTCGATAAATTGTTGATGTTTGTTTCTGCCCGGACTAGCCTGAAACGCGTACCATGCGCTCCGACGGATCTTGTCCAGCAAGGTTACGCCGTTCGCGGTGCTGAAACGAGGATCAAAGTCCCGCTTCCAAGAGGAGAATATCATGCTGCATTCACGTCGCATTTCCGCCGTCCGGCTCGCCGCCGCCGCTGCCATCGGTCTTGCCGGTATCGCCTCCGCCTCCGCCGAAACAAAGTGGGACATGCCGACGCCGTACGGCGACAGCAACTTCCACACGATGAACATCGCCGAATTCGCCAAGGACATCTCCGAGAAGACCGGCGGTTCGCTGACCATCCAGATCCATTCGGCCGGCTCGCTGTTCAAGCACCCGGAAATCAAGAACGCCGTGCGCAAGGGCCTGGCGCCCATCGGCGAGGTGCTGGTCTCGCGCCTGTCGAACGAGGACCCGGTCTTCGGCGTCGACTCGGTGCCCTTCATGGCCAATTCCTACGACGCCGCCTGGAAACTCTACCAGGCGTCCAAGCCGCTTCTGGAGCAGAAGCTCGAAGCACAGGGCCTGCAGCTCCTGTTCACGGTGCCGTGGCCGCCGCAGGGCATCTACACCAAGAAGGAAATCAACACGATCGATGACCTGAAGGGCCTCAAATTCCGCGCCTACAACGCCGCCACCGAGCGTCTGGCCCAACTGGCCGACGCCGTGCCGACCCAGGTGGAAGTGCCGGATCTGCCGACCGCCTTCTCCACCGGCCGCGTCGAGGCGATGATCACCTCGCCGTCCACCGGCGCAAATTCCAAGGCCTGGGATTTCCTGACCCATTATTACGACACGCAGGCCTGGCTGCCGAAGAACATGGTGTTCGTCAACAAGGCCGCCTTCGATGGTCTGGCCGACGCCGAGAAGGCCGCCATCCTGGAAGCCGCCGCCACCGCCGAGACGCGCGGCTGGGAAGCGTCCAAGACCGAGACCGCCGAGAAGACCAAGGTGCTTGCGGATAACGGCATCAAGGTGCTGGAGCCCTCCGCCGAGCTTCAGGAAGCCCTCAAGGGCATCGGCGCGACGATGGTTTCCGAATGGGAAGCCAGCGCGGGCGACGACGGCAAGGCCGTTGTCGAGGCCTACTCCAAGCAGTAACGAAAACGAGGGGCCGGTCGTGTGACCGGCCCTTTCTCGTCCCGGGTCCGTCTCCGGCGGACCCGCATCCCGGACCTTCGCCGCTGATCGGACCCTTGCCATGCGCGCAGCTCTTGACGGGCTCTACCGCGCGGCCGCCGGACTGGCCGCCGCTTGCCTCGTTTCCATTGCCTTGCTGGTCGTCGCCCAGGTGGGCTGCCGGCTGATCGACGGCGCCCGGGGGCTCATCGGGCTCGATCCGCTCGGGCTTCTGGTCCCCTCGCTCGCCGAGATCGCCGGCTTTCTGCTGGTCGGAGCCTCATTCCTGGCGCTGGCCTCGACGCTGCGGCACGCTGCCCACATCCGGGTGTCCATCCTGCTGCAGCACGTACCGCGAAGCGTCGGCCGCATGCTGGAAGTCTGGGTGCTGGCCGCAGCGTCCGCCCTGATCTGCTATTTCGCCTGGCACGCCGCGTGGCTGAGCTACGACAGCTACTTCTACAACGAAGTCTCCTTCGGCATCGTGCCGGTGCCGCTGTTTATTCCGCAAACGGTGATGACGCTGGGCATCATCGTCTTCGCCGTCTCGCTGATCGACGATCTCGTTGTGGCGCTGAGCGGGCGCGAACCAAGCTACGTGCTGGCGGAAGCCGACCGTTCCATCGAAGGAACCGAATGATGGATCTGTCGCTTGTCGCCCTGTTTCTCGGCCTGGGCATGCTGGCCGCGCTCGCCACCGGACTTTGGGTCGCGGTGGCCCTGTTCGGCGTCGCGCTCGCCGCCATGGTGCTTCTCGTCTCGGCCCCCACCGGCGCCGTCCTCGCCACCACTGTCTGGGGCGCGTCGAATTCCTGGGACCTGACCGCGCTGCCGATGTTCATCTGGATGGGCGAAATCCTGTTCCGCTCGAAGCTGTCGGAGGACATGTTCGCGGGGCTGGCGCCATGGATGCGCAACCTGCCGGGCAGGCTGCTGCACGTGAATATTTTGGGCTGCGGCATCTTCGCCGCCGTCTCAGGCTCGTCCGCCGCCACCACCGCGACCATCGGCAAGATGTCGCTGCCCGAGCTGGTCCGGCGCGGCTACGACGAGCGCATGGCGATCGGCACGCTGGCAGGTTCCGGCACGCTCGGCCTGCTGATCCCGCCGTCGATCATTCTCATCGTCTATGGCGCGGCCACCGAGCAGTCGATCGCCCGGCTGTTCATCGCCGGCGTTCTGCCCGGCGCCATGCTGTGCGCGCTGTTCATGGGCTATGTCGTCATCTGGGCGCTGCTGAACCCGTCGAAGATGCCCGAGAAGGAACCGCCGGTGCCGTTCATCGAGCGGATCAAGGCGACCCGCCGGCTGTTTCCTGTCATCGGTCTGATCGCCGGCGTCATCGGCTCGATCTACGCGGGGCTTGCCTCGCCGACGGAAGCCGCCGCCATCGGCGTGGTGCTGTCACTGGCGCTGTCGTGGTCGTCCGGCACGCTGACCCGGCCGAATTTCATCGATGCCTTGATGGGCGCGACCCGGACCTCCTGCATGATCGCCTTCATTCTCGCCGGCGCCGCCTTCATGACGGTCGCCATGGGTTTTACCGGGATCCCGCGCGAGCTGGCCGGCTGGATCGGCTCGCTCGGCCTCAGCCCGATCGAACTGCTCGCGGCCCTGACGCTGTTCTTCATCGTGCTGGGCTGCTTTCTCGACGGCATTTCCGTCGTGGTGCTGACCACCTCGGTGATCCTGCCGATGGTCGAGCAGGCGGGTCTCGACCTGATCTGGTTCGGCATCTACCTGGTGCTGGTCGTCGAGATGAGCCAGATCACGCCGCCGGTCGGCTTCAACCTGTTCGTGCTGCAGGGCATGACGGGGCGCAACATCTTCACGGTGGCGCGCATGGCGCTGCCGTTCTTCCTGCTGATGATCGTCGCGGTCGCGCTGATCGTCGCGGTTCCCGGCCTGGCGCTCTGGCTGCCGCAGACGATGATGTCGCATTGAGGCAAGACGGGTGGGCGTTTGGGCAAATGTCATCCCGGGCGAGCATCGCGAGACCCGGGAGCCAGTAAACGACGCCGCCAGCGATGTGACCAGACCGTGAGGTCAATGGCTACTGGGTCCCGGCTCTCCGCATTCGCTCCGGCCGGGATGACATTTATTGTTGAACGCGCGTTGAGGCAGTTTGGGCTGCGCTCTGGTTGAGGAGGAACCATCATGTCATCGAACGACGCACCGAAATCGACCGGCATCGGGCCGGTGGTCTCCTCCGCGCATCTGGCGTCCGGAGCGCTGCCGGCGCTGTCGGAGGTCGAGTTCGCCGTGACCATGATGGTCAACGCCTATCACCGCTGGATGGTCCGCTGCATGACGGCGGCCGGTGTCGAGGGGCTCGGGCCTCTCGATGTGCTGGTGCTGCATTCCGTCAACCACCGCGGCCGCCCCAAGACCCTGGCCGACATCTGCTTGGTTCTCAACATCGAGGACACCCACACCGTCACATACGCACTGAGGAAACTCGAGAACGGCGGGCTGATCGCCACCGGCAAGCGCGGCAAGGAAAAGACCGCGACGATCACCGAATCCGGCGAGGCGGCTTGCATGGAGTACCGCCGCATCCGCGAGGCGCTGTTGGTCGAGCCGGTGCGCACGCTGGGGCTGGACGAGACGGAACTGTCGCGCCTCGCCGCCGTGCTGCGCTCGGTTTCCGGCCACTATGATCAGGCGGCCCGCTCGGCGGCCGCCATGTGAGGCGCTGCCTAACCCCTGTGCATCTCGATATTTTGCATATTTTTTAGACGCGCTCTGCGCACAATTCATGGCCGCCGGGTTTTTGTAGCGGCCTGCAAGGCGTCTTCTTGGCGAAAACGCGGGCATCCGGCCGTTTGGCACGGCCCTTGCGACTGTTGGCCTGTGCAGCGCGTCTAGGGTTCCGGCCGGTCTTCTGACCGGCGTCTGGTCCGAGAGACGCACTCCGGGGGAACAGCCCCGGAGACACGGCGGGCCAAAATCCCGGGAGGTCACTGCACAGGTTTGCCGGCGCAAACCTCCTTCCGGATGCGCGCGGCGGACCTCGACGGACCGAGGACGGGGCTTTCCCCGTCCGGATCATGTGCGAGGGTGTCATGCGATTGTTTTCGAAGTTTCTCAAAACCACGGCCGCGGTTTGCGGTCTTGCTGCTGCGGCAGTGATGCTGCCGGCGCCGGCGTCGGCCGAGGTCAAGACCGAGTTCAAGGTCTGCTGGTCGATCTACGTCGGCTGGATGCCCTGGGGCTACATCCAGGATTCCGGCCTCATGAAGAAATGGGCCGACAAATACGGCATCACGGTCGATGTGGTGCAGATCAACGACTATGTGGAATCCATCAACCAGTACACGGCCGGCGAATACGACGGCTGCTCGATGACCAACATGGACGCGCTGTCGATCCCGGCGGGCGGGGCATCGACACCACGGCTCTGATTATCGGCGACTTCTCCAACGGCAACGACGGCATCGTGCTCAAGGGCAAGGACACGCTTGCCGACATCAAGGGTGAGAGCGTCAATCTGGTGGAACTCTCCGTCTCGCACTATCTGCTGGCGCGCGCGCTTGACAGCGTTGGGCTGTCCGAGAAGGACCTCACCGTCGTCAACACGTCGGACGCCGACATGGTGGCGGCCTACGCCACCGATGACGTGACCGCGGTTGTGACCTGGAACCCGCTGCTGTCGGAAATCCTCGCCATGCCGGCTTCCACCAAGGTGTTTGATTCCGCCGGCATCCCCGGCGAGATTATCGACATCATGATGGTCAACACCGAAACGCTCACCGACAATCCGGCGTTCGGCAAGGCGCTGGTTGGCGCCTGGTATGAGGCGATGAGCATCATGTCGGGCGAGGACGACGCGGCCATCGAGGCGCGCACGGCGATGGCCACCGCCTCGGGCACGGATCTCGCGGGCTATGACGCCCAGCTCGCAACCACCGAGATGTTCTACGAGCCCGCCGACGCCGTGGCCTTCAACGGCAGTCCCGATCTCATCAAGACCATGGACTATGTGCGCAACTTCCTGTTCGACCACGGCATCCTCGGCGAGGCCGCGCCCAGCGTCGATTTCGTCGGCATCGAGTTCCCCGACGGCGAGGTGCTCGGCGACAAGGCGAACGTGAAGCTGCGCTTCGACCCCGCCTACATGGCGATGGCGGCCCAGGGAGAACTTTGAAGGGTTCGGGACGCCCACCTGGACTACCTCTCCCATGGGGAGAGGTCGGACCGCAGGTCCGGGTGAGCGGCGGGGAAATCTCGGTGACCCGCCGCCCTCGAAACCCCTCACCCTAACCCTCTCCCCTGGGAGAGGGGACGCAGACGTCGCAACCAACGCCTCCTCCGCGAAAAGCAACGTAGCGAGGCGCGACTGGCGGAAGCCGCCGCAGGAAGAGCGCATGCGCCTGATCAACCAGACCGTCAGCCGGCGGGGCCGCTTCCTGCTCGGCGCCATTCCGTTCGTGGCGCTGATCGCGGTCTACGCGGTGGCCAGCCACATCCGCCGGGCGGAAAACCCGGCCGACAAGCTGCTGCCCTCGCTCGGCGCCATGTCCGATGCTTTCGTGCGCATGGCGTTTTCACCCGAAAAGCGCTCGGGCGACTATCTGCTGTGGGCGGACACGGCCGACAGTCTCGTCCGGCTGGGGTTGGGCGTGGCGATTTCCGCGCTTCTGGCGCTGTGCGTGGGCATCGCCATCGGCTTCATCCCGAAGGTGCGCGCGGGACTGGCGCCGGTGGTCGCGGCGATCTCGCTGATCCCGCCGCTGGCGGTGCTGCCGATCCTGTTCATCGTCTTCGGGCTCGGCGAACTCGCCAAGGTCGCGCTGATCATCATCGGCATCATGCCGGTGATGACGCGCTCGATGGCGCAGGCGGTGGGCGAAATCCCCACCGAGCAGATCGTCAAGGCCCAGACGCTCGGCGCCTCCACCTGGCAGATGATCGTGCGCGTGGTGCTGCCGCAGGTGGTCCCGAAACTGATCACCGCCACGCGGCTGGCGCTCGGTCCCGCCTGGATCTTTCTGATCTCCGCGGAGGCCATCGCCGCCACCGGCGGGCTGGGTTACCGCATCTTCCTCGTGCGGCGCTATCTGGCGATGGACATCATCCTTCCCTACGTCGCCTGGATCACCTGTCTTGCCTTCCTCCTCGATCAGGCCCTGCGCGGCGTCTCGCGCCGATTGTTCGCCTGGGCGCATTTGAGCGGAGGTGAGCTGTGAGCCAAGTCCGCGTCGACAGTCTCCACCTGCGCTACGGCGATACGCCGATCCTCGAGCGTCTGTCGCTCGAGGTGGACTCGGGCGAATTCTGCACCATCGTCGGCGCCTCGGGTTGCGGCAAGTCGTCGTTCCTGCGGCTGCTGCTGTCACAGGAGCGGCCGACCTCGGGCACCATCCGCATCGACGGCGAGCCGATCGCTCCCGAACCCTCGACCGACCGCGGCATCGTGTTCCAGAAATACTCGGTGTTCCCGCATCTCAGCGTCGAGGAGAACCTGATCCTGCCGGGCGAACTCAACGCCTCGGGCCGCATCGGCCGGCTGTTTGGCGCAGCCCGCCGCCGCGCCCGCGAGGAGGTCGCCGAGACGCTGCACGGCATCGGCCTGCATGAGGCGCGCGACCGCTATCCCGCGCAACTCTCAGGTGGCATGCAGCAGCGCCTTGCCATCGCCCAGGCGCTCTTGAAGAAGCCCAAGGTGCTGCTGCTCGACGAGCCCTTTGGCGCGCTCGATCCCGGCATCCGCACCGATATGCACGAGATCCTGATGCGGATCTGGCGCGAGACGTCCATGACCGTCTTCATGGTCACCCACGACATCACCGAGGCCTTCAAGCTCGGCACGCGGCTGCTCGTCTTCGACAAGATCCGCCACGACCCCGATCACCCGTCCGCCTATGGCGCGACGGTGACCTACGACCTGGAACTCAGCACCGGAAAGACGCCGCTTGAGGCCTCCGGCGATCCAGATCCTTCCGACATAGACCCGCCTGCATAAGGAACACGATCAATGCGGCACACGTCCCGTTCCACCCGACTTCAGGACCGCACGCAACTGAGCGAAGGCCTGCCGGCCCGCGCCCGCCGCCACCACCCCGATTTCGACAAGCTGTCGATGCGCGGCTGGAAGGCGGCCGAAAAGGAAGCGCTGCTTCCTTCGGCCGCCTGGGAGAAGGAGAAGGCCTGGGCGCTGCGCATGGGGCTGACAGGCTCCGACAGCATCAACGACAAATCGATCCCGACGTTCGCGCGCGGCGAGCTGCCGCATTACGCCGGCATCAACACCTTCCTCAAGGCGCCCTATATCGAGGACGTCACCAAGGTCGGCGCCTATGATGCGGCCGTCATGGGCATTCCGTTCGACGGCGGCACGACGTATCGCCCCGGCACCCGCTTCGGCCCGCAGGGCGTGCGCAAGATCTCGGCGCTGTATACGCCCTACAACTACGAGATGGGCGTCGATCTCAGGGAACAGATGACCCTGTGCGACGTCGGCGACGTGTTCACGATTCCCGCCAACATCGAAAAGACGTTTGACCAGATCACCCGTGCGGTCTCCCATGTGGTGTCCTCGGGCGCGTTGCCGATCATGATCGGCGGCGATCATTCCATCGGCTTTCCCTGCGTGCGCGGCATCGCCCAATGCACCTCCAAGCGCATCGGCATCGTGCATTTCGACCGCCACATCGACATCCAGGAAAAGGATCTCGACGAGCGCATGCACACCACGCCGTGGTTCCACGCCACGGATCTCGCCAATGTGCCGGCGGTCAATCTGGTGCAGGTGGGCATCGGCGGCTGGCAGGTGCCGCGCGAGGGCGTTCAGGTGGCGCGCGAGCGCAACACCAACATCTTCACCATGCGCGACGTGGAGGAACTGGGTCTGGCGGAAACCGCCGCCCGCGCCTTGGAGCTCGCCTGGAAGGACGCGGACGCGGTCTACATCTCGTTTGACATCGACAGCGTCGACTGCGGCTTCGTGCCGGGCACCGGCTGGCCGGAGCCGGGCGGCTTCCTGCCGCGCGAGGCGCTGGAGCTGGTGGGTCTCGTCGCCAAGGAAGGCATCTGCGGGCTGGAGGTCGTCGAGGTCTCGCCGCCCTACGATTGTTCCGACATCACCGCGCTGCTCGCCACCCGCGTCATCGTCGATGTGCTCGGCACGCTGGTTTCCCATGGCAAGATGGGCTCGCACAAGCACATCATCGACAAGCCGGTCGAAATCCCGGCCGGCCCGGACGTGTAGGGGGAAGACCTGCGTCTGGGGTAGCCGCCTTCAAGCGGGTCAACCGCATCCGCCCCCTCTCCCGGGGAGAGGGTTGGGGTGAGGGGCCCGGTATCGCGATCCGGCGCGATCCAAACCCCTCACCCGGCGCTTTCGCGCCGACCTCTCCCATGGGAGAGGTGCAGTGAAGACAATCGAGGAATGTTTCATGGGTCACCACCACGACCATCACCACGACCACGGCCACTCGCACGATCATGCCCATCCGCACGATCACGCGCATGACCACCCGCATCCCCACGGCCACAATTCCGCCGATGCCGATCACCTGCACTCGCACTTCCACGGCAACAGCCGGGCGGCGCGGATCGAGGAGCTGCAGACCCTGTCGGAAAGCTTCATCGACGGCTTTCGCAAGGCGGACGACAAGACCAGCTACCTGCGGCTGGCGCATATCCCCTTCGACCGCCTCGGCTCGGACGGGCTGACCATGCGGCTGGTGGATGTGGAAATCGCCGCCGCCTTCCAGGTCGCCACCGCTTCACCGGGGTTCGGCTCGAAGGAACTCGTCTACATGCCCTATCCCGGTTCCATGGTGAAGGAACGCACGACGATGCGGTTTGTCTATGTGTCGACGACCGAACGGACGGACGTGGATCTGCTGGATCTCTTGCCGAAAATCGACGGGTAGGGGCTGCGGCGGTTGCGACACCGTGCAGCCGCCGCGCTTGCGGATTTTCTGTTCGATCCTCACCGTGACTCATCTAAAGTCCCGGCCATGAGCATCTGGACCACCATCGGCTCCGTCGTCTCCGCCATCGGCGCGGGCGGCGTGCAGCTTTTCGATCGCCTTGCGGGCTTCATCGGCGTCTCCGCCGAGCAGCGCAAGGCCGTCGCCTTCACCGTGTCGATGATCGCGCTCTCGGCGAAGATGGCCAAGGCGGACGGGGTCGTGACCACCGATGAGGTGATCGCGTTTCGCGAGCTCTTCGCCATCCCCAGGGCGAGGAACGCAATGTGGCGCGGCTGTTCGATCTGGCCAAGCAGGACGTCGCCGGCTTCGAAAGCTATGCGCAACGCATTCGCGAACTCTTCGCCGAGGAGCCGGAAACCCGCCAGGACATTCTCGACGGGCTGTTCCATATCGCCAAGGCGGACGGCATCCTGCATGACTCCGAGCTTGGATTTCTCGAACGGGTCGCCGGCATCTTCGGAATCGAGGAGCGCTGCTTCAACCAGATCCTCGCCCGCCACGCGGTGGTGGGCCGGATCCCTATGTGGTGCTCGGGATCGAGCGCGATGCTGCTGACGAGGCGGTGCGCAAGCGCTATCGCGATCAGGTGCGCCAGACCCATCCCGATCAGCTGATCGCGCGCGGGGTGCCGGAGGAATTCGTGAAGATCGCCAACGACAAGCTGGCGGCGCTCAATGAAGCGTGGGCCCAGGTCCGTCTGGAACGGGGTCTCTGATGGTCGCCAGCGATTGCACCGTGAAGGCCATCGTGCGGCCATCCTCCAACCACGGGGAACGCCGCGCGGGCGCCGCGGTCGACATGATCGTGCTCCACTACACGGGCATGAAGACCGCCGAGGAGGCGATCGCGCGGCTGTGCCATCCCGCGTCCGAGGTGTCGTGCCACTATGTGGTCGATGAAGGCGGCATCATCACGCAGCTCGTGCCGGAGGCGCGCCGGGCATGGCACGCGGGCGCATCCGCCTGGGGCGGCGAGCGCGACATCAATTCGTGCTCCATCGGCATCGAGATCGTCAATCCCGGCCATGAGCACGGCTATGCCGACTATCCGCCCGCACAGGTCGAGGCGGTGATCGCGCTGGCCCGTGACATCGCCGCACGGCACGGCATTCCCGATGCGCGCGTTCTGGGGCATTCCGATGTGGCGCCGGGCCGCAAGATGGATCCGGGCGAAAAGTTCCCCTGGGACCGGCTGGCCGCTGCCGGCGTCGGGCGCTGGGTCGCGCCGGAGCCGGTCACCGGCGGACGCTACTTTCAGGAAGGCGAGCGGGGCCAGCCGATCGAGGCGCTGCAATCCATGCTGGCGATCTACGGCTACGAGCTTCCGGTGACCGGCGTCTTCGACGCCCGCACCCGCGACGTCGTGGAAGCCTTCCAGCGTCACTTCCGGCCCGCCCGCGTGGATGGCGTTGCCGACGCCTCGACCATCGCCACCTTGCACAGGCTGCTGACATCCGGGCCGGCCGAGGGCTGACGATCCCACCTGCGGGCGATGAATTCGGCCTCCGGTCGCTCGCATTTGTCTCAAATTCGATGTTTTTTCACACAATTGGGCCCTGAGCCTGTGGACAACTTTCCAGGGGTGCCCATGAGCGTCGCCTTGGCGCCGGTTTGAGGCCGCCTTCTGGTCACGGTCGCGCCTTATTCTTGACCATTTGGACAACTTTGAGTTGCTGCATTGCCGCATAATGCAAGTGTGCAGTGCAAAAATAGGTATAATTGTCTGAATTTCTTGTAATATTTTGTGATGGAACCGGGCCAATTTTGGTCCCTCCGCCCTCCATACCGCCGCCTCCCATCAGCAGATAGAAGGCGGACCGATGTTCCGTAGTTTCCAAGTTCTCCTTGCGTGCGCGCTTTTCCTCGCCACCCCCGTATTCGCCGGCCTGACCACCAGCCAGGCGGCTTCCCTCGTTCACAACGATGCGACCAGTCCGCTGGCCGTGCTGCGTGCCCATATCGCGCGCACCGGCGATGCTTCGGGCGCGGAGCAGGCCGTTGCCAAGAAGGAAAAGCCGGTCAACGCGCGCCGCAAGAAGCTTTCCGTTCTCGTGATGCAGATCGCCAAGAAGCATGGCGTGCCGACGGCGCTGGCCAATGCCGTCGTGACGGTTGAGAGCAACTACAATCCCGGTGTGCGCGGCGGCGCCGGCGAGGTCGGCCTGATGCAGATCAAGCCCGCGACCGCGCGGGGCATGGGCTATCGCGGCGGCACCAAGGCTTTGTACCAGCCGCAGGTGAATCTCGAGTGGGGCATGCGCTATCTGGCCGAGGCGCACCGCCTTGCCGGCGGCGATGTCTGCGGCACCATCCTGCGCTACAACGCCGGCCATTATGCCCGCCGGATGAACCCCATCAGCAAGCGCTATTGCTCAAAGGTGATGCGCATCCTCGGCTGAGGCTTCGCGGTTCCTGACAAACCCGTTCCGGTGCAACCGGGACGGGTTTTTTTGTTGCGGGTGTCACGGGGCTTGACCTGCGACACCGCGATGCATACTCCACATTTGTCAGCCGGCTGGACGGCCGCTCCGGCAAGCACCGAAAGGTCGCCGGGGAGGAAAGTCCGGGCTCCATGAAGACACGGTGCCGGGTAACGCCCGGCGGGGAAACCCTAGGGAAAGTGCCACAGAAAGCAAACCGCCCCGGATGCAGGCCTCGAGCCTGTAGGCGGGGTAAGGGTGAAAGGGTGGGGTAAGAGCCCACCGCGTGCCCGGCAACGGGCATGGCACGGTAAACCCCACCGGGAGCAAAACCGAATAGGGGCGGCGCGGGGAAACCCGGTCCGTTTTCAGACCAGCCGCCCGGGTTGGTTGCGTGAGGCGTCCGGCAACGGGCGTCCCAGATGAATGGCCGTCAGGCGGGGCTTGCCCCGTTCTACAGAACCCGGCTTACAGGCCGGCTGGCATTTTTCCTCCGTTTTCAAAAGTCATGCGTCCATCGCGCCCCGCATCGGGTGCTGCGCGGGCGCGTGCCCATGACGCCCGCCCGGCGCGCGGCGTTAACGGTTTGCTAACCTTGATGATTTGTTTCCGCCCGTATTCGGCGGGGCGGAGCCATGGCAACGAGGCGTTAAGCCTAACCGGTTTTTAATGGCCTTGGGGCGAGGGAATGTACGGTCAGAATCCATGAGTTTCCATTGACGCCCATATGGTCCCATGATATCCCAAAATAACCCACAACATGATCCCGCTCGTGCTGTTTCAGGATCCGATGTTTCGCTGAAAAGCGGGCGATTTGTGCGGACTTCCGCGGGTTCCCGGCTGTCCTGCAGCGCCATCGGGCTCCGGTGGGATGGGATGGGGCTGAACGCAACGCGCAACAGGGCTGCAGCGGCCCGGCCGCAAGGCGCAATGAGCAAGGATCGCAATGGCCGGCTTCGTGTCGCATTTCACCAACCGGCTGGACGCGAAGGGACGTGTTTCCGTTCCCGCGACGTTCCGCGCGGCGCTGGTGCGCGACGGGTTCGACGGCCTGTATTGCTTTCCCTCGCCGCATCTGGAAGCGGTGGACGCGGGCGGCAACGACCTGATCGCCGAAATCCAGAAGCGGCTCGATGGCTACTCCACGCTTACGGCGGACCACGATTCCGTCTCCACGGCGCTGTTCGGCATTTCCGAAATTCTGAAGATCGATGGAGACGGCCGTGTAGTGCTGTCGCAGGCGATCCGCGAGCATGCCGGTATCAACGATCAGGTGACCTTCGTGGGTCAGGGCTTCAAGTTCCAGATCTGGGAGCCGGAGCGGTTCAAGGCGCACCGGGCGGAAGCCATGAAGCGCGCTCTGGCGGTGCTCGCCGCCCCGCAGCCCTCCGCGGCTCAGGCTGGCGGCGATGCCGCGCCGGGGGTGGTTCAATGAGCGCCACGCAATCAGATCCCGTTACTGATGCCGCGCGGCACGTGCCTGTTCTTCTCGACGAGGTTCTCGATGCGCTCGCGGCCCGGCCCGGCGAGGTCATCGTCGATGGCACGTTCGGCGCGGGCGGATACACCCGCGCGATCCTGGCGACGGGCGCCGAGGTGATCGCGGTGGATCGCGATCCCAACGCCATTCGCGACGGACAGGCGCTGGTCGCGGAATCCGGCGGGCGGCTGCATCTGGTGCAAGGCCGCTTCGGGCAGCTCGACCAGCATGCCGCGGCGTGTGGCTTTGACGCCGTGGACGGCGTGGTTCTTGATCTCGGCATCTCCTCGATGCAGGTGGACGAGGCCGAGCGCGGCTTCTCCTTCCGCCAGGACGGGCCGCTCGACATGCGCATGGAGCAGGCGGGCGTGAGCGCCGCGGATGTCGTCAACACCATGGACGGCCGCGATCTCGCCCGCGTCATCGGCGTGCTGGGCGAGGAAAAGCGCGCCGGCTCCATTTCCCGCGCCATCGTCGCGGCGCGTGAGGAGACGCCATTCACGCGCACCTCGCAGCTCGCGGATCTGGTGGAGAAGACCATCGGCCGCAAGCCCGGCAAGGCCATCCATCCGGCCACCAAGACGTTTCAGGGCCTGCGCATCTACGTCAATGACGAACTGGGCGAGGTGGTCTCGGCCCTTGCGGCCGCCGAACGCGCCCTGCGCGCGGGCGGCCGGCTCGTCGTGGTGTCGTTCCATTCGCTGGAGGATCGCATCGTCAAGCGTTTCCTCGCCGATCGCTGCCGCACGATCGCCGGCGGCTCTCGCCACTTGCCCGAGGCCGATGTCCCGCCCGCCACCTTTTCCTACGGGGTGAAAGGCGCGGTGGATCCCGGCGAGGCCGAAGTCGCGCGCAATCCGCGCGCCCGTTCCGCGAAATTGCGTGCCGGTGTGCGCACTGACGCGCCCGCGCGTAATCTCGATACCCGCGCCCTGGGCTTTCCCAGGGTACCCGCATTCAAGACGCTTGGGGGCTAAAAGTCATGGTTCGCTTGCTCAATGTGCTGTTCATGCTCGCCGTCATCGCCGGCGCGGCCCTGGTCTACAACATGAAGCGTGATGCCGAGCTGACCGCTGAGCATACCGCCTTGCTGCAACGTCAGATCGACGAGGAGCGCGAGACGATCTCGCTGCTCAAGGCCGAGTGGAGCCTGCTCAACCAGCCCTCGCGGCTGCAGAAGCTGGTCGAGCGCTACAACAGCTATCTGCAACTCGAGCCGCTGGAAGTCGAACAGATCGCCGCGCTCGAGGACCTTCCGGCGAAACCGATGAATCTCGATCCCTTTGGCAACGATGCGTCGCTCGGCGGATACGCCGGCGGCAGCAGCAACGTGATCCGCTAGGACCCCGACGATGGCCAGCTTCGTCAGCGAATTCTCCCCCCTGCTCGCGCAGCGCGGTCCGCGCGTGAAGGCTGCTGCGCCTGTCAGCGAGGATGTCGGCAGCCCGGCCCGCGTGGCGATCGCCATGGTGTTCTTCGCCGGCGTCTACGGGTTGATCGCCCTGCGGCTCGTCAGCCTCGGCATGGCGACCGAGGCCCCCGCGACCGCGTACATCGGCGCCCAGCAGGCGATCGCCGCCTCGCGTCCCGATCTGCTCGACCGCAATGGCGAGATCCTGGCCACCGACATCAAGACCGCGTCGCTCTACGCCGAGCCGCGCAAGATCCTCGACGTCGAGGAGGCCATCGACAAGCTCTCCGGCGTGCTCCCTGAACTGGGCTCCGAGAACCTGCGGCGGCGCCTCGAAAGCGGCTCGGCCTTTCAATGGCTGAAGCGTGAGCTTACCCCGGACCAGCGTCGCGCCATCCATCATCTGGGGCTTCCCGGCATCGGGTTTCTGACCGAAAGCCGGCGCTTCTATCCCGGTGGCCCGACCGCCAGCCATATCGTCGGCCACGTCAACGTCGACAACCAGGGCATCGCGGGCATCGAGAAATACCTGGACGGGCAGGGCCTCGCCGATCTGCAGAGCGCCGGCTTCGCGACCGACCGGCCTCTTGAACCCGTCACGCTCTCCGCCGATCTGCGCGTCCAGCACGTGGTGCGCGACGAACTGGTCAAGGCGATGGACCGTTTCCAGGCCATTGCCGCGGTGGGCATCGTGCTGGATGTGGACACCGGCGAAGTCGTCGCCATGTCGTCGCTGCCCGACTACGACCCCAATAACCCGGCGGGGGCGCTTGAGGACGACAATCTCAACCGCGCCACGGCCGGCGTCTACGAGATGGGGTCGGTGTTCAAGACCTTCTCCGTGGCGATGGCGCTGGACTCCGGCAAGGTGTCGATCGAGGACAGTTTCGACGCGAGCAAGCCGATCCGCGTTTCCCGCTTCACCATCAACGATTTCCACGGGAAACACCGTGTTCTTTCGGTGCCGGAGGTGTTCATTTTCTCTTCCAACATCGGCACCGCCAAGATGACGCTGGAAGCCGGCATCGACCATCAGCAGGAGTTCTTCGGGCGCATCGGGCTGCTGTCGCGGCTGCAGACGGAGCTGCCGGAGGTGGCGAGTCCCATGCTGCCGCCGAAATGGTCGGAACTGGCGGCCATGACGATCTCCTTCGGGCACGGGCTGTCGGTAACGCCCATGCAGACCGCCGTCGCGGCCGCCGCGCTGGTCAATGGCGGCACCCTTCTGCCGCCCACGTTCCTGGAGCGTGACGCGGCAACCGCCGCGCAACTCGGCAAGCGCGTGGTCTCCCAGCGTGTCAGCGATGCCATGCGCTACCTGTTCCGTTTGAACGCGGTGCAGGGATCGGGCCGCCAGTCGCGCGTTCCCGGCTATATGGTCGGCGGCAAGACCGGCACCGCGGACAAGGTTGTCAATGGCCGCTACGTCAACGGAAAGCGCCGCAATTCGTTCCTCGCGGCCTTCCCGATGGACAATCCGAAATATGTGGTCCTCGTGGTTCTCGACGAGCCCAAGGCCGCGCGTGAGGGCGGGGGCACCACGGCCGGCTCCAACGCCGCGCCCACGGTTGCCTCGATCATCCGCCGTGCCGCGCCTATGCTGGGCGTGGCGCCGCACTTCGACGACGACAGCGATACGGTTTTGATCTCCTATTGAGCCTGTCGGGTGAAGGTGAGATACCGGGACCCGATGGCCCATGCGGCAAAGCGTTAACCATAATCAATTGCGACTGAACACATGCTTCTGGAAGACCTCGCCGCCGAACTGACACTGCCGGAACGCGCCCGTGGCGTGCAGGTCTCGGCTGTCACCGCGGACAGCCGTGCGGTGGTCGAGGGAACCCTGTTCGCGGCCCTCAGGGGCAGTGTCGTGGATGGCGCGCGCTTCGTGCCCACCGCCGTGGCGCAAGGGGCGGTCGCGGTGCTGGCCGCGAATGACGCCGAGATCGGCGAAACCTCCGTGCCGGTGCTGCGCTGCGCCGATCCGCGCCGCGCGCTGGCCCTGATGGCGGCGCGTCTTGCGGGACGCCAGCCGGAAACCATCGTCGCGGTCACGGGCACCTCCGGCAAGACGTCGGTCGCCGTGTTCACGCGCCAGATCTTCGAGGCTGCCGGACTGCACGCAGCGAGCATCGGAACCGTCGGCATCCAGACGTCTTCGGGTGGCGACTACGCGAGCCTGACCACGCCGGATCCCGTCAGGTTGCACGCGAGCCTGGCCGCGCTCGCGGACGAGGGCGTCACCCATGCCGCCATGGAGGCCTCCAGCCACGGGCTCGACCAGCGCCGGCTCGACGGCGTGAAGCTGACGGCGGCGGCCTTCACGAACCTCGGGCGGGACCATCTCGACTATCACGCCACCGTCGAGGAGTATCTCGCGGCGAAACTGCGCCTGTTCGACACGCTGCTGCCCGACGGTGGCACGGTTGTGACCGATCCCGGCGAAGCCTACGCGGATCGGGTGATCGCCATCGCCGAGGACCGCGGCCTGCCGCTTTTGACCGTGGGCGAACAGGGCGGCGATCTGCGCCTCGTCGGGCTGGAGCGCGACGGCTTTCATCAGCGCCTGACCATTCGCGCCGGGGGGCGGGATCATACGGTCATGCTGCCGCTGCCCGGGCGCTTTCAGGTGTCGAATGCCCTGATCGCGGCGGGTCTGGCCGTGGCTGGCGGCGTTGCGGTGCCCGTGGCGCTCAAGGCGCTGGAGGGGCTGAAAGGCGCTTCTGGCCGGCTGGAATTCGCGGGCAAGACCGCCGCCGGCGGCTTGGCGTTCATCGACTACGCGCACAAACCGGAAGCGCTGGACAACGCCCTGACAGCCTTGCGCCCCTATGCGAGCGGACGGTTGATCCTCGTCTTTGGCGCGGGCGGCGACCGGGATCCGGGCAAGCGTCCGATCATGGGGCGGATCGCCGCCACCCGGGCCGATGTGGTCATCGTTACCGACGACAACCCGCGCGGGGAGGATCCGCAGACCATCCGCAGCGCCATTCTGGCAACGGCCCCCGATGCGATCGAAATTGGCGACAGGGGCAAGGCCATCGAGACGGCCATAGGCATGCTGGGGGCGGGCGATGTTGTGTGCGTCGCCGGAAAAGGCCATGAAACGGGCCAGATCTTGACCGATAGGACCGTACCGTTTTCCGATCACGAAGCCGTGCGCGCCGCATTGGCGGCGCTGGCTGTGCCGGGCGCAGCCGAGGAGACACGTTGATGCGCGACGCGCTTTGGACCAGTGACGCCCTGATTGAAGCCGTGGACGCGCGTTCTGTCGGAGGCGTGGAGGCGCTTGTCACCGGCATTTCCATTGACAGCCGGACGATGAAACGCGGCGAGGCGTTTTTCGCCATAAAGGGCGATCGCTTCGACGGGCATGATTTCGTGACCGCCGCCATGGAACGCGGCGCCGCGCTGGCGGTCGTCGCGGACGACCGGCTCGACGAGCTGCCGCGCAGCGGCCGCTACGTGGTGGTGCCTGACGTGCTGGCTGCGCTGGAAGATCTCGGCCGGGCGGCGCGGGCGCGCACGGAGGCGCGGATCGTCGCGGTCACGGGCAGCGTTGGCAAGACCTCCACCAAGGAGATGCTGCGGCTGGCGTTCGAGGCCTGCGGGCGCACCCACGCCTCGGTTGCCTCCTTCAACAATCATTGGGGCGTGCCCCTGACGCTCGCACGCATGCCGCAAGCCACCGAATACGGCGTCTTCGAGATCGGCATGAACCATCCCGGCGAGATCGAAAGCCTCGTCGCCATGGTGCGGCCGCACACGGCGATCATCACCACCGTCGAGGCGGTGCATCTGGAACATTTCGGTTCGGTTGAGGCCATCGCCAAGGCCAAGTCGGAGATTTTCTCCGGGCTTGAGCCGGGCGGCGTCGCCATCCTGAATGCGGACAACGATCAATACGATCTGCTGCGCTTCCTGGCGCACACCGCGTCGGTGCCCCGTGTGGTCAGCTTCGGCGTCCGCCGCGACGCCGATATCCATCTCGAGCAGGTGGTCTGTCACGAGGATTGCAGTTGCGCCTCCGCGCGCGTCCTCGATGTGCCGGTGAGCTATAAAATCGGCGCGCCGGGCCGGCATCTGGTGCAGAATTCGCTCGCCGTCCTCGGCGCGGTGTCGCTTTCCGGCGCCGATCTGGCGCGCGCCATGCAGCCGCTTGCCCGAATGAAGCCGCCGAAGGGGCGCGGGGAGCGGCATCAGTTGGCTCTGGCCAATGGTCCCGCTACTCTGATCGACGAGAGCTACAACGCCAATCCCGCCTCCATGCGCGCGGCGATTTCCCTGCTCGGGGCGACGCCCATCGAGCGGCCCGGCCGCCGCATCGCGGTGCTGGGCGACATGCTGGAGCTGGGCGAGGCTTCCGCGTCGCTGCACCGGGCGCTGGCGCGGCCGCTGGAGGAGGCGCATGTGGATCTGGTCTACTGCGCGGGCCGATGATGGGCGAGTTGTGGGAGGCGCTGCCGCCGCGGCTGCAGGGCGTCCAGGCACAGGAATCCCGGGAACTCGAAGCGGCGCTGCTGGCTGATCTGCGGCCCGGCGACGTCATCATGATCAAGGGGTCGCTGGGTTCGAAGATGGGGCCGCTGGTCAGCGCGCTTCTTGCCGCCTATGCCTCCAGGCAACAACCGGTCCGGCAGGACCGCGTGTCGACAAACTAACGGACGGAATTGAATGCTGTACTTCCTCGTTGACCTTGCCGATACGATCTCGGTTCTGAACGTCTTCCGCTACATCACCTTCCGCACCGGGGGGCGATCATGACGGCGCTCTTGTTCGTCTTCCTGTTCGGGCCAAAGATCATCGACAGCCTGCGGGTGCGTCAGGGCAAGGGCCAGCCGATCCGCGAGGACGGTCCGGCCAGTCACCTGCTCACCAAGAAGGGCACGCCCACCATGGGCGGGCTGATGATCCTCTCCGGCGTGCTCGTCTCCACCCTGTTGTGGGCCAACCTGTCCAACCCCTACGTCTGGGTCGTGATCGGGGTGACCGTCGGCTTCGGCCTGATCGGGCTTTACGACGATTATCTAAAAGTGACGCGCGCATCGGCGAAAAACGGCTTCAGCGGCCGGGTGCGCCTGACGCTGGAGGCGATCATCGCCGGCATCGCCGCCTACGCGGTGACGCATCTGCAGCAGGAACCCTTCGCGACCTCCGTGGCGTTTCCGTTCTTCAAGGATTTCCTGCTCAATCTCGGCATCTTCTTCGTGCCCTTCGCGGTCCTCGTGATCGTCGGCGCCGGCAACTCGGTCAACCTCACCGACGGACTGGACGGCCTGGCCATCGTGCCGGTGATGATCGCCTGCGCCAGCTTCGGCATGATCGCCTATCTGTCCGGCAACAAGGTGTTCGCCGACTATCTGCAGATCCATTTCGTGCTCGGCACCGGTGAGCTTGCGGTGCTTGCCGGAGCGGTGTTCGGAGCGGGACTGGGCTTTCTGTGGTTCAACGCGCCGCCGGCCGCCATCTTCATGGGCGACACGGGATCGCTGGCGCTCGGCGGCATGATCGGCGCGATCGCCGTCGCCACCAAGCACGAGATCGTGCTCGCCATCATCGGCGGACTGTTCGTGCTGGAGGCCATGTCGGTGATCATCCAGGTGATCTCTTTCAAGCTCACCGGCAAGCGGGTGTTCCGCATGGCCCCGATCCATCATCATTTCGAGCATCTGGGCTGGACCGAGGCGCAGGTGGTGATCCGCTTCTGGATCATCGCCGTTGTGCTGGCGCTGCTCGGTCTCGCCACCTTGAAATTGCGGTGACGCGATCATGGTGCCGGTGACATCTTTCCAGGAACAGGGCGTCGCGGTCTTCGGCCTCGGCGGCTCGGGCCTTGTCACGGCCCGGGCGTTGGTCGCGGGCGGTGCGCGGGTTGTCGCCTGGGACGATGCGCCGGCGCGCGTCGAGGCGGCCCGCGAGGCCGGTATTCCCGTCGGCGATCTCAAGACGGCCGACTGGTCGGCGTTCGCCGCCCTCGTGCTGGCGCCCGGCGTGCCGCTGACGCATCCTGAGCCGCATTGGACGGTTGTGCGTGCCCGTGACGCTGGTGTCGGGATCATCGGCGACGTCGAGCTGTTCGCGCGCGAGCGCCGTGCGCAATGTCCGGCCGCGCCTCTGATCGCCATCACCGGCACCAACGGCAAGTCGACGACGACGGCGCTTGTGGCCCACCTGCTGCGCCATGCCGGTCTCGACGCGCAGATGGGCGGCAACATCGGCGTTCCGGTCCTGGAGCTCGCGCCGCCGCAAACCGGTCGCCCCTATGTGGTGGAATGCTCGTCCTATCAGATCGATCTGGCGCCGACGCTGGATGCCGATGTGGGCGTGCTGCTCAATCTCGCGCCCGACCACCTCGACCGGCACGGCACGATGGACAACTACGCCGCGATCAAGACACGGCTGGTGGCGCAAGGCCGCACCGCTGTCATCGGCGTCGATGACGCGCGCTGCGCGGCCATCGCCGATGCGCTGGAGGCCGATGGCCACACGGTGGTGCGCATCTCTGGCCATACGCGGCTTGAGAAAGGCGTCTTCGGCCACGATGGCGCTCTCTATGCGGCACAAGGCGGCAAGACCGTGAAGGTCGCTGATCTCGCTGGCATCGACACCTTGCGCGGCGACCACAACGCCCAGAACGCGGCCGCTGCCTTCGCCAGCCTGCGCGCGCTCGGCATCGCGCCGGATGTGATCGCGGCGGGCTTTGCGACGTTCTCGGGCCTCGCGCACCGCATGGAACTGGTAACAAAGCGCGAGCACGTGCTGTTCGTCAACGACTCCAAGGCGACGAACGCCGATGCCGCCGCGCGCGCGCTGTCGTCGTTTGACCGCATCTACTGGATCCTCGGCGGCAAGGCGAAATCCGACGGCATCGGTGATCTAACGGGCTATTTTTCCCGCATCAAACGGGCGTATCTCATTGGCGAGGCGGCGGAGGCCTTTGCCCGGACCCTGGGCGACGCCGTGCCGCATGTCACGAGTACGACAATCGCCCGCGCGGTCGCGCAGGCGGCCAGCGACGCGGCGGCCGACAGCAGCGGTGGAGAAGCCGTGGTGCTGCTGTCGCCGGCCTGCGCCAGTTTCGATCAGTTCGCCAATTTCGAGAAACGCGGTGATGCCTTCCGCGCCGCCGTCATGGCGCTCGGCGAGAGCAACGATGGCAAGGAGGTTGCCTGATGACCAGCCGCGCCGACCGCAGCGCTTTGTCCGAATGGCTCTGGACCGTCGATCACATGCTGCTCGCGGGCACCATCGCGCTGATGATCGGCGGTGTGGTGCTGTCGTTCGCCGGCAGCCCGCCGGTGGCCGAGCGGCTGGGGCTGGAAAGCTATTTCTTCGTCAAGCGGCAGGCGGTGTTCCTGATCCCGGCGCTGGTCGTGCTTCTGGCGGCCTCCACGCTGGATCCCCGGATGCTGCGCCGCGTGGCGCTGGCGATCTTCATCGTCTCGCTGGTGATGCTGGTGATCACCCTGTTCGCGGGCAGCGAGGTCAAGGGCGCGCGGCGCTGGATCTCCGTGCTGGGCGTGTCCATCCAGCCGTCGGAATTCATCAAACCGGCCTTCGTGGTGCTGATCGCCTTCCTGCTGTCGGAAACCGGCAAGCGGCCGGAAATGCCCGGACGGCTGTTCTCCATCCTGTTGGCCGTGATGGTCTCCGCATTGCTGGTGGCGCAGCCGGATTTTGGTCAGACCATGCTGGTGCTGATTGTCTGGGGCGCGTTGTTCTTCATGGCCGGGCTGTCGTGGATCTGGATCATGGCGCTCGGGCTCATGGGTCTTGTCGGCATGGGGGCGGCCTATTTGCTGCTGCCGCACGTCACCGAGCGCATCAACCGCTTTGTTGATCCATCCTCGGGCGACACATTCCAGGTCGACACCGCGATCGAGGCCTTCGTCAAGGGAAGCTGGTTCGGGCGCGGGCCGGGCGAGGGCACCATCAAGCGGATTCTGCCGGACAGTCACACGGATTTCATCTTCGCCGTGGCGGCGGAGGAATTCGGCATCATCCTCTGTCTGGTGCTGCTGGCGATCTTCGCCTTTGTCGTGCTGCGCGGACTTGGTCACGCACGCCGCGAGAGCGATCCCTTCGTGCGCCTGGCCACCGCCGGGCTGATCGTGCTGTTCGGAATCCAGTCGAGCATCAACATGGCGGTGAACCTCAATCTGATGCCGGCCAAAGGCATGACGTTGCCGTTCATCTCCTATGGCGGTTCGTCGATGATATCCGTGGCGCTGGTGATGGGCTTCGTGCTGGCCCTGACGCGGCGGCGGCCGAAGCAGCGTCGCCAGAGTGCTCCCATGGTGACCCGCCGAGCACCCCCAGCGCGGCGCAGTGAGAGTGTTGATGGACAAGACCGTTCTTCTGTCGGCCGGTGGCACGGGCGGACATCTGTTCCCCGCCCAGGCGCTGGCCACGGCCCTGGGCAAGCGCGGCTGGACGGTCGAGCTTGCAACCGACGAACGGGCCGACCAGTACGGTCAGGTCTTCCCCGCGCGCGCCGTGCATATCGTGTCCTCCGAGACGATCCGGTCGAAAAATCCGCTGGCTCTGGCGCGCACCGGCCTGAAGCTGTTTCGCGGCTTCCTGCAGGCGTCTCGCGTCGTCAAGCGGATCCGCCCCTCCGTCGTCGTCGGCTTCGGCGGCTACCCGACCTTTCCGCCGCTGGCGGCCGCGCTGCGACACTCCGTGCCCACCATCCTGCACGAGCAGAACGCGGTGATGGGCCGGGCCAACCGGCTGTTGGCGCGCGGCGTCTCCGTCATCGCCAAGAGTTTTGGCGAGACGCGTGGTCTCGAGGCTTATGCGGGCAAGGCGGCGCTGACCGGCAATCCTCTCCGCGAGGCCGTGATCGCGGCGGCCGAAACGCCCTATGACGCGCCGTCCGCCAACGGCGCCTTGAAGCTTCTGGTCTTCGGCGGCTCGCAGGGCGCGCGGTTCTTCTCGGATCTGCTGCCCGCCGCATTGGCCGAGACCGACGCCGATGTCCGCGCGCGCATCGTGCTTGCCCAGCAGTGCCGGCCGGAGGATCTGGAACGGGTGCGCGCGGCCTATGAGGGGCTCGGCGTGCAGGCGGAGCTCGCCAGCTTCTTCGGCGATCTGCCGGCGCGCATCGCGCAAAGCCATCTGGTCGTCTGCCGCTCCGGCGCCACGTCGGTGTGCGAGCTCGCGGCCATCGGCCGTCCGTCCATACTTGTGCCGCTTCCGCATGCGCTGGATCAGGACCAGAGCGCCAACGCCGCCGTGCTGGAGCACGCGGGTGGCGCCTGGCCCATCGCTCAGAAGGATCTGACGCCGTCCCGGCTGGCGCGGGAAATCACTGACTTGATGACACATCCCGAACGGCTGTCGCAGGCGGCCATGGCCGCGCGCGCGCAAGGGCGGCCTGACGCGGTCGAGCGGCTGGCCGATCTCGTCGAACATGTCGCCCAGGGCGGCTCGGCGCGGGATTTTGACAAAGGAGTACGGGCATGAAGATGCCGCATGACATCGGACCCGTTCATTTCGTCGGCATCGGCGGCATCGGCATGAGCGGCATCGCCGAGGTGCTGTGCAATCTCGGCTACCGGGTGCAGGGTTCGGACATGGCCGAGAGCGCCAATGTCCAGCGGCTGCGCGCCAAGGACATCGCGGTCTCCATCGGCCATGACGCCGCCAATCTGGGCGAGGCGCGGGTGCTTGTGGTCTCCTCGGCCATCAAGCGCGACAATCCGGAACTGGTGGAAGCCCGCCGCCGCGCGCTGCCTGTGGTGCGCCGCGCGGAGATGCTGGCCGAACTGATGCGCTTCAAGCAGGCGATCGCCATCGGCGGCACCCACGGCAAGACCACGACCACGTCGATGGTGGCCGCGCTGCTGGAGGCCGGCGGCTTCGACCCCACCGTGATCAACGGCGGCATCATCAACGCTTATGGTACCAACGCGCGCATCGGCGAGGGCGACTGGATGGTGGTGGAGGCCGATGAATCCGACGGCACCTTCGTCAAGCTGCCCGCCGACATCGCCGTGGTCACCAACATCGATCCCGAGCATCTCGACCATTATGGCGATTTCGACAACGTCCGCGCGGCGTTCGAGCAGTTCATCGAGAACGTGCCGTTTTACGGCTGCGCGGTGATGTGCCTCGACCATCCGGAAGTGCAGGCGCTCGTGGGCCGCATCGAGGATCGGCTGATCATCACCTATGGCGCGAACCCCCAGGCCGATGTGCGTTATTTCGGCGTCGATACCAAGGGGGCAAGTCGCACTTCTCCGTCGTCATCCGCGATCGGGCGAGCGGCCGCGAGGAGACGCTTGAAGACCTCGTGCTGCCCATGCCGGGGCTACACAACATCTCCAACGCCACCGCCGCCGTCGCCATCGCCGATCACCTCGATATCCCGCATGAGGCCATCCGCAAGGGTCTGGCCGGCTTCGGGGGCGTCAAGCGGCGCTTCACCCATGTGGGCGCGGCGCGCGGCATCGACGTCTACGACGACTACGCCCATCACCCGATCGAGATCCGCGCCGTCCTCGCCGCCGCCCGCTCGGCCGCGCAGGGCAAGGTCATCGCGGTGATGCAGCCGCATCGCTACACGCGCCTGCAGAGCCTGTTTGACGATTTCTGCGCCTGTCTCAACGACGCCGACACGGTAATCGTCGCCCCGGTCTATCCGGCGGGCGAGGCGCCGATCGAGGGCGTGGATCGCGATGCGCTGGTCTCGGGCATCCGGGCGCGCGGCCATCGCAATGTCTATGCGCTCGAAGGACCTCAGGCGCTGGCGGGGCTCGTCGCGGGCCTCGCGGAGGAGGGTGATTACGTCGTCTGTCTCGGGGCTGGCAACATCACCCAGTGGGCGGCCAGCCTTCCCGGCCAGCTCGACGCCATGGGCGAGGGCAAGGCATCGTGAGCTTTCCCGATCTCTTGTCGGAGCTGGGACAGGGACGCTTTGCCGGTATCCGCGGTAGCCTGTTGCCGAACCACGCGCTTTCCACGGTCACGTGGTTTCGCGTTGGCGGACCCGCGCAGCTTCTCTTCCAGCCCGCCGACGAGGCGGATCTGGCGGCGTTCCTGGCGCTGCTGCCCAGTGAAATCCCGGTGCTGCCGATCGGCCTCGGCTCCAATCTGCTGGTGCGCGACGGGGCATCGAGGGCGTTGTCATCCGGCTCGGCGCGCGCGGGTTCGGCCAGATCGAGGACGCCGGCGCGAACCGGCTGCGGGTCGGAGCGGCGGTGCCGGACAAGCGTCTGGCGGAAGCCGCCGCCAAGGCGGGGCTGAGCGGCTTTGCGTTCTACACCGGCATTCCGGGCGCCGTCGGCGGCGCGTTGCGCATGAACGCCGGCGCGCACGGCACGGAGACGCGCGAGCGCATGGTGGAGCTGACCGCCGTGGATCGCGAGGGACGCCTCCACGTGCTCTCCAACGCGGATATGGACTATGCCTACCGTCACTCGAATGCCGCGAAGGACTGGGTCTTCACCAGCGCCGTGTTCGAGGGCGTTCCCGGCGATGAAGCGGTCATCCGTGCCGAGATGGCTGCGGTCGTTGAGCATCGCGAGAACGCCCAGCCGATCCGCGAGAAGACCGGCGGCTCCACATTCAAAAACCCGCCCGGCAGCTCCGCGTGGAAGGAAGTCGACGCGGCCGGCTGCCGCGGTCTGACCATCGGCGGCGCGCAGATGTCGCCGATGCACTGCAATTTCATGATCAACACGGGCGATGCCACGGCGAGCGATCTGGAGCGTCTCGGCGAGACCGTGCGCGGCCGCGTGCGCGCGCATTCCGGCATTGTCCTTGAATGGGAAATCAAGCGTCTGGGTCTGTTCCCCGACGGCGTCGCGATCGAAGAATTTTCACAAGTCTGAACGTATGGGGTCGAAAGATGACCGGTAAGAAACACGTCGCCGTCCTGATGGGGGCTGGTCATCGGAACGGCCCGTCAGCCTGTCCTCCGGCAATGCCTGTGCGGACGCGCTGGAGGAGGCTGGCTACCCCGTCACGCGCGTTGACGTTACACGGGATATCGCCACTGTTCTCAAGGACTTGAAGCCGGATGTGGCGTTCAACGCGCTGCATGGACCCTACGGGGAAGACGGCTGTATCCAGGGTCTTCTGGAGGTGCTGGGCATTCGCTACACCCATTCCGGTGTGATGGCTTCAGCGCTGGCGATGAACAAGGACCGCGCCAAGGCGGTGATGAAGGCCGCCGGCGTTCCGGTCGCCGAGCACAAGGTCATGCATCGGCTCGAGGCCGCCAAGGCGCACCCGATGAAGCCGCCCTATGTGGTCAAGCCGGTCAACGAGGGGTCGAGTTTTGGCGTGCTGATCGTCGGCGAGGATGCCGAGCATCCCCCTCAGCAGCTCTATGCCGACGATTGGCCCTACGGCGACATCGTCATGGTCGAACGCTATGTCGCGGGGCGCGAACTGACCTGCGCGGTGATGGGCGACGTCGCTCTTGGGGTTATCGACATTGTTGCCGAAGGGCACCACTTTTACGACTTTGACGCGAAATATGTGGCTGGCGGATCTAAACACATCCTCCCGGCAGAAATTTCACCGAATATTTACCAAGAAGTACAGAAATTAACCCTGACGGCTCATCGTGCGTTGGGTTGTGCAGGCGTGACACGGGCGGACTTCCGCTATGACGACCGCCTTCACGGCATCGGCGAACTGATTTGCCTGGAAGTTAATACGCAGCCGGGAATGACGGCGACCTCGCTGGTGCCGGAAATGGCGGCCCACGCGGGGCACGGTTTCCCCGAGCTTGTAAGTTGGATTGTGGAGAACGCGAGTTGCGATCGGTGAAGAGACGACAGGACGAACCGCGGCAGGCGCCGGCGAAAGCCGTTTCGCGTCGCAGCGGCGTCGCGCGTCTGCACCAGAGGCCTGTCTGGCGTTCCGCCGGCTTCCTCGCCTTCCTGCCGCGTTGGGCCGGACGCGCGGGCGCCGCGGGCTTCCTCGCGGCCACCGGGCTGTATGGCATCGTGCTCGGCGGGCACACCCTGGCGGTCGCCGACACGGTGACGGCGGCGGCGGGCTTCTCCTTCGAGGCGATCAAGCTCTCCGGTCAGCGCGAGACCGACGAATTCCAGATCCTGGAAGCGCTCGAAATCCGCGATGGCTCCTCGCTTCTGTTGTTCGACGCGCAGGCCGCGCGCGACCGGCTCGCCCGGATCGCCTGGGTCAAGAACGTCTCGGTTCAGAAATTCTATCCCGGCACGCTGCAGGTCACGGTCGAGGAGCGCGAGCCCTTCGCCCTGTGGCAGCGCGGCCAGATCATCTCGATCATCGACGCCGACGGCCGCGTGATCACCGACGATGTCGACGAGCGCTATGCCAACCTGCTGCTGCTGGTGGGCCACGGCGCCCAGGAACGCGGCAAGGCCATGGCGGACATGCTCGACGCGATGCCGTCGTTGCGCTCGCGGGTGCGCGCCGCCGTCCTCATCGCCGACCGCCGCTGGAATCTCGTGCTTGAGAACGGCATCACCGTGCGGCTGCCCGAAGAGGGCGTCGACGCGGCGTTGAGCGAGCTGGTGCGTCTGGACGACGACAGCGGCCTGCTGTCGCGCGACATCGTCGCGGTGGACCTGCGGCTTGCCGACCGCGTTGTGGTGCGGCTCACCAAGGATGCTGCGCTGCGCCGGCAGACCTCCGGCCAACCGCGCCATGGCGCTGACAAGAACGGGAAGGACACCTGATGGCGTCGCCGTCCTCTCCCTATCTGCCGCGCATGCAGCCGCTGCCCAGCCGCCGCTCCGTGATCATTTCCGTGCTCGATGTCGGCTCGACCAAGGTGTGCTGCCTGATCGCCAAGCTGACCCCGCGCGAGGAAAACGAAACCCTGCCCGGCCGCACCCATTCGGTCGAGGTGCTCGGCTACGGCTACCAGCGCTCCCGCGGCATCAAGTCCGGCGTCGTCATCGATCTGGACCTGGCCGAGCAGGCGATCCGCCTGGCGGTGGATTCCGCCGAGCGCATGGCCGGGGTGACGGTCGAGAGCCTGCTGGTCAACACCACCTGCGGCCGGCTTTCCAGCGAGATCTTCTGCGCCAGCGTCGATCTCAACGGCGACGCGGTCACCGAGGCCGACATCAAGCGGGTGCTGACCGCCGGCGGCGATCATTTCGCGGTCGACGGGCGCGCCATCGTGCACGCGCTGCCCATCGCCTACACGCTGGACGGCAACCGCGGCATCCATGATCCGCGCGCCATGATCGGCCGCAAGCTCGGCGTCGACATGCATGTGGTGACCGCCGACACACCGCCGGTGCGCAATCTCGAGCTTTGCGTCAACCGCGGCCATCTGCAGGTCGAGACCATGGTGGCCACGCCCTTCGCTTCTGGCCTGTCGACCCTGGTCGACGACGAGGCGGAACTCGGCGTCGCCTGCATCGATTTCGGCGGCGGCACCACGTCGCTCGCCGTCTTCGTCGAGGGACAGGCCGTGCATGTGGACGCCATCGCCATCGGCGGCCATCACGTCACCACGGACATCGCGCGCGGGCTCTCCACCCGGCTGCGCGACGCCGAACGCATTAAGACGCTGTATGGTAACGCCTTGCCCGGCGGCGGCGACGATTTCGATCTGCTCAGCGTGCCGCCGGTCGACGAGGAAAGCGACCTGCCGCAGCAGATCCCGCGCAGCGTGCTGACAAAGATCATTCGCCCGCGCATCGAGGAGACGCTGGAGCTGGTGCGCGACCGTCTCAACGCCTCGGGCTTCGCCGGCCAGGTCGGCAAGCGCGTCGTGCTCACCGGCGGTGCGAGCCAGATGACCGGCCTCGCCGAACAGGCGCGGCTGATCCTTGGGCGCCACGTGCGCCTCGGCCGCCCGCTGGGCATCACAGGATTGCCGGAAGCGGCGAAAGGCCCTGCCTTTTCGACCGCCGTCGGCCTGCTGATCTATCCGCAAGTCTCGCAGATGGAGCAGTTCGTACCCGATCGCAGCCGGCAGCTGCGAATGACCGGAACCGGTTATCTGGCGCGTGTGGGCCAGTGGTTCCGGGAGAGTTTCTGAATTGCGGCTCGTGGTGGGGCCGTGTAGCGGCGAAAGCCGGTTTGATACTTGCGAGGGAAGTCCGCCCGCCCGTCTCAGGGCGCGCGGGAAGGATATGAGGAAGCCATGACCATCAATCTCAAAATGCCCGATATAACGGAGCTGAAGCCGAGGATCACCGTCTTCGGAATCGGTGGCGCCGGCGGCAACGCCGTCAACAACATGATCCAGGCCGGCCTGCAGGGGTGCGACTTCGTCGTCGCCAACACCGACGCCCAGGCGCTGGCCCTGTCGCAGTCCGAGCGCGTCGTCCAGATGGGCGTCGCGGTCACCGAAGGTCTGGGTGCGGGGTCGCAGCCGGAAGTCGGCCGCGCGGCAGCGGAAGAAGTTCTCGACGAGCTCAACGACCACCTGACCGGCGCGCATATGGTGTTCATCACCGCCGGCATGGGCGGCGGCACCGGCACCGGTGCGGCTCCCGTGATCGCCCGGGCGGCGCGCGAACGCGGTATTCTCACCGTCGGCGTCGTCACCAAGCCGTTCCAGTTCGAAGGCCAGCGCCGCATGCGCCTGGCCGAGCACGGCATCGAGGAACTGCAGCAGAATGTCGATACGCTCATCGTCATTCCCAACCAGAACCTGTTCCGGCTCGCCAATGCCCAGACGACCTTCGCGGATGCCTTCGCGATGGCCGATCAGGTGCTCTATTCCGGTGTTGCCTGCATCACCGATCTGATGGTCAAGGAAGGCCTCATCAACCTCGACTTCGCCGATGTCCGCTCGATCATGCGCGGCATGGGCAAGGCGATGATGGGCACCGGTGAATCCTCCGGCGACGGCCGCGCGCTGCAGGCCGCCGAGGCGGCGATCGCCAACCCGCTGCTCGACGAGACCACGATGAAGGGCGCCAAGGGCCTGCTGATCTCGATCACCGGCGGCAAGGACATGACCCTGTTCGAGGTGGACGAGGCGGCGACCCGCATCCGCGAGGAAGTCGACGAGGAAGCCAACATCATCATGGGCGCGACCTTTGACGAGGGCATGGAAGGCTCCATCCGCGTCTCCGTCGTCGCCACGGGCATCGACCGCGACATGCGCGAGGATTCCTCGCCGGCCGAAGCCCGCATGGCCGAACTGGCCGAGCGGCTGAAATCGGCGACCACGCGCTCCTCCGCACCGCGCGAACAGGTCGCTGCCACGCCGGCAGCCCCCACCCGCATCGAGCCGGACCCGGCCGAGCGTCTGGAAGCCGAGCTGGCCATCGCCATGCCGACCCCGGTCGCGACCGACCCCGGCGTGACCATCGAAAGCTACCAGCCGAACCCCGCGCTGGTCAGCGAGCCGGACGTGCCGGTGGAAGTGGATGCCCTTCCGGTGGCCCCGCGGGCCGCGCCTGAGCCCGCGGCCGAACCCTACATCCCGCCGGTGGCGGCGGATGCCGCGCCGCGGATGCCGCGTGTGGAAGACTTTCCGCCGATGGTGCAGGCTGAAATTCATCAGGCTGGTGAACATTACGACGAGCATGGCGAAGACGATCGTCGGCCGATGAGCCTGTTGCGCCGTCTGGCCAGCGGCCTCGGCCGCCGCGAGGACGACGCCGAAGGCTATGAGGGCGAGGATGCCTACGCCCATCATGCGCCCGAACAGCGTCAGCCGGCTCCGGCCGAGTACACCCAGCGTCCGGCGGCGCCTCAGCCGCGCGGCGCGGCGGGTCAGCTCGATCCGCATGGCCGTCAGGATCCGCATCCCCGTCAGGATCATCAGGGTCGCATGGCGTCTCAGGCTCACCACGCCTCGGATGACGATCAGCTGGAAATCCCGGCGTTCCTGCGTCGTCAGGCCAACTGACGCACAGGCTTTCTCACTGCCCTTCGCAAGGCGGCGGCTCGGCATTTTGCCGGGCCGTTTGCGTTTGAGCACCCCTTGTGGCTCGGTGGGCGGCCGTGGGTTGGGCCGATGCCGGCGCGACTTTCGTTACAATGCGTAATAAAGCTTTATTTCGGCCCCTGCGGCGCGAGCGCTATTGTCCGTTCACGGTTGATGAACGGAATCGATTCAATGCCACCCTCTGGTCTTTCCAGGAGCGGCTCGGTCCCGGAAAACGGCGAAAAACAGCGAATGATAGACGCATCGGCGGGGCGCTGATGCGGCGAGGGGAGCGGCCTCCGGGCTGCGCGGGGATTTCTGAATGACGGACATGAGCAGCAAGCAGCAGACTCTCGCAGACCAGATTCGCTTGTCCGGCATTGGCGTTCACTCCGGTGAACCCGCCTCGCTCACGCTCTATCCCGCGGATGAAAACACCGGAATCGTGTTCGTGCGCACGGGCGCCGACGGATCGGAAGTTGAAATCGACGCCATCTGGTCGGCTGTTTCCGCAACCGCGCTGTGCACGGTGATCGGCAAGAAATCCGCGTCTGTCTGCACGATCGAGCATCTGATGGCGGCCCTGCGCGGCCTCGGTGTCGACAACGTGCTCGTCGAACTCGACGGCGACGAAGTGCCTGTGATGGACGGAAGCGCCATCCAGTTCGTCGACGCCATTGATCAGGTCGGTCTCGTGAAGCAGGCCGCGCTGCGCCGCTACATCCGTATCAAGAAGCCCATTCGTGTCGAGAACAAGGGCGCGGTCAGCGAACTGCGGCCCTATGAGGGGATGCGGTTCGACGTCACCATCGATTTCGAGACGCCGCTGATCGGCCGCCAGTCGTTTGTCGGCGATCTGACGCCGGAGCTGTTCCGCACCGAGATCGCGCGCGCGCGCACCTTCGGCCGCGTCAGCGACGTCGAGAAGCTCTGGGCCATGGGGTTTGCCCGCGGTTCGTCGCTGGAAAACTCCGTCGCCATCGATGGCGATCGGGTGCTCAATCCCGAAGGCACCCGCTGGGCGGACGAGTTCGTCCGCCACAAGACGCTGGACGCGGTTGGCGATCTGGCGCTCTCCGGTCTGCCTATTCTCGGTGAGTACCGCTCGTTCAAGGCCGGGCACGCCATGAACAATGCCGTTCTCATCGCGCTGTTCAGCGACGAGGATGCCTATGAGATCGTCGAGGGTCCGGCGCGCCGCGAACGCGAATCACGCCCGGTCGATCTGACGAGCGACATTTCCGCCCCCGCCTACGGCCCGGACCATTCCTGAGCGGCCATTATTCCAGAGCGTTTCCGCCTGGGTTCCCCTCACGCCTTAAAAAAGTTGCAAAGCCGCGCGATTTCGCATGCACGGGAATTGTTCGGTCGAGCCGTTGAACGAAAGCGCGCGCTGGCGCTTACGCTGAAGGCAATATTCGGCTAGAAGCACGGATATCCGGTTGCCGTTTGAATGGCTGGCCGTATGGTATGGCCATGTTTAGGGATCGCAAGCAGCGGTCCGTCACGCGAGGGAGAGCCTCCAGGTGCTGCGTAGTCTGACGTCAACGAGCCGCGCGAAGCGCAACGGTTTCACACGCGCCTTGCGCGCCGCGTCCCTGGTGGGACTGTTGGCGGTCGCCGCCTGCGCGTCCAACGAGACCGACGACCTGGCGCTCGACGACACGCCGGCGGATCAGCTCTACAACGAGGGTCTCGCCCTGCGCGCCAGCGGAGATCTGAGTGGCGCCGCGAAGAAATTCGAGGAAGTCGACCGGCTTCATCCCTATTCCGAGTACGCGCGCAAATCGCTGATCAACATCGCTTTTGCCAATTATTCGCGCGGCAAGTACCAGGAAGCCATCAATTCGGCGCGGCGCTTCGTGACGCTGCATCCCGGCAGCCCGGACGCGGCCTACGCACTCTACATCATCGGCCAGTCCTACTTCCGTCAGATGCCGGACGTGACGCGTGACCAGAAGACCACGGAGAAGGCGCTCGAGGCGATGTCGGAGCTGGTGCGCCGCTATCCCGACAGCGAATACGCCGCCGACGCGAAGAAGAAGATCCGGGTGACCCAGGATCAGCTGGCCGGCAAGGAAATGGAAGTCGGGCGCTACTATCTGGACAAGCGCAATTATATCGCGGCCATCAACCGGTTCCGCGAAGTGGTCATGCGCTACCAGACGACGCGCCACGTGGAAGAGGCGCTGGCCCGCCTGACGGAGGCGTATTTCTCGCTCGGCGTCGTATCCGAAGCGCAGACAGCCGCCGCCGTTCTGGGTCACAACTTCCCCGACAGCCGCTGGTACAAGGACGCCTACACGCTGCTCAAGAAGGGCGGCTATGAACCCAGCGCCGATGAAGGCAGCTGGATCAGCAAGGCGTTTGACGGTATCAACATTCTCTAGTTTTCTCTTTTAGAGACATCACACCGCCCATGCTGGCAGCGCTTTCGATCCGCGATATCGTTCTGATCGACCGGCTGGATATCGATTTCACCGCCGGAATGACGGTTCTGACCGGCGAGACCGGCGCGGGCAAGTCGATCCTCCTCGACGCGCTGTCGCTGGCGCTTGGCGGACGTGGCGACGCCTCGCTGGTGCGGCACGGCGAAAGCCAGGGCCAGGTTACCGCGGCCTTCGATGTCGCGGTGGATCACCCCACGCGGTCGCTTCTCAGGGCCAACGATATCGAGGATGACGGCGACATCATCCTGCGCCGCGCCCAGAGTGCCGATGGCCGCACCCGCGCCTTCATCAACGACCGTCCCGTCAGCGCCAGCCTGCTGCGCGAGATCGGCACGCAACTCGTCGAGATCCACGGCCAGCACGATGACCGGGCGTTGGTGGATCCCGCCAGCCACCGGGCGCTGCTGGACGCGTTTGGCGGGTTGGAAGCCGACGCGGCGGCCGTCACCGAGGCCTATCGCGCCGTTCGCGCCGCGGACAAGGCGCTCAAGGATCATCGCGCCCGCATCGAGGACGCGCGCCGAGAGGCGGATTTCCTGCGCGCCGCCGTTGACGAGTTGACCACACTCGCCCCGCAGCCGGGCGAGGAGGAGGATTTGGCCGCGCGCCGTCACCAGATGATGCAGGTGGAGAAGGTCGCCGGCGACATCGGCGAGGCGCATGAAGCGCTGCACGGCAACGGCTCGCCGATTCCCGAGCTCGCCGGGCTGTTGCGCCGGCTTGAGCGCAAGGCTGATCAGGCGGGCGGCTTGCTGAGCGCTCCGATCACCTCGCTGGGTCAGGCGCTGGATGCGCTGGAAGACGCACGCGGCAGTCTCGAACATGCCTTGCGTGAAACCGATTTTGATCCCCGTGAGCTGGAGCAGACCGAGGAGCGGCTGTTCGCCCTGCGCGCCGCGGGCCGCAAGTTTTCCGTGCCGGTGGACGAACTGCCCGCCCTGCGCGACCGCATGGCCGCCGATCTCAGCGATCTGGACGCGGGCGAGGAAAAGCTCGGCAAGCTGGAAAGCGCGGTGCAAGAGGCACGCGCCACCTACGATGCGCTTGCTCTTGCACTCAGCGGCAGGCGGCACGAGACGGCCGCCGCGCTGGAAGCCGTCGTGGCCCTGGAGCTGCCGGCGCTGAAGCTGGAGCGCGCGCGGTTCATCGTGCAACTCGCCTCCGACCCGCAAGCGCGCACGGCCGATGGCATCGATCAGGCGGAATTCTGGGTGCAGACCAACCCAGGCACCCGTCCGGGGCCGATGATGAAGGTGGCGTCGGGGGGTGAGCTGTCGCGCTTCCTGCTGGCGCTGAAAGTCTCGCTGGCCGACAAGGGCTCCGCACCGACGCTGGTCTTCGATGAAATCGACACCGGCGTTGGTGGGGCTGTGGCGGAAGCCATCGGTCACCGCCTGGCGCGCCTCGCTGCCACCGTGCAGGTGCTCACCGTCACCCATGCGCCGCAGGTTGCCGCGCGCGCCATCGGTCATCTTCTGATCGCCAAGGAAGCGATCGACGCGGATCGGGTCGCCACCCGCGTCAATCCGATCGGTGAGGCAGAACGCCGCGAGGAAATCGCCCGCATGCTGGCGGGCAGCGTCATCACGGACGAGGCGCGCGCTGCGGCCCAGCAGTTGATGGCCGGCGCGCACTGAGTGTCGCGGGCGCGGCTGTTATTCGGCCGGTGCGGCTGGCGCGGCCGGTTCGGTCGCGGCGGGCGGCGTCGTCACCTCGATATCGACCGTCCTGTCCGTCGAAATCCCGCCATTCATGAAGAACAGGCCGCCGGCGATCAATGCGACCACCAGGGCGCCGGCGATAAACCATCCGGCGCCCGATCCGTTGGCGCTGTGGACGACGGTTGTCTCTCGGTCACGGTTTTCCATTGCGATTCTCCTTGGTCAGGTTGTGTGATCATCCAACCCCTCACGGAGGCGGAAGTTCCACGCTCGCGCGGGCATGGCGTTTCCCGAGCGCCGAGCCGGTTGGATACGCCGCGAAATTGTCCGGACATTTGACAAGGGTAAAAATTGTGGCGCGCATCACAGCCTGGACGGCGGGAGGGGCGTAGAGATGTGGGCATGAAAAGGCCAATGTGGCGTAGGCAGAACGCTTGAAGTGCCATGATCATGGGGCGAAACGTCCCGTCAGCGAACGCGGGCCTGTTGCGTGTCGCGGATTGAACTGGAGCCGGCTGTGACCTTCGACATCGATTGCTATCTGGATCGTCTGGGAATCGCCGCGCCCGCGACGACGGCCGCGGGCCTGGCGATTCTGCAGGAGCGCCAACTTTGCTCCATTTCCTTCGAGGACATTGATCCGTTGACCGGCGTCGTGCCGGCGCTGGACCCGGAGGCGCTCAGCGACAAGCTGCTCAAAGGCGGCCGCGGCGGCTACTGCTTCGAGCTCAACGGTCTCTTCCGGCTCGCGCTCGAGGCGCTGGGCTTTTCCGTCGCACCGGTGCTGGCGCGGGTGTATCGGGACGGTGGCGAGCCCGGGCCGCGCGCGCATCTCGCGTTCATCGTCACCATCGAGGGGCTGGAGTGGCTCGCCGACGTGGGGTTTGGCGGACCGGGCGCGCGCTGGCCGATCCCGGTCGCGCTCGGCCGGATCGAGCGGCAGATGGGTCAGGCCTACCGTCTGATCAATGACATGGAAACGGGAGAAACGGTGCTGCAGCGCGAAGAGTATGATGGCTGGAGTTCACTGTATGGCTTCGACCGCGCGCCGGTCCCGCCGTGTGACGTAGAGGCCGCCAATTTCCTGTGCGCGCGCTGGGACAAGATGCCGTTTTCAACCAACCTGACAATCAACCGGCTGACACCGGGCGGCCGCGTCAGCGCCTTCAACACCTCGGTGACCGAGGTGTGCGGCGACGTCGTGAGCAAGCGCCAGATCACGGATGCGAAGGATCTGGCGCGGCTGCTGGCCGATGCGTTCGCCCTGACGATCGAGCCGGCCACGCTTGCGGTGATCGTCCGGCGCCTGGGGCTTGTTGACGACGTCAACGCCCTTCCGCAAACCGGGGTCCCGGCGGCATAATGGGTGAAGCGATTCCCGGCGTCGGGGACCGCTCTCGCACGTTGTCTCGCTCGAAGGCCCTTCATGACCCGATCCGATCCCGCCCTGCTCGATGTTGACGATCTGACGCCGGAGCAGGCCGCCGCCGAGCTCGCCCGGCTGGCGGAGGAAATTTCCGCCCACGACGCGCGCTATTATCGCGACGACGCGCCGAGCATCTCGGATGCCGAATACGACGCCCTGCGCCAGCGCAACGCGGCCATCGAGAAGCGCTTTCCCGATCTGGTGCGTGCGGATTCCCCGTCGGTGAAGGTCGGCGCGGCGCCCCAGGAAGCCTTCGGCAAGATCACCCACGCGATCCCGATGCTGTCGCTGGACAATGCGTTCTCCGACGACGACGTGCGCGATTTCGTCGGCCGGGTGCGCCGCTTTCTCAAATACGATCCGCTGAAGGGGCCGCTGGCGGTCACCGCCGAGCCGAAGATCGACGGCCTGTCGCTTTCTTTGCGCTTCGAGCAGGGCAGGCTGGTCTCCGCCGCCACCCGCGGCGACGGCGCCACGGGCGAGAACGTCACCCGCAACGCCGAGACCATCGACGACATTCCGCGGTCTCTCCCCAAGGACGTGCCGGACATCGTCGAGGTGCGCGGCGAGGTCTACATGGCGCACGCGGATTTCACGGCGCTGAACGAGCGCATGGTCGGCAACGGCGGCAAGCCCTTCGCCAATCCGCGCAACGCCGCTGCCGGCTCCCTGCGCCAGCTCAACGTCGAGATCACCCGCCAGCGGCCGCTGCGCTTCTTCGCCTATGCCTGGGGCGAGATGAGCGCCATGCCGGCCGACACCCAGATGGGCATGATCGATGTGTTCAGCCAGTGGGGTTTCGCGACCAACCCGCTGATGAAACGCTGCGAGAGCGTCGAGGAACTGATCGACGTCTACCATCATATCGAGGAGACGCGCGCGACGCTCGGCTACGACATCGACGGCGTCGTCTACAAGATCGACCGGCTGGATCTGCAAAAGCGGCTGGGCTTCGTCTCGCGCAGTCCGCGCTGGGCGATCGCGCACAAGTTCCCGGCCGAGAAGGCCTTCACCATCCTCAACGCCATCGAGATCCAGGTCGGCCGCACCGGCGCGCTGACGCCGGTGGCCAAGCTCGAACCCGTCACCGTCGGCGGCGTGGTGGTTTCCAACGCGTCGCTGCACAACGAGGACTACATCAGGGGCGTGGGCCAGGATGGCGAGCCGTTGCGCGGCGGCAAGGACATTCGCGTCGGCGACACGGTGCGCATCCAGCGCGCCGGCGACGTGATCCCGCAGATCATCGACTTGGACCTGACCAAGCGCCCGCCGGATGCCGAACCCTTCGCCTTTCCGACCACGTGCCCCGCCTGCGGCAGCCACGCGGTGCGCGAGGTGCATCCCAAGACCGGCCGCATCGACGCCATCCGCCGCTGCACCGGCGGGCTGATCTGCCCCGCGCAAGCGACCGAGAAGCTGAAGCATTTCGTCTCGCGCAACGCCTTCGACATCGAAGGTCTGGGCGACAAGCAGGTCGACGCCTTCTACGCCGACGGGATGGTGAAGAACCCCGCCGACATCTTCACGCTGCGGAGGCGCGACGCGGCCTCGCTGACCAGGCTCAAGAACAAGGACGGCTGGGGCGAGACGTCGGCGAAAAACCTCTTCGACGCCATCGACGAGCGGCGCGAGATCGATCTGCACCGTTTCATCTATGCGCTGGGTATCCGCCATGTGGGCGAGGGCAACGCCAAGCTGCTGGCGCGCGCCTACGGCTCGTGGGAGGCCTTCGCCAGGGCCATGCGCGCGGCGGAGGACCACGCGGGCGACGCCTGGGCGGAGCTCAACAACATCGACGGTGTCGGCGAGGTCGTGGCGGAGGCTCTCGTGCAATTCTTCTCCGAGCCGCACAACCGCGAGGTGCTCGAGGCGTTGCTGGCCGAGGTCACCCCGGTTGATGCGGAAAAGATCGCGGACACCGGCTCGCCGGTGGCCGGCAAGACGCTGGTGTTCACCGGATCGCTGGAACGCATGACGCGCGACGAGGCCAAGGCCATGGCCGAGCGCTTCGGCGCCAAGGTCGCGGGCTCGGTGTCGAAGAAGACCGATCTGGTCATCGCCGGACCGGGCGCCGGTTCGAAACTCAAGAAGGCCGAGGAGCTCGGCGTCGACGTGATCAGTGAGGACGACTGGTTCGATCTGGTGGGAGAGATCTGAGCAGTGTTCGATAAGTCTTATCTCACATTCACCATTACGAATGTTTAACTTGTCGCGGCGCCGCACCTGTTCTTTTCTCGCACCACAAGACATTGGTGGAGATGGATGATGGCGCTGACGGATACGCGGGCTGGCTACGGCTGGATTTCAATCGCCCTGCATTGGCTGGTCGCCGTTCTGGTGATCGCGCTTTTCCTCATCGGTGAGCAGTTCGAGGATCTCGGGCGGGAGGCGGGTGCATCGCTGCGCGCGCTGCACGTCTCGATCGGCATGATCGCCGTGGTCACTGTGCTGGCCCGCATTGCCTGGCGCTTCACGCAAGGCAATCCCAAGAAGGCCGAGGATCCGCGGCTGATCCTGCTTCTTTCCATCCTTGTGCAATGGGGCCTGATCCTGGCGACGCTCGCCCTGGTCATCACCGGTCCCCTGTCCATCTGGACCACCGGCCAGCCGATCGACGTCTTCGGGATGGTCCAGCTCGCATCGCCGCTCGAGCGCAACCGCGAGCTGCACGAGGCGATGGAGGAGATCCACGAAGTGGCGTCCTCGGTGCTGCTGCCGCTGGTGGCTCTGCATGTGCTCGGCGCGCTGAAGCACGCGGTGCTGGACCGGGACGGCATCTTCATGCGCATGCTGCGCCCCGCGCGCGAGGGCTGAGCGGCGGTCTTGTGTGCCTGCGAGGCGGGGGGCTAAAAAACGCGTCCACACGCCTCGCATGCGCCCCATTTGTTGCTATATTGTTCCGCAAAGCATCACGGATTCGCAAGGCGGCGCATGACAGACCCGAACGGGTATTCCGACGACGATTTGGATGATTGGGGCGTCGGAGCGCCACAGCCTGTGTCCGGATCCGTGCAAGCACACGGCTCAACGCCCGGGCAGGACGCTCCGGCCGGCGGCGGCATTGCGGCGCGGGCGCTCGCCGCGCGGTCCCAGCGCGCGCCGGATTATCTCAATGGCCTCAACCCCGAGCAGGGCCGGGCGGTGGAAACCATCGACGGGCCGGTTCTGGTGCTGGCGGGCGCCGGCACCGGCAAGACTCGCGTTCTGACCACCCGCATCGCGCATATTCTGGCGACCGAGCGCGCCTATCCGGGCCAGATTCTGTCCGTCACCTTCACCAACAAGGCGGCGCGCGAGATGAAGGAGCGCATCGCGGCGCTGGTCGGCCCCACGGCCGAGGGCATGACCTGGCTCGGTACCTTCCATTCCATCGGCGTGAAGATCCTGCGCCGGCATGCGGAGCTGGTCGGCCTGCGGCCCGATTTCACCATTCTCGACACCGACGACCAGTTGCGGCTGATCAAGCAGTTGATCAAGGCGGAGGGGCTGGACGACAAGCGCTGGCCGGCGCGGCAGTTCGCGCAAGTCATGGACGGCTGGAAGAACCGCGGCCTCGCGCCATCCGAGGTGCCCGAGGGCGAACGGCGCTCCTTCGGCAACGGCACGGCCGGAAAACTCTACGAGGACTATCAGGAGCGGCTGCGGATCCTCAACGCCGCCGATTTCGGCGATCTGCTGCTGCATTGCATCCGGCTGTTTCGCGAACACCCGGACGTGCTCAAGGGCTTCCAGGACCGCTTCCGCTACATGCTGGTGGACGAGTATCAGGACACCAACGTCGCCCAGTATCTTTGGCTGCGGCTGCTGGCGCAGGGCAACCGCAACATCTGCTGCGTGGGCGACGACGACCAGTCGATTTACGGCTGGCGCGGCGCCGAGGTCGACAACATCCTGCGCTTCGAGCACGATTTTCCCGGCGCGGTGGTCATCCGGCTGGAGCGCAACTACCGTTCCACGCCGCATATCCTCGCCGCCGCCTCGCACCTGATCGCCAAGAACGAGGGGCGTTTGGGCAAGACACTGTTCACCGACAGCAAGGATCCCGACGCCGAGCGCGTATCCGTGGCCTCCGTCTGGGATTCGGAAGAAGAAGCGCGCGCGATCGGCGAGGACATCGAGCAGTTGCAGCGCGATGGCCACGCGCTCAACGACATGGCGATTCTGGTGCGCGCGTCCTTCCAGATGCGCGAGTTCGAGGACCGCTTCATCACCCTGGGTCTGAACTACCGCGTCATCGGCGGCCCGCGCTTCTATGAGCGCATGGAGATCCGCGACGCTCTCGCCTATTTCCGCGCCATGCTGCAGCCGTCGGACGATCTGGCATTCGAGCGCATCGTCAACACGCCCAAGCGGGGCCTTGGCGAAGCGACGCTGGGGCTGGTGCACGGGCTGGCGCGCGCCAAGGGCATTCCCCTGATGCAGGCGGCGGCGGAGCTGGTCCAGACCGAGGAGCTGCGCGCCAAGGCGCGCGGCGTTCTGCAGGGCGTGCTGAGCGATTTCGCCCGCTGGCGCGGCCAGCTCGAGACGCTCAAGCACACGGATCTCGCGGAAATCATTCTCGACGAGAGCGGCTACACCGAGATGTGGCGCAACGACCGCTCGGCGGATGCGCCGGGGCGGCTGGACAACCTCAAGGAACTCATCCGCTCCATGGACGACTTCGAGTCCATGCAGGGGTTCCTGGAGCACATTGCGCTGGTGATGGACCGCGATTCCAGCGACGCCCACGACGCCGTCTCCATCATGACGCTGCATTCGGCCAAGGGGCTGGAGTTCGACACGGTGTTTCTTCCCGGTTGGGAGGAGGGGCTGTTTCCGCATCAGCGCGCGCTCGATGAATCCGGCCGCTCAGGGCTCGAGGAGGAGCGCCGGCTGGCCTACGTGGGCATCACACGGGCCAAGAAGCGCGCGAAAATCTGGTTCGCCACTAACCGCCGTATTCACGGGCTGTGGCAGTCGAGCCTGCCGTCGCGGTTCCTCGACGAACTGCCGGAGGACCATGTGGAGATCATGGAATCGTCGACCTCCTACGGCGGCATGGGCGGCGGCTATGGCGCCAGCCGGTTCGACAATCGCGATCCCTTCCAGAGCGGCAGCTATGAGACCCCTGGCTGGCAGCGCGCCCAGCGCAACCGCGCCAAGTCCGGCGGCTTTGCCGACAGCGGCGCGAAATACGGCGGCTACGGCGGCAAGACGATCGAGGGCGAGCTGATCGCCAAGAGCGTCACGGACGCCAAGTCGGACTATTCGACGGGCGAGCGCGTGTTCCACCTGAAATTCGGCTACGGCACGATTTCCGGCATCGACGGCAACAAGCTGACGATCGAATTCGAAAAAGCCGGCCAGAAACGCGTGCTCGACAGCTTTGTCGAGAAGCCGTGAAGGGCAGGGGCCGAGCGCCGGGGATAAGCGTTGGGACCGAGCGCCCCACGCTCGATTTGCGGCTTTCAGGAAATTGCGGCGCCAAACCTCGATGTCATCCCGGCCCCCGAGCCGGGACCCACTATGCCGCGCTCCAGCCGTTGACGTGGCTGTGCGAGCGGAAAGCGCACCGCTGATCATGAGCGCCTTGGCAAGTGGATGTCAGAGTGGATCCCGGCTCGGCGGCCGGGATGACACCATGATGGGTGGCGCGTTTCGGACGTAGCGGCGCCCCACCGCCCCGGATCTGCAAGGCGGCACTGCGCGCCGCATTGCGTCCGGGGTGACGATGGAGAGCGCGGTGATGGACAATTGCCTCCCCGTCATCACCCGGCGAAGTCCGGGTAATCTACTCCGGGTTCCACGTGGCATGAGCGATCTGTGGCGCGAAGTGGCTGACCGTCTTTCGAGTCGTCATTCATGTCATTCGTTGCGGGCGCGATTGGATTGCCCGGACGAACCCGCTCCTTATTGGCTCCTTGCGATTGATGTCCGACTTGCTTTCTCACAGACTATCCCAAGGTCATCCCGGACGCGCTGCGGCATGAAATGACGCTGCGCAGATCCGGGACGGGGCGCGGGAGGCTCGCTCTGCACGTCTCGTGGTCAGAGGGCTGCCGATGGTCGCTTGGGTTTATATCATGGCGTCAAAGCCGGACGGGGTCCTGTACGTTGGCGTGACGAACGATCTTGCCCGTCGGGTTTTCGAACATCGTAACGACATCCTCCCAGGCTTCACGGCAAGCCGTGGATGTAAGCGGTTGGTGTTCTATCGGGATTATCCGACCTTCCAGGACGCGATTCTCGACGAGAAACGTATCAAGCGATGGCGACGTGCATGGAAGATCAGGTTGATTGAAGAGATGAACCCGACGTGGTCCGATCTTTATGAGCGCTTGCACGGGTAGCGGCACCTCACCGCCCCGGATCTGCAAGGCGGCACTGCGCGCCGCGTTGCGTCCGGGGTGACGAAGGAGAGGACCGAGCGCCTCACGCTCGATTGGCCGGCTTTCGGGAAATCACCGCGCCAAACCTCGATGTCATCCCGGGCTTGACCCGGCAACTGTGTTGTTGAGTGTGTCATGCGTGGAACGGGACACCGTCTCTTAGGATGGCGTTTGCGGTGACGAGGATTTTTCTGGCCAGCGCGATCATGGTGACCTTGAAGGGTTTTCCGCGATCGACCAGGGCCCGGGCATAGGCCTTGAAACGCGAGTTGGAGCGCGCCGCGGTGACGGCGGCCATGTAGAGGGCGTCGCGCACCCGCTTGCGCCCACCCTTGATCGCGCGGTGGCCCCGGAAACGGCCGCTGTCGACATTGAAGGGCGCAAGACCCGCAAGCGCCGCGATCGCCTTGGGCGATGTGGTGCCGAGCTCACGCATCAGCGCGATCAGCGTCGTGGCGGCGACCGGGCCGATACCGGGAATGGAGCGCAGCAGCCTTTCCATCCCCGCGAACGTCGCATTGGCCCGGATGAGGGCGGCGCGCTCGGCCTCCACAGCGGCGATCTCCTCATTCAGCCAGGCAAGGTGGCGCTCCAGGCTCGACCGCTCGCACTCATGGGCCTCGGCAAGACGAAGCTTTTCCTGCTGGCGAATGGCGACCAACTGGTCGCGGCGCTTGTGTACGCCGGAGAGCCGGTCACGCGCCTCGTCGGCCGCCGGCGTGGCCTGCGGATCGAGGCACTGCCCCATGGCGGCGAGCATGCGGGCGTCGATGGCATCCGTCTTGGCGATGAGGCCGAGTGAGCGGGCAAAGTCGCGGGCACGGGAGGGATTGACCCGGGCAAAGCGCAGCGCGTGTCCGGCCAACGCCCGGGCAAGCGTGCGGTCAAAGCGGCCCGTCGCCTCGAAGACGACGAAGAGCTGACGCTCACCAAGGCCTGCGAGCCATGCCTCGATGGCCTCGGCCGTGTTGTCAACGCGCCGATGGGTGTCGTAAAGCCCATCAAAAATATCGAGATGATGCTTGGAAACATCGATTCCAATGAAGCCAGGGTGTATCCTCATGGCGCCTGTCCCTGTGCTGCGAGGTCCGGTTGCGGCGGCCTCGATCAACTGTTCAGGTTTGGATCTGTCTGCGCGGGCGGGGATCCGTGCCGGTTCTCGGTCTGCAAAACCTGGGACCCAACGATCTCCCGTCCGCACCCATTCTGACACATCGACAATACACAGGGGCCCACTATGCCGCTCGGCGAATGAGGACGTTTGTGCGTAAGCTCGTGCCTCACCACCAAACCCGCAAGCGCCTCAACAAGCAGAGACCAGAGTAGGCCCCGGCTCGGAGGCCGGGGTGACATCGCATTGCGTGGCGCGCTTCGGACGTGGCCACGCCTCCCCCTCAGATCTTCTCGCCCTTCGGCTCCAGGAGCATGCGCCGTTCCTTCAGCCACGGGTGGATGTCGATGGCTTGGCGCAGGGCCTTTTGGGCGAGTTCCACGCGGCCCTGCATCATCAGGATGTTCGCCTTGCCGGCCAGCGCGCCGAAATGCCTGGGCTCCAGCTCCAGGCAGCGGTCGATGTCCTCCAGCGACTTGTCGGGCTTGTTCTGCAGGAACAGGATGAAGGCGCGCTGGTTCCAGCCCTCTGCGTAGTCCGGCGCGTTGCGGATCACCTCGTCGAGAATGCCGCGCGCGGTCTCAAAATCGTAGCTGCTGCGCGCCCGCATGGCCTCGGTGAGGCGCGCCTCGATCTCGGGTGTGGGCGCGCTGCGCACCCAGAACTGCCAGATGGCGTTCTCGGCCTGGCGGCCGGAGCGTTCGTCGGGCGCGCTTTTCAGCGTCTCGAACAATTTGTCGCGCTCGCGGGCCATGGCTTGGCTCATGGGGCGGAGTCCGCGGCCATGGCGGGCGAGGGCGCGCCCGCGGTTCCCAGCGCAAGCACCACGGCGAGCGGGATGAGAAGGCAGGGAGATCGGGACATGGCGCGGCTCCTGATGATGAACGCCCTCCAACCTAATTGCGCCGCGGACAGCGTTCAAATCGCGCTTGCGTGAAGGGTGGCGGCGGCCGTGGCGAGCGCCTATAAGGCGCGAAACGCAACCGGCCGGACCAAATCTCCCGGGTGCGGCCTCTCGGGTTTTCATGAAGGAATGACGCATGCCGACGATCCGCGCACGAATGACGGCGGACGAACACGAAGCCCGGCGGATCTCGGATCTGCTGGAGGTGGCGTTCGAGACCGAGGGCTATCCCGTCAGCGTCTATGAGAAGGTGATGGACGGTCCATGGACCGCCGAAATCCTGTTTTTCGACGGCTCGCCGGAGGACGCGGCGCCGCGCATTGTCGAGCGGCTGGGCAAGGACGCGTTCGCGGCCCAAATCGAGGCGGACGTGCTGCCGGAAACCGACTGGGTGGTGAAAAGCCTCGAGGGGCTGAAGCCGGTCACCGCGGGCCGCTTCATGGTCTATGGCGGGCACGACGCGGACAAGCTGCCGGCCAATGCCATCGGCATCCGGATCGAGGCGGCGCAGGCCTTCGGCACCGGCCATCACGGCACCACGGCGGGCTGTCTTGAGGAGTTGGGCCGCGTTCTGACGCGCCGCAGCTATTCCCGCGTGCTGGATCTGGGTACGGGAAGCGGCGTGCTGGCCATCGGCATCGCCAAGCTGGCGCATGTGCGGGTGCTGGCCACCGACATCGATCCGCTGGCGACGAAAATCGCTGCGGAAAACGCCCGGCTCAACGGGGTGCAGGGGTATCTGGAGGTTCTGACGGCCACCGGCGTGACCCATCGGCGCTTTGCGGAGTGCGCGCCGTTCGATCTCGTGGTGGCCAATATTCTCGCGCGCCCCTTGATGGGGCTGGCGGCGCCGATCGCGGCGCTGATGGACCGCAACGCGACCCTGGTGCTGTCGGGCCTGCGGGTCTCTGACGGACCGCGGGTGATCGCGGCCTATCGGTCTCAGGGGTTTCGGCTCGTCCGCCGCGGCGTGCGTGAAGACTGGCTTACGCTGACGCTGGCGAACGGACGGGCCGAACCATAGGCGTATTCAGTATGTGCCGGCCCCGGAGATGATCCGGGGTCGGGACCGGTCCGATCAGAACGGGCCGGTCATCGCGCCCTGACGCTCGAGCTCGCGGCGGTCGTAGCCGTAGCCGGCCAGCGTGGCGTCGTCGAGCGACAGCAGGTAGCCGTTGACGTAGCGGCGGGCCTGCTCTTCACGGGCCGTCATCAGACGGTCGAGCGCGCGGCGCAGAACGCCCTTGTGGTTGCTGGTGCCGGCGAAGCCGGTGGAAGTCATGGATGCCATTGCCATGGTGCAATCTCCTTGAAGGTTGGGGCAGAGCCCCGTCTGGAGCCATGCTCGGGAGCGCCTGGCGGCCGGGGGAGGCCATGCCGCGGGAGCGTTCCCTGTTGTCTTGAGAGACTATATGTGCACCGCGGGCCGATTGAGTATCCGGTTCAAGTGCATAGCAGCCTTGCTCTTTTTGCATGTGCGAAGTTATACGCGTGCGATGCAGCATCTCCCTCCGGCGCCAACCGCTGGAACTCCGCGGTTTGCGAACGCCGTGGCTGATTGCCCTCATTTTGTGCGTGGGCATTTTCCGGGCAGGCGAGGCGGGCATTTTCTTGCGTCACACGCGCGGATTCACGGAAAAGCGGTTCGCAGTTGCGCGAGATCTGCGCTAGCTTCGCGTCATGTTTCAAACATTCGATGATATCGCCGATCCCACACGCGGCACCGAGCGCCTTGCCCTTCTGCGCAAGGAATTGTCCCAACGCGGTCTCGACGGCTTTCTCGTGCCGCGCGCCGACGCCCATCAGGGCGAATATGTGGCGGCCTGCGACGAGCGGCTCGCCTGGCTCACCGGTTTTGGCGGCTCCGCCGGAACGGCGGCGGTGCTGGGCGACAGGGCCGCGATCTTTGTTGACGGCCGCTACACCCTGCAGGTGCGCGACCAGGTCGATTGCGAGGCCTTCGAGCCGCAGCATCTGATCGACAATCCGCCGTCGAAATGGCTCGCCGGCATCCTGCAGCCGGGCCAGAAGCTCGGCTATGATCCGATGCTGCACACGATTTCGGGCGTCAAGCGGCTCAGGGAAGTCTGCGAAGCGGCCGGCGCGGAGCTGGTCGCCGAGACCGACAACCCGGTCGATGCGATCTGGCGGGACCGGCCGCAGCCGCCGATCGGCCCCGTGACGCTGCACCCGATCGAGTTCTCCGGCGAGGCGGCCAGCGACAAGATCGCCCGGCTGCAGGAGATCCTGCGCGCGCAGAAGGCGGATTCCGCCGTGCTCACGCAACCCGAATCGATCGCCTGGGCGTTCAATATCCGCGGCTGCGATGTGCCGCACACGCCGTTGCCGTTGTCCTTCGCCATCCTGCATGCCGAAAGCGCGCCGGAACTGTTCATCGACGGGCGCAAGCTCAGCAACGCCGTGCGCGCAGAACTCGACGAGATCGTCCGGGTGGAGGCGCCGGAGGCGTTCTTCGTGCGGCTTGGCGCGATGGACGGGCAGGCGGTGCTGGCCGATCCGGCAATGACGGCCGAGGCCATCGGCCGGATCGTGGAAACCGCCGGCGGGCGCATCGTCAAGGGCTCGGATCCCGTCGCCCTGCCGCGGGCCAGGAAGAATGCCGTCGAGATCGCCGGTGCGCGCGCCGCGCACCTGCGCGATGGCGCGGCCTTCGCCCGGTTCCTCGCCTGGTTCGACGCCCACGCGCCGGCGGGTGATCTCGACGAGATCATCGCCGCGAGGGCGCTTGAGGGCTTTCGCCAGGAAACCGGCAAGCTGCGCGAGATTTCCTTTGATACGATTTCCGGCGCGGGCCCGAACGGCGCCATCGTGCACTATCGCGTCAGCCATGAGACCAACCGGGCGATTGAGCCGGACTCGCTGTATCTGGTGGATTCCGGCGCGCAATATGAGGACGGCACCACCGACATCACTCGCACGCTGGTCGTTGGCGAGCCGACGGCGGACATGCGCCGGCACTACACCCTGGTGCTCAAGGGCCACATCGGCATCGCCACGGCGCGGTTCCCGGTGGGAGCCTCGGGCGCGCAGCTCGACACGCTGGCGCGCATCGCGCTGTGGAAGGCGGGGCTGGATTTCGATCACGGCACCGGCCACGGCGTCGGCTCCTATCTATCGGTGCACGAGGGACCGCAGCGGATCTCGAAGCTCGGCACCGTGCCGCTCGAGCCGGGCATGATCCTGTCCAACGAGCCCGGCTACTACCGCACCGGCGCCTATGGCATCCGCATCGAGAACCTGGAATGCGTGACGGGGCCGTCCGAGATCGCCGGCGGCGAGCGGCCGATGCTGGGCTTCGAGACGCTGACGCTGGCTCCGTTCGAGCGGCGGCTGATCGATGTGGCGCTGCTGGACGAGGCGGAACGCGCCTGGGTCGATGCCTATCATGCGCGGGTGCGCGCCGAGGTCGGTGCTGAGCTCGACATGGAGACGCGCGGCTGGCTGAACGCCGCGACCGATCCGTTGACGCCATAAGCGGCTTCGCAGATCTTACGATGTGCGTTACCGTTTTCCGTCGTCCAGGGTCTGCGAAGAGGGTGCTGCATTGAAAGCCGTCGATATCGTCAAGGCGCCGATCTGGCTCGCGGAACTGGCCACGGGCGCCAAGTCCTTCGTCGGCAACCCGATCATCGGCAGCCCACGGCTTAACCGCCTCGGCCTGCACGAGAAGCGGGTGATGCTGGCGCAGCGGATGGCGGATGTCCGTCGCCGCCAGATGCGTCATCTGGTCGATGCCGAGGACGCGGAGGCCTTCGCGCGCGACGGCTATGTCGTGCGCCGCAACGCGCTGCCCGACGACGCCTTCGCTCGCCTGCGCGATGAGGTCGAGGGCAATGAATTTTCCGCCCAGGAGATGGTGCAGGGCCAGACGGTGACCCGCTTCTGCCCCATCACACGCGCCATGACGCGGGCGTTTCCCGAGTTGGGCGCCTTGGTGAACGGGCGGCTGTTTCAGGGGCTGTTGCGCTATGTCGCCTCGCGCAACGCGGACCCGATCACCTTCATTCACACCGTCTTTGCCGATCCGCACCGTGGCGGCCGCGATCCGCAGACCGTGTTTCATTCGGACACGTTCCATCCCACGGCGAAAGCCTGGTATTTCCTCACCGACGTGGAGGACGACGGCGGCCCTTTTACCTTCGTTCCCGGCTCGCACCGGATGACGCCGCAGCGTCTCGCCTGGGAGCGCGAAAAGGCGATCACCGCGCGCGCGGGCGGCCCGTCGATGCATGGGCTTGGGTCGTTCCGGGTCACGGACGAGGAGCTGTCGCAGATGGGGTATGCGGAGCCGGTGCGCGTCGCCGTTCCGGCCAACACGCTGGTGGTCGCCGACACGCACGGCTTTCACGCCCGCGCCGTCAGCCACAAGCCGACCGTGCGGCTGGGGATCTACGGCTCGCTGCGCAAGAACCCCTTCGTGCCGTGGGCGGGGCTCGATCCCTTCGACCTGCCGGGCCTGTCCGGCCGCCAGGCGGAGATCCACGACGCGATCAACAATTGGGCCGCGAAACGCGGCAAGACCGGCCAGCCGCCGGTCGGCATGGTGAAACCGCTCGATCCGCCGGTGCGCTGGAAGGGGTAGGGCTGCGTTAGGCCCTATTCCATCGCCAGGATCATGTTGCGCACCACGGGATAGATCTCGCGCTGCCAGCGCTTGCCGTTGAACACGCCGTAGTGGCCGACGTTGGCCTGCAGGTGGTGGCGCTTGAGGTGCGGGCGCAGCGAATTGCACAGCTCGTGCGCGGCGGACGTCTGGCCCAGCGCGCAGATGTCGTCGCGGCCGCCTTCCACCGTCAGCAGCGCCGTGCGGGTGATGGCGCCGGGATCCACCGCGCGGCCGCGGTACGTGAAGTCGCCGGTGGCCAGCTCCGCCTTGTGGAACACCCGGTCGATGGTCTCGATATAGAATTCCTCGGTCATGTCGAGAACCGCGAAATACTCGTCGTAGAACGTCTTGATCTTTTCCGCTTCCTCCACGCGGCCCGCGGCCAGATGCTCGTAGAGGCTTTTGTGCGCCTTCTTGTGGCGGTCCATGTTCATGGCCATGAAGGCGGTGAGCTGGAGGAACCCGGGATAGACCCGGCGTCCGCCGCCGGCGTAGCGCCCCGGCACGGCGGTGATCACCGAGCGCTTGAACCAGCCCAGCGACTTGGCGACGGCGAACTCGTTGACTTCCGTCGGGCTTTCGCGCGGATCGATCGGACCCGCCATCAGCGTCATGGTGCGCGGCGTGCAGGGATGCTTGTCTTCCGACATCACGGCCACGGCGGCGAGCGTCTGCACGCAGGGCTGGCACACGGCGAGCACATGCGCCCCGGTCCGATCTCCTCCAGAAACGTGATGATGTATTCGATGTAGTCCTCGACACCGAATTTTCCCGCCTCGACCGGCACGTCGCGGGCGTTGGCCCAGTCGGTGATATAGACCTCGTGGTCGCGCAGCAGCGTCTCGACCGTGCCGCGCAGAAGCGTCGGGAAATGGCCCGACAGCGGCGCCACAACCAGCACCTTCGGCTGCGGCGTCTCCACGTCCTTGGTGAACTTCAGCAACTGGCCGAACGGCAGATCCAGCGCCACTTCCGTGCTCACCGGCACCATGCGGTTGCCCACCGGGACCGCCGGAATCGCGAAATCCGGGCGCACATGGGTAATCTCGAAGCGGCTGATCATCTCGAGACTGGCGGAGAACTGGCGGCGTGCCGACTGGCCAAAGGTCCCGAACACGCTGTCCATCATCGCGTTCGTGGTCTGCGCGAACAGGCGCATGGGCGCGACGAGATCATCGTGGAACTGGTAAGTCTGATACAGCACGTGTCTGTCCTTTCGTCTCGCCCGAGCGCGTCGATCAGGCTGACTGAAAAAAGCTAGTGCAATTCATGTTGCATTGCGAGAGGATTGTACGGAACTGTTGAATGATGCCCAAAGGACGCCCCCGGCGATGAACACGCTCACGATCTCGTCGAAAAACTACTCTTCCTGGTCGCTGCGCGGCTGGCTGCTGTGCAAGATGGCCGGCCTCAAGTTCGAGGAACGCATCGCCGAACTGGACGACGAGGCCCGCCAGGAACTGCTGCTGCTGTCGCCCTCGGTGCTGGTGCCGCGGCTGGTGCATGGCGAGGTGACGGTGTGGGACACCCTGGCGATGGCCCAGTATCTCGCGGAAACCTTTCCAAAAGCTGGCATGCTGCCCAAGGACAAGGTGGCGCGCGCCCATTGCCGCGCGGTCTCGGGCGAAATGCACTCGGGATTCTACAACCTGCGCTCCGCGCTGCCGATGAACCTCAAGGCGCGCCATGAGTCCTTCAAGATATTTTCCGGCGCCCGGCCCGATGTCGAGCGGGTCAAGACGATCTGGTCCGAATGCCTCGAGGCTTATGGCGGCCCGTTCCTCTTTGGCGACAAGCCGGTGATCGCCGACGCCATGTACGCTCCGGTCTGCACCCGATTCGTCACCTATGCGGTGGATCTCGACGACCCGAAGCTCGATGCCTACGTGCAGACGATTCTCGACTGGCCCTTGATGAAGGAATGGACCGAGGGCGCGTTCGCCGAACCCGACGAGATCATCGAACTCGAGGTTGAGTTTTAGTTGGATCCGTTTTCATGGAAACAGAGGGCAGTTTCCATCAATCGGGGACCCAGATGAGAATCGGGCTGGCCTGCGGACATGTGGCCGATCCTTCGAGACGCGCCTTCGGCGCTCCTCAGGATGATGTCTTCGAGACGGCCCTTCGGGCCTCCTCGAGGCATGAGGTCTTCGAGACGGCGCGGAGCCTGTCCTTGGGCTGACCACAGGCCAGACCCGAGGGCGCCTCGTTGAGGCATGACGTTGAGCAAGTGGCTATTTCATAAATATACCAACACGATGACCTCATCCTGAGGAGGCCCGAAGGGCCATCTCGAAGGATCGGGCGGCTTGTTCGGCCGGCCCCCAGCACTTGTTCTTCAGGCCCTGTCGCGGCCGCTCGGGCATGGCGAGACCGCCGGTTCCACGACGGGTGGATTTGCTCGCGGGACCCATGCCACGTGGCCTTCTTTCGCGCGGCCTGCAATGCGGGCCGTCATCCCGACCCGGGCTTCGCCCTCTCGCGGATGACGCCGGAGCGTTGCGACAGGCGGCCCGAGAGCCATCGGCACGAGCCGATAGCCTGTCGGTTGACTTACTCCCGGCTCCTGCGGACACGGGAACGATCGCGGACAGACATGACGGACCAACTTCTTCAGAAGGATTACGACGGACGAGGGCGGCGCCGGCCCAGAGCGCGCGCGCTGTATCAGGCACCGGAAATGTCGCGCGCATGCGACTCGCAAGTGGCTGAACGGCTGCCCGGAGAGACGGTTGCCCGTCCGGGCGATTCCACCTCGACAACGCGGTAAGTGGCTGAAGACGGGCTCGGTCTGAACCTGTGGGAATTGAAAATCAAGGGGAAATCCGCGCCTTTTTATCCATGCCGGCTCCCCGTGCGCCAAGCCCCCTATCGCCTTTCGGTGATTAAGGCTCTAATGACGCAACGGTGTTTGGGGATGCCGCAGCGACGGGGCTCTGTCCCGCCCCGGATTTCTTTGCTCTTGGACCGTCAGGTTTCCCAACTGCCGTCAAGTCGGCGCCAAGCCAGCCTTGCGTAAATTTCAGGCCGTTTTTCGATGCCAGACGAGATCCCGCCCGCCTCCGACCGCCTCTTTCCCCTGAGAACCGGCTCTTCGGTCGTCATGGCCAGCATCCGCTCCAACCTCGCCGAATTCATCGCCCGCCGGCAGGCGTTGAGTTGGCTGCTGGCGCTGGTTATCGGCGCTGTGGTCGCCGCCGCCGCGATTCTCTTCCGCCTGGCGATCGGGCTGGTCCAGTGGCCGTGGCTGCGCACAACCTCCGAACACGTGGTGACCGCCGCCGTCAGCCAGCCGTTCTACGTGATCCTGTGCGCGCCGATCATCGGCGGGCTGATCGTCGGCGTTCTGCTGCAAACCGTGCAACCCAGGCAGCGCACCTCGTCCGTGGCCGACGTCATGGAAGCCCGCGTCAAGGGCGTCCAGGACCTGTCTTTCTGGAGCGGCATCTCGTCCGCGGTGCTCACGGTGCTGTCTCTGGGCTCGGGCGCCAGCGCCGGGCGCGAGGGCCCCATGGTGCATCTGGGCGCGACCATCGGACTGGCGCTGTGCCGGACCTTCCACCTGTCGGACACCACGCGCCGCATCCTGCTGGCCTGCGGCGTGGCGAGCGCCGTCTCCGCCTCGTTCAACGCGCCGATTGCCGGTGTCCTGTTTGCCCACGAGGTGGTGCTGGGGCACTACGCGCTGTCGGCCATCGTGCCGATCTCGATCGCGGCCGTCACCGGCACCGTGCTGTCGCGGCTGTGGTTTGGCGACGTCGCCGCCTTCGTGATCCCTGAGCACCAGATCACGTCGTACTGGGAGTTTCCCGCCTTCGCGCTGCTGGGCGTGACCTGCGCCATCGTTGCGGTGATCTTCCAGTTCGCGCTGATCGGCACGGACTGGGTGGCCCGCCATGTCAGCATGCCGACGTGGACGCGCCCGGCGGTCGGCGGTGCCGCCGTGGGCGTCATCGCGCTGGCCTTTCCGGAAGTCCTCGGCGTGGGCTACGAGACCACCGACGCGGCGCTGAAGAACAATCTGCCGCTCGTTCTGATGCTGACGCTGCTGGTCGCCAAGACGGCGGCCACCGCCATCACCCTGGCCTCGCGTTTTGGCGGCGGCATCTTCTCGCCCGCGCTCTATCTGGGTGCGATGACCGGCGGCGCCTTCGGGCTGATCGCCGCGAAGGTGTTTCCGCAACTTGCCTCAAGCGAGGGGCTCTATGCGATCCTCGGCATGGGCGCCGTCGCCGCCGCCGTGCTCGGCGCGCCGATCTCCACGACGATGATCGTCTTCGAGCTGACCGGCGGCTACACGCTGTCGATCGCGCTCCTGATCACGGTCTCGATCGCCACCGGCATCACGCTGGCGGTGCACGGCCGCTCCTATTTCCACTGGCAGTTGGAGATGCGCGGCATCGCGGTGCGCGAGGGCAGTCACCGCTGGCTGGTGCATTCGGTGCATGTGTCGGACTTCATGGAACCGCTGCCCAAGGACGAGACGCCCGAACCGCTGGAGGCCGGCGCGCCCAGCCTGAAACCGGGCGACGAGCTGGAAACGGCGCTGCGCGCCTTCGATGCCAGCGGCCAGGCGCGCATCGCCGTGGTCGACCGTAACGACCCGGAGAAGATCATCGGCTGGGTGCTGCACGTGCGCGCCCTGCGCTACTTCAACAAGGCGCTGATCGACGCGACGGTGGAGGAGCACCGCTGAGGCGCGGCGTCCGGTGAAAAGCGCAATTCTGTCCAAGACAGGCGCGGCACGCTTGCATAAAATCGCGGCCATGACGATCACTCAGTTCCAGGCCCTTGAGGCAACACCGCTTGCGAGCACGGAGCGCGCGCTGTTCTGGCGCGAGCCGCGCTACGGTGCGCTCGAATGCCTGTCGGCGACGTTCCGCACCCACGCCTATGCGCCGCACACCCACGAAACCTACGTGGTGGGCGTGATCGAGGCCGGATGCGAGGCCTTCACCATCGGCGGTGAGGCTCGGGCCGCGCGCCCCGGCGACGTGTGTTTCGTCAACCCTGGCGTGCTGCACGATGGCGCGCCGCTTGACGACGGCTATGCCTATCGCATGACCTATCCGAGCGTGGAGTTCATCCGGGCGATCGCCGAGGACATGCTGGGTTGCGCCGTGTCCGGCACGCCGCGGTTCATCTCGCCGGTGATCCGCGATCCCGCCCTGGCCGCGCGGTTCGCCCGCGCGCACCGGCGGCTTGAGGCCGGCGCCGCCAGCCTGGAGGACGATGAGGCGATGCAGCGGTTCTTCGCCTCGGCCCTCGCCCGGTACGCCGATCTGACGCCGCCGCCTGCGTCCGCGCGCGTTCATCCCGCGATCGAACGCGCCCGCGACTACATGGACGCGCATCTGGCGGACAATCTCGAGCTGACAACGCTGGCCGGCATCGCCGGGTTAAGCCGGCATCACTTTTTGCGCGTCTTCGCGAAGGCCTACGGTCAGGCGCCGCATGCCTGGCTGCTCGATCGCCGGGTGCACGCCGCCCGCCGCCTACTGGGCGCGGGGCTGCCGCCGCCCGAGGTCGCCGTGGCCTGCGGTTTTTGCGACCAGAGCCACCTCAACCGCGCCTTTAAGCGCCGCATCGGCGTGACACCGGGCGCGTTTCGCGCGGGATGAGTCGGCCGGCACCGCGACCTTCACCGCTTTCAAAGCGCGGTCGCGAAAGGCAACTGGCGCGCTCCACACGCGTCGCCGATCCTTCGAGACGGCGCTGGCGCGCCTCCTCAGGAGGACGTTGAACGAGGTTTTTTAGGGATATCAATACGATGACGTCATCCTGAGGAGCCGTCCCTCGGGTCTGGCCTGTGACCAGCCCAAGGACAGGCTCCGCGGCGTCTCGAAGGATCGGCAACCCCACCGGCATGCTTTCATTGACCACCAGATCGAGCAATCACCCCATGTCCCCTGCATCCGATTTCCGCGCGGGCTTCTTCAAGGGCCTGCCGATCATCCTGGCGACCGCCCCCTTCGGGCTGCTGCTGGGGCGATTGCCGCGCAGAAGGGCCTGTCGGTGCTGGAAATCTCGCTGATGAGCGCCATCGTGTTCGCCGGCAGCGCGCAATTCGTCGCCGTCGACATCTGGAGCTCCCCCGCGCCCTGGGCGGCGCTGGGCTTCTCGGCGCTGCTGATCAACATGCGCCATGTGCTGATGAGCGCCTCGATCGCCCCGAAGATGGGCGGCTTTCACCCCGCCGCGCGGATCCTGGGGCTGTTCTTTCTCGCCGACGAGATCTGGGCGCTGTCGGAAGCCCGCGCGGCGCGCGAGCGCTTCACCCCGGCGTTCTATTTCGGCCTCATCACCGTGTTCTACGTCTTCTGGAATTTTTGGTCGGTGCTCGGCGCGCTGATCGGCCCGGCGCTGGGCGATCCGGTGGACACCGGCTTCGATTTCGCCTTCACCGCCATTTTCATCGCGCTGATCGTCAATTTCTGGAAGGGACCCTCGACCGGCGCGGTGCTGGTCGCCAGCGCCGCCACCGCCGCTCTCGTGCATCAGCTCGTCGCCGGGCCTTGGTACATTCTCGCCGGCGCCATCGCCGGCATGATCGCCGCCGCACTCGCCTGGCGGCCCGAGCCGGACGCGCCGCGGACCGAAGCCGTGCAAGGCGACTGGAGCGCCGACGTGCCCGGTGCGCGGCTTGAGCCGGAGGAACGCCCGTGAGTATCGGGGACATGGATTTCGGCGGCATGTTCAGCGTCGATCCGCACACGCTGGCCGCCATCCTCGCCATGGGAGTCGCCACCTACGCCACCCGGCTGGCGGGTCTCGTTCTCGTCCGCCACATCCCCGCCACAGGCCGCGTCAAGGCGGCGCTCGAGGCCGTGCCGGCGGCCGTGCTGATGGCGGTCATCGCGCCGGTCGCCATCGCCACCGGTCCGGCCGAGACCATCGCCGCGGCCCTGTGCGCGCTGGCCGCAACGCGATTGCCGCTGATCGTCGTCGTGGCGATCGGGGTGGCGAGCGTGGTGGGGTTGCGGATGGCTCTCGGGTAGGAGGGGCGTCGGAAAGGGGCCCAAGCGCCTTTCCCCGGAGCACCCCGCGCCGGAAGCCGGCTCCCCTGATTCCGCCGGCTCTACTTTCGCCGGATTGCGATTTTGCGGCCGACGCGCTCGGGAACGGCGAGGGTGGCTTGGCTGGCGTGCAGGGTGCCCAGCGCCGCGCGAATGGCTTCCGGCCACGGCGTGACCTTCTTGGCGGTCATGTCGATGTGCAGCGCCAGTTGCTCGGAGGTGGCGGAAATCCAGCCTTCCTCGGCGTGAAACAGCTCCTGGTAGAAATGCATCCGCTTGTCGTCGAAATCGATGAGCTGGAAGGTCGAATAGACGGGATCGCCGGACGCCAGTTCGCGCAGGTAGCACACATGCACCTCGGCGGTGAAGAACGAGCCCTGGCATGCGTCGAGGTACTCCGGACCGAGGCCGAGGGGAATGGCCGCCTCGTCCACGCCCTGATCGAACAGCACGTTGTAGTAGGCCATGTTGAGATGGCCGTTGTAGTCGAGCCATTCGGGCTTCACGCGCATGATCGAGGAGCGCACGAGACGGCGCGCGCGCTCGGTGTTCTCTGACGTGTCCGGCATCAGGCGAAATCTCCCGTTGTCGTGCGGATTGCGGCCGCGCGAACGGCGATGATCGCGCGTGGCGCGGGCGTCAAAGCCGCGTATAAACTACCGATGTCTTTGTTGATTCCCTGGCATTTTGCTACGGTGCAGCAAACAGGCCGATAAAACAAACGATGTGGAGGGACGGTGCATGGGTCTTGCGGCAGTTCAGGCAACGATGGATCGCAACGAAACAGGCATTCGCACGGTGATCGGAATCCTCGGCGCGCGTTTCGCCGACCGCTGCGTGCTGTCGAAGGCGGTGCGCGAGCAGCATGCTCACACCACCACGTGGATTGAAAACCAGCCGCCCGACGCGGTGGTCTTTCCGCAATCCACCGAGGAAGTCGCCGAGATCGTGCGCGCCTGCGCGGCCCATGCGGTGCCGGTGATCGCCTTCGGCACAGGCACCTCGCTTGAAGGTCACGTGAACGCGCCCGCAGGCGGCATCTGCATCGACATGGCGCGGATGAACGCGGTCGTGAAGGTCAACGCCGAGGATCTCGATTGCGTGGTCCAGCCCGGCATCACGCGCAAGCAGCTCAACGACTACCTGCGCGACACCGGCCTGTTCTTTCCGATCGATCCGGGCGCCGACGCCTCCATCGGAGGCATGGCCGCCACCCGCGCCTCCGGCACCAACGCCGTGCGCTACGGCACCATGAAGGACAACGTGCTGGCGCTCACGGCCGTCATGCCGGACGGGACCATCATCAAGACCGGCACCCGCGCCAAGAAATCCTCCGCCGGCTATGACCTGACCCGTCTCCTGGTCGGCTCGGAAGGCACGCTCGGCGTGATCACCGAGCTGACGCTGCGCCTTCAGGGCATTCCCGAGGCGATCGCCGGCGGCGTCTGCCCGTTCCCGGATGTGGAAAGCGCGTGCAACGCGGTGATCATGACCATCCAGTGCGGCATTCCGGTGGCCCGCATCGAACTGGCGGACGCGCTGCAGGTGAAGGCCTGCAACGCCTATTCCAAGCTCGATCTGGAAGAGACGCCGACGCTGTTTCTCGAGTTCCACGGCACCGACGCGGGCGTCAAGGAACAGTCCGAGCTCTTCGCCGAGATCGCGCGAGACTGCGGCAGCGGCGCGTTCGTCTGGACCGTGAAGCCCGAGGAACGCACGAAACTGTGGCAGGCGCGGCATGATGCCTATTGGGCCTGCCTGGGGCTGCGTCCCGGCTCCAAGTGCTTTACCACTGATGTCTGCGTGCCCATTTCTCGGCTGGCGGAATGCGTCGGCGCGACGCGGGCCGATATCGAGGAAAGCGGCCTGATCGCCCCCATCGTCGGCCATGTGGGCGACGGCAACTTCCACACCTCCATCCTTGTGGACATGGATGACCCCGACGAGATGGCCCGGGTCGAGGCCTTCGCGGAGCGGCTCAACTGGCGCGCCATCGAGATGGAAGGCACCTGCACCGGCGAACACGGCGTCGGTCAGGGCAAGATGAAATACCTGATGCGCGAGCACGGTGCCGCGCTTGAGGTGATGCGAACCTTGAAAATGGCCATCGATCCGCAGAACATCATGAATCCGGGCAAGATCGTTCCCATCTAGGTGGAGCATCCCCCGGCCTCCCGGCGCGCACGTCGCCGGCAGTATTGGAAAGCGGAGCGTAACAGACCGGTTTTCCGCGACCACGGAGACGAACACTGAATTCGCTCTACATCTCGGTCGGAGTAGCCTTGATCGTCGCCCTCATGGTGGCGCTCGTCGGGCCGTTCTTTGTGGACTGGAACGCGTATCGCTCGACCTTCGAGAGTTACGCGGAGCGTGCGCTCGGCCACAGCGTCACCGTCCTCGGGCGCGCCGACGCGCGGTTGCTGCCGACGCCGACGCTGGTGTTTTCCGACGTGCGCGTCGGCGAGGCCGAGGACCCGCTGATGGTGGTGTCGCGGTTCGAGGTGCGCATCGAGCTTACGCCATTGCTCAATGGCGAGATCCGGGTCGTCGACATGCGGCTGGAACAGCCGGAGCTGCATCTGGCGCTGGACGAAAGCGGCCGGCTCGACTGGCTCACCGCGGCCACGCTGCACAATGGCAGTCAGATCGATCCCGCCAATGTTCAGCTCGACAGCGTCGATATCCAGAATGGCAGCGTCGAGGTCATCGACGCGCGGACCGGCAGCATCCACACCGTCAGCGACGTCAATCTCAACCTGTCCGCGCGCTCCCTGCAAGGTCCTTACAAGCTTGAGGGCGCCTTGGCGCTCAATGGCGCGCGGCAGTCGGTGCGCGTGTCCACCGGCCGGCAGGACGCGGACGGGAAGATCCGGGTCAAGGCCGAGTTCGTTCCCACCGAGGTGCCGGTCACGCTGCGTCTGGACGGATTGCTGGGAGATTCCAACGGTGCGCCGGAGTATGTGGGCGACTTCGTGCTGGCCAGCGTGGCCCAGGTGGAAACGCCGGAGGGTGAAGACGACATCACCTTCAACGGCGGACAGCTCAGCCGTCAGGCCGCGCAATTGTGGGAAGGCGAGGGCAAGTTCGAGCTCACCCCGGTGCAACTGGACATCAGCGAACTGGCGTTTCGCTACGGGCGTGAGGACCGCCCCTTCCGGCTCGATGGCGACGGCACGGTGCTGTTCGGCGCCGCGCCTCGGTTCGATGCCAGGATCACGGCGAAGCAGGTGGACCTCGACCGCATCTTCGGGGCGGGGCCGAAGGATCCCCTCGCCATCGATCAGGCGGCCGCCTCCCTGCTGGCTTCCTTGAAGAACCTGCCATTGCCGCCGATTCCCGGCGCCATCGGTCTCAGCCTTCCGGGACTGGTGGCCGGCGGCGGCATCATCCAGGACATTGAGCTCAACGCCGAGACGCTGCCGCGCGGCTGGCGGATTTCGTCGCTGGAGGCACAACTGCCGGGCCGTTCCGAGTTTTCCGCAAGCGGCGAATTGCGCCTTGGCGAGACGCCGGACTTCGAGGGCAAGATGCACCTTGCCTCCAGCCAGCCGTCGGCCTTTGCCGCGTGGTGGCGCAAGGGACAGCCGGCGCGGCCCCTGTCGCTCGATCCCTTTTCCGTGGATGCGCGCGTCGAGATATCGCCCACGGCCCTGCTTCTGACCGGGCTCGAAGGCGATGTCGGTTCTTCCGCGTTCACCGGAGCGGTGACCTGGCGCAAGCTGACCGGAAGCGACCGCTCCGTCGTCACGGCGGACCTTGACGCCGACCGGCTCGATGTCGATCAGCTCCAGGCGCTTGCGAGCTTGCTGCGCGGCGCCGGCGGGGATGCCGAAGGGCGGGACGCGGCGGCGGAACAACAGGCCGGAAAATTCGGCAAGACCGACGTGTCCGTGCGCATGGCGATCGCCGACCTGCGCGTCAGCGGAACCCGCGCGGACCGCGTCGAGCTGATCGCCAGCTACGCGCAGGACGCGCTGAATGTGGAGCGCTTTCAGGCGGCGAATTTCGCCGGCGCCCGGGTCGAGGCGGAAGGCCGCGTCAATGCGCTGACCACTGCGCCGGACGGGCAGTTCACCGCCACGCTGGAGGCCGAGACGCTTGACGAATTGCGCGATGTCCTGGTGCGGCTGTTTCCCGACGTGGACGCGGTGCGCCAGTTCGCGGCCGCATCCCCGGCACTGGCGCCGGCCAAACTCACCGCGAATTTCTCCGCCCGCGCGGGTGTCTCCGGGGGCAGCAAGGCGGCGCTGACGCTGAACGGGCAGATGGGCGGCAGCACGCTGGAGGCCAAGGCCGATTTCTCCGGCCGCACGGATGCCTGGCGCGATGCGGAGGTGGACGTCGAGGCGCATGTGCGCGCCAGCGACGGGCTTGAAATGCTGCGCCAGTTCACCTTCGACGTCTTGCCGATCGATGGCGTCGGTCCGGCGCGCCTGGATGTGACGGCTTCCGGCGACGTGGAAAGCGGCCTTTCGGTGGGACTGGTGGCCAGCGGCATCGGCTCGGAATTCGAGGCGCAGGGATCGGTGGGCTTCCCGGCATCGAAACCGGTGCTTTACGGGTTTGATGTCGTGGCGCGCAGCGATGATCTCACGCCCTTCGGCCTGATGAGCGGCCGGGTTCTTCCCATTCTGGCGGGAGCCGTTCCGTTGCAGGCCTCCGCGCGCCTGGATGGCGAGGCGCTCGCGATGACCCTGAGCGACATCGACGCACGGGTTGGCGCGGTCACGCTCACCGGCAGCGTGGAGGGCGATTTCGCGCAGCGCGCGCAGTTGACCGGCGCGGTGCGCGTGAGTTCCGTCGACGCGGGGCTGCTGAGCGAACTGGTGCTGGGCGCGGACGCCTGGTCGTCGGTGAATGCGGCGGCGGAGAACCGTCAGGGCTGGCCCTCGGGCGCCTTCGGCGCGCCGTTTCTCGGCGATCTGTCGTTGCGGCTGGACGTCACCGCGGACAAGGCGGATCTCGGTCTGCCGAAGCTGGCCGAGCGGGCGACGTTCTCGCTTCAGGCGAGCAACAGTGAACTGGCGGTCGACGGTTTTGACGCCGCCTTCGAAGGCGGGCGTCTTTCGGGCAGCCTGCTGATCAACCGCTCCGGCGGTGAGGCCGCGGCTTCTGGCACGGTCAAGGCGAGCGCTGTGGATCTGGAAGGCCTTGTGTGGCGGCGCGCGGGACGGCCGCTGGCGCGGGGTCTGCTGGATTTGTCGGTGGATTTCGAGGGCGCGGGGCGTTCGGTCTCGGGCATCGTCGCCGGACTCGCCGGCGGCGGCACCTTCCATGTGGGCAACGGCGAGCTGCGCGGTATCAGCACCGCGGCCTTCGGCTCGGTGATCCGCGCCGCGGACGCGGGGCTTGCGCTTGAGGACGCCGCGATCCGAAAGGTGTTCCTCAGCCATCTTGATGCCGGCAATCTTCCGTTCAAGGCGCTCGACGGCTCGCTGACGCTGGCCGCCGGCACCGTGCGCGCGCGCAACGTGACCGTCGATACGGACCGGGCCAAGGCCTTCGGCACGGCCACGATCGATCTGGAACGCTGGGAGCTGGAAAGCGACTGGGCGTTGAAGGTGGATCCGGGCGAAAACGCGGTCACCGGGGCGGAGCCTCAGGTCGGGCTGCTGTTTCGCGGCCCGCTCGACGATCCGTCCCGCAGCATCGACATCGCGCCGTTGACCGCCTTTCTGACCCTGCGCGCGTTTGAGCAGGAGGTCCGCCGCGTCGAGAACCTGCAGGAAGAGATCCTGGAGCGCGATCGCTTCCTGCGGCAACTGCGGCGGCAGCGCGAGGAGCGCTCGCGCGCCAGACAGAAAGCCGACGAGCAGGCCGCCGCCGGGAATGCCGAGCGCGAGCAGGGCTCGGACGCGGACGAGGCCCGCGGGCCGCGCCGGAACCCGCGTCGCAAAGCCGCAACGGCGCTTCCGATGCGAAACCCGGGGCAGGGGGGCTCGATGTCGAGGATTTCGCCCGGCGCATTCGTCCGGCCATCGAGCAGGCGGTGCCGTTGAACCTAGCGCCGCTGCCGCAGTCCGGACAGGTGTTGGTGCCCGCCGAGACGCCCGTCAGCGAGTCAATCGGCCTGAAGCCGATGGAGCTGCGGCCCCGGAGTGAAATCTTTGAACCCGACCCCGAGCCCACCAGCAGCGCGAGCGTGGAGCCGCCCGCGCCGCGCGCTACCAGCCAGCCCCGCAGGCTTGAGCCGCGGGAAAAGATACCGCGCTATATCCTGGGGCCGCAGAATCTGGTGATCCCCAATCCCGACTATCCGGGGAACTGACCCCGGCGCGTGCGGATCGTTTGCCTATTGCCTCTCGCGGTAGTGCGCGAGAATGGCAACCCGAACGGCCGAGGCGAGCGCGGAGGGTTCCGCGCGGGCATCATCGATCTCGGCGATCAGGGCGGCGACCGGCATCTTCCGGGCCTGGGCGATCTCGTCCAGGGCGCTCCAGAATTCACGTTCCAGCGCGAGGCTGGTCCGGTGTCCGCGCAATGTCAGCGATCGTTTCTTCAAGGTCATGTCGCTGGACTTCAAATGGAGGCGTGGTCGGTTCGAAATGCTCTCGAATTTGAGTCGAAAATCATTCAAAAATCCGTCAAAAGACTCTCAAAACACGAGAAATTTGTAGCCCAATTTGAACAGACAATCGGTCACTTCGGTATTTGAATACCGCAACTGTGGATCCGGCGTCCGGTCAGTCTTCCGGATGTTCCAGCCGATGGCCCTCGATATCGCGCAGGCGCTTGCTGGCTTCTTCCTCCTGGCGGGTCCGTTCCGCCTTGGTCAGCCCGTGGCGGACCCGGTTTTCGTCGGCCGATGCGGCCTCGCTATCCCTTTGACGTTGCTTGCGTACCTGACGCAGGTTGATGATTTCCGCTGACATGTCGTGTCTCCGCAGGGTGTTTCCGCAGGACGGCCTGCCCGGCGCCGGCGCTGCCGGCGTTCTCCGGCCGCGTGCGGCTGCTCGGGATGGTCATGACTTCGGCGCCGCGCCGTCCTGGGCCTGGCGAAACGCCGCTCTTCCTTGAATTTAGGGCAGGATTGACGCGGCTTCCAGAGCCTATCGCACTATTTGTCGGCCCGCGGGGCCAGCATGTTTTCCGGCCGCACCGTGGCGTCGAACTCCGCTTCGGTGACGAACCCGAGCCGGACGGCTTCCTCGCGCAAGGTGGTGCCGTTGGCGTGCGCCGTCTTGGCGACCTTGGCGGCGTTGTCGTAGCCGATCTTGGGCGCCAGCGCTGTGACCAGCATCAGCGAGCGCGCCATCAGATCGCCGATGCGCTCTTCGTTCGCCTCGATTCCGATGACGCAGCGATCGGTGAAGGACCGCGCCGCATCGGCGAGAAGCCGGATTGACTGCAGCAGGGTGTCGGCCATCACGGGCTTGAAGACATTGAGCTCGAAGTGCCCCTGCGAGCCGGCGAACGCCATGGTTGTCTGGTTGCCCATGACCCGCGCGCAGACCATCGTCAGCGCTTCCGCCTGGGTGGGATTGACCTTGCCGGGCATGATCGACGAGCCGGGCTCGTTTTCCGGCAGGATCAGCTCGCCCAGGCCGGAGCGCGGGCCGGAACCAAGGAAGCGGACGTCATTGGCGATCTTGAACAGCGAGGCGGAGAGCGTATCCAGTGCCCCATGGGCGTGCACCATCGCGTCGTGCGCGGCCAGCGCCTCGAACTTGTTCGGCGCCGTGACGAAGGGCAGCCTGGTGAGCCGGGCGATCTCGGCGGCGAATTTTTCCGCGAAATCGGGCGCCGCGTTGAGCCCGGTGCCCACCGCCGTACCACCCTGGGCGAGCTCGAACAGGCCCTCGCGCGCCTGCTTGACGCGCGTGATGCCATTGGCCATTTGCGCCGCGTAGCCGGAAAACTCCTGGCCCAGGGTCAGCGGGGTCGCGTCCTGGGTGTGTGTGCGGCCGATCTTGATGATGTCCTTGAAGGCCTCGGCCTTGGCGGCGAGGGCTGCGCGCAGATGCTCCAGCGCGGGCAGCAGCCGGCCGTCGATCTCGAGCGCGCTGGCGACATACATCGCGGTCGGGAATGTGTCGTTGGAGGACTGGCCGCAATTGACGTGATCGTTGGGATGAACCGGGGTCTTGCTGCCCATGGTTCCGCCCAGGATCTCGATGGCGCGGTTTGAGATCACCTCGTTGGCGTTCATGTTCGATTGGGTGCCGGAGCCGGTTTGCCACACGACCAGAGGAAAATGGCCGTCGAGCTTGCCGGTGGCGACTTCGCCGGCCGCCTGCACGATGGCGTCGGCGATGTCGGACGGCAGCTTGCCGAGACCCGCATTGACGGTCGCCGCCGCCTGCTTGACGAGGCCCAGGGCATGGACAAGGGCTGCGGGCATGGTCTGCGTGCCGATCGGGAAATTCTCGATCGAGCGCTGGGTCTGCGCGCCCCAGTAGCGATCCGCGGGAACCGCGATGTCGCCAAACGTGTCGGATTCCAGGCGTGTTTCGGCCATTGTCGAACTCCCAGTCGCCGCCCGTGGCGAACGGGCAGCCGTGATGTCATGTCAGGTTCGAGGGTTGCCAAGGGCGGATTGGATCGTGCGGCGCCTGGCGCGAGCGGGCCGGACACGGTCCGGCTGCTCCCGGGATCAGCTCTTCTTGCGGAAAGCGTCGAGCGACACGACGTCCGCGCCGTCCTTGTCGCCGGATTTTTCGCTCTTGTCGTCGCTCTTGCCGCCAGCGGCCTCCGCGGACGCGTCCTTTGCCGGCCGGACGGGCTCCGCCGTGTCCTCGTCCGCGACCGATGTCTTGGCGAGGGCGAGCGGGGTCACGGTCTTCGCCTCATCGTCGCGTTCGGTCAGCTCGGCGACACGTTCCAGCGTTTGTGCTGCGTCGCCCGCGGCGCGGATTTCCTCGGGCAGTTCCTCGGCCGTCTTGCCGGGCTCGAATTCGAGCGCGAACTGCACCGACGGGTCGAAGAAGCCCTTGATGGCGGAGAAGGGGATCACCAACCGCTCGGGGATGCCGTTGAACGACAGGCCGACTTCGAACGTGTGCTCGCCGACGACCAGATCCCAGAACTGGTGCTGCATGACCACGGTCATTTCCTGCGGGTAGCGTTCGCGGATCCGCGGCGAAATGCGCACGCCTGGGGCCGTCGTGTCGAAGGCAATGTAGAAATGATGTTCGCCGGGCAGGCCGGTGCGCAGCACTTCTTCCAAAATCTTGCGAACGGCGCCGCGCAGGGCGTCCTGAATGACGATATCGTAACGGATCAGGTCTTCGGACATGGTCTGACTTTAGCACTGCCGGAATCGTGTGAAGCGTGCGACGAACATGAACCGTCGCGCCGCAAAAAGAAAGTGCGTAGCCCGCCGCATTGTTCAATGACGGCCGTTTTCCCGCAAGAGGTTATCTGGAAACGCGATCCGTCGAGTCGTATCAATCCGGCGGCCGGGCTGGCTGGGCCCCGGCTGTCATGCACGCACGTGTGATGGAAGCGAAGGCTTCTGTTGCCAGGTGCCTTCAAACCCCGCCTTACGGTGCTAACCGCAAGGGCTTAAGCGGACTACCGGCACTGCATTACGCAGCGACAGCGTTGTCCATAGCATAGTTGTCATTTGCAACTACAGGTTTGGCCCGATAACGGCGGAACCATGCCGAGCGAAAGAAAAGTCTTTACACCCTCGTCGATCCTATTTCGCCCCGCCGAAACCCACGTTTGTCCACTGGACGTTCATGGGCTTGGGTGGAGGCGCCGGGTACCGCCCCCGGGTCCGAAAGGCTTATTTCACTCACCGTTTATCGCCATAGCCGACTTGCGCCGACACGGTGAATATAGGGGCGGGGGGCCTCGTGAAAAGGGCTGGTCTGCGTATTCCTGTGCGCAGGCGCGATGCGCCGCCGCAATGTTGGAAGGATGCGCCCGCGGATGCGATGCCTCTTGCCTTGGATTGGAGACGGGCAGACCCTAGGTGCTGATGACGAATCGACGATGCAAGCGGAGCACACGCCCTCGATGCGGCAATATCTCGACCTGATGCAGCGCATTCTTGACGACGGCGCGACCAAGACCGACCGCACCGGCACGGGCACAAAGTCCGTCTTCGGGCACCAGATGCGGTTCGATCTGGCGCAAGGCTTTCCGCTGGTAACTACCAAGAAGCTGCACCTGAAGTCGATCGTCCATGAGCTTCTGTGGTTTCTGAAGGGCGACACCAACATCGCCTATCTCAAGGACAACGGTGTTTCCATCTGGGACGAATGGGCCGACGAGAACGGCGATCTCGGTCCTGTCTACGGCGCCCAGTGGCGCTCGTGGCCCGCGCCTACGCCGGGCGATGCCGGCGGCGCCATCGACCAGATTTCGAACCTGCTCGAGCAGATTCGAAAAAATCCCGACAGCCGCCGGCTGATCGTCTCCGCCTGGAACCCGGCGCTCGTCGACCAGATGGCGCTGCCGCCGTGCCATGCGCTGTTCCAGTTCTATGTCGCCGACGGAAAACTCTCCTGCCAGCTCTACCAGCGCTCGGCCGACGTGTTTCTCGGCGTGCCGTTCAACATCGCGTCTTATGCGTTGCTGACGCTGATGGTGGCGCAGGTGACCGGTTATGCGCCGGGCGATTTCGTCCACACGCTGGGCGATGCGCATCTCTATTCCAACCATTTCGAGCAGGCGCGCGAGCAGTTGTCGCGCGCGCTGCGTCCTCTGCCGGTGATGCGGCTGAATCCGGATGTGACCGATCTCTTCGGCTTCATCTTCGAGGATTTCGCGCTGGAGAACTACGACCCGCATCCGCACATCAAGGCGCCGGTGGCGGTATGACGGAAACCGTCGATACGGTCGTCATCGGCGCGGGCGTCGTGGGACTGGCGGTGGCGCGCGAACTGACGCTGGCCGGCCATGAGGTGATTGTGCTGGAGCGGCACGGGCTGATCGGTTCGGAAGTGTCTTCGCGCAATTCCGAGGTCATCCACGCCGGCATCTATTACGACAGCGCCTGGCTGAAGACGCGGCTGGCGGTTGAAGGCAAGGCGCTGCTCTACGACTATTGCGCCAGCCACGGCGTCGCCCACGACCGCATCGGCAAGCTGATCGTCGCCTGCGACGAGGCGCAACTGGCGCGGCTTGATGGGATCCTCGCGCAGGGACGCCGCAACGGCGTGACCGACCTGCGCCTGATAGGCCGCGACGAGGCGCGGGAGCTTGAGCCCAATGTCGCCTGCGTCGGCGCGATCCTGTCGCCCTCCTCCGGCATCATCGACGCGCACGGCCTGATGCTGGCGCTGCAGGGCGACGCGGAAAGCCATGGCGCCATGGTCGCCTTCAATGCGCCGGTCACGGGCGGCCGCGTCGTGGACGGCGGCATCGAGATTTGCGTGGGCGGCGCCGAGCCGATGGACCTGCGCGCGCGTCAGGTGGTGATCGCGGCAGCCCTTGGCGCCCAGGACGTGGCCGATGCCATCGACGGCTATCCGGTGACGCGAATTCCGCCGATCCACAAGATCAAGGGCAACTATTTCAACATCGCCGGCCGTGCGCCGTTCAACCACCTGATCTACCCTGTCCCCGTGCCCGGCGGTCTCGGCACCCATGCCACCCTGGATCTCGGCGGACAGGTGAAATTCGGACCCGACGTGGACTGGGACGCGGAGCCCGACTTTTCGGTCGATCCGGCGCGCGCGGAGGAGTTCTACGGGGCGATCCGCAGCTACTATCCCGATCTCGCGGATGGCGCGCTTCAGCCCGACTATGCGGGCGTGCGCCCGAAACTCTCGGGCAAGGGCGAGCCAGCAGTGGATTTTTGCATTCAGGGTCCGAAGGATCATGGTATTGCTGGGCTCGTGGCGTTGTTCGGCATCGAATCGCCGGGGCTGACCTCATCGCTGGCCATCGCCCGGCATACCGCGCGATTGCTCCCCTGAGGATTGGGCCCGTTGCGGGGCCTTTCATCGGATATGATACGGCACGTTTTCCAACCGGGAATTACTTTGACCCACACGATTTCCCTCATTGCCGCCGTCGCGACGAACGGTGTCATCGGCCGCGATAACGACATGCCGTGGCATCTCACGTCCGACCTGAAGCGGTTCAAGGCGTTGACCCTGGGCAAGCCCATCGTCATGGGCCGCAAGACGTTCCAGTCCATTGGCCGGGCGTTGCCGGGCCGGATGAACGTCGTTATCACGCGGGATGCGGATTTTTCGGCCGAGGGCGCGACTGTGGTCGCCTCTCTGGAGGAGGCCCTGCGCGCCGCCGAGGATGCCGCAGGCGAGGGCGGGGAAATCATGGTGATTGGCGGTGGGCAGATCTATGCTGAGGCCATCGACCGGGCGCAAACGCTCTATGTCACGGAAGTCGAGGCGGCGCCGGAGGGGACGCGCGGTTTCCCGACATCGACCCCGCTCAGTGGCGCGAATGCTCGCGCGAGCCGGTGGAGCGCGATCCGCGCGACAGCGCCGCGATCGAAGTGGTCGTTTACCGCCGCAGGCCCGTCTGAGGGGGGGTGCGGCGCCGCGCATTCGCTCGCGATCTCAAGTGTGCTGAGCTTCTGAATTCTGCCAAGGCTTGAATTCCAAATGTGAAAACCCAATTGCGAGGTGGGTGCGCCATGGCGCGTTCCACCCGGAATCGGGAGGAGGAGCTGTTTGCGCCGAGCGGCGGCACACACCGCGTGTGGGCGCAACGTCAGGCAATTCGTTGAAAGCGCCCGGCAAGTCGCCTATAACGCGGCACGGGAACGACCAAATTATGATCGAGGCCCCCGAACCCGCGGCGCACCGCCGCGCGGGACGGGAGGACCGGCGGAAAAGGATATATTGATGCCTTGGAGCAACCAAAGCGGCGGCGGCCGGAAGGGTGGCAGTGGCGGCCCTTGGGGAGGAAACGGGGGCGGACAAGGTCCCTGGGGCGGCGGCTCGCAGCGTGGAAGCGGCGGCAACCCGCCCGATCTTGAAGAGCTCCTGAGGCGCAGCCAGGACAAGCTCAAGAGCGTCCTGCCCGGCGGCGGCGGCAATCTCGGCGCCAAGGGCGTCGTGCTGGCGGTGATCGTCGCGATTGGCGTGTGGCTGGCGACCGGTTTCTACCAGGTCGAGCCCGACGAGCTTGGCGTGGAGCTGATTTTCGGCGAGCTGCATGAGCAGACGCAGCCGGGTCTGAACTACAACTGGCCTTATCCTGTCGGCGCGGTTTACACGCCCGGCGTGCTGCAAATCCGCGAAGTCACCGTGGGTCTGCGCGAGGTGGCCAGCGGCCGGTCCATGACCGTGCGCGACGTGGCCGAGGAAAGCCTGATGCTCACGGGTGACGAGAACATCGTCGACGTCGACTTCAAGGTGCAGTGGCGCATTTCCGATGCCGAGTCCTATCTGTTCAACGTGCAGAACCCGGAAGCGACCGTGAAGGCGGTGGCCGAGAGCGCGATGCGCGAAGTGGTCGGCACGTCTCAGATCGACTCGATTCTCACCGAAAACCGCGCGCCGATCCAGATTTCGGTGCAGGAGCTGATGCAGAAGACGCTCGATACCTACACCGCGGGCATCCAGATCACCCAGGTGCAGATGCAGAAGGTGGATCCGCCGCAGCAGGTGATCGATGCCTTCCGCGACGTCCAGGCCGCGCGCGCCGACCAGGAGCGCATTCAGAACGAGGCCCAGACCTACGCCAACCGCATTGTGCCGGAAGCGCGTGGTGAGGCGGCCCAGGTGCTGGAACGCGCCAGCGCCTATCGCGACCAGACCGTCGCCCAGGCGGAGGGTGAGGCCAACCGCTTCATCAAGATCTACGACGAGTACCGCAAGGCGCCCGACGTGACGCGTCAGCGCATGTATCTTGAGACCATCGAGCGGGTCTTCGGCGGCACGGACAAGATCATCATCGACAACAACGGCACGGGTCAGGGCGTGGTTCCTTATCTGCCGCTGGATCAATTGAAGCGCGGTAGCGCGGCTGCTGCCGGGGGTGATGCACGATGAAAAACGGTATCTTCGGCGTATTCGCCATTCTCGTCGCGGCCCTTGCCGTCGTCGCCTATTCCTCGCTTTACACCATCTATCCGACCCAGCAGGCGCTGGTGGTGCAGTTCGGTGAAGTGCGGCGTCCGGTGACCGAGCCGGGTCTCTACTTCAAGTGGCCGTTCATTCAGGACGTGATCTTTATCGACAAGCGCATTCTGAACCTCGACATGCCGTCTGTGGAGGCGATCGCCTCGGACAAGAAGCGGCTGGTGGTGGATGCCTTCGCGCGCTACAAGATCGCGGATCCGGTGCGCTTCTATCAGACGGTGAACAATGTCACGCAGGCCGAGGCGCGGCTGTCGACGTTCCTGCAGTCGTCGCTGCGCTCGGAACTGGCTCGGGCGACCTTCACCGATGTGGTGCGCGACAAGCGCGCCGAACTGATGGAGCAGATCCGCAACCAGATCGACGGCAGCGCTTCGGAAATCGGCATCGACCTGGTGGACGTGAAGATCCGCCATGCCGATCTGCCGGAAGCCAACAGTCAGGCGATTTTCCGCCGCATGCAGACCGAGCGTCAGCGTGAGGCGACGGAAATCCGGGCCCAGGGTGAGGAGCAGTCGCGGCGCATCAAGTCGCGTGCCGATCGCGATGCGACGGTGCTTGTCGCCGAAGCCCGGCGTGATGCCGAAAAGCTGCGTGGCGATGGTGATGCGGAACGCAACAACATCTTCGCGGACGCTTATGGCCGCGATCCGGAGTTCTTCGCGTTCTATCGCTCGATGCAAGCCTATGAAACGGGCCTGAATGCGGGAGACACCAGTCTGGTGATTTCGCCGGATTCGGCGTTCTTCCGCTTCTTCAACGATCCGATGGGCCGGGAGGGCGCTGGTTCCAACAGCTCTTCCGCTCCCGCCGGTTCCGCCGCACCGGCTCAATGAATGACTTTCTGACGGCGCTCGGGCTTGTGCTGGCATTGGAGGGAACTCTCTATGCGCTCATGCCCGGCGCCCTGAAGGCGTTTATGCGTCAGGCGCTGGAATTGCCGGACCAGGTGCTGCGTTTGAGTGGTCTGGGAGCCCTTGTTCTGGGTGTCGTGCTGGTCTGGCTGGTGCGCGGATGACAATACCGTGTGAACCGGGCGTGGAAGGGCTCTCCCCTTCGGCGCCCGGTCGCAAAACCGGTATTTTGCTCAATGCTTTATGGCGAGTTGAGTCGCTTCGGGCCGGGCCCTCCCGGTCTGGTAGATCATACAGTCGATTTTCCGCCTCATTTCGGGTTTCATTGGAGGCGGTAATTTTTGCGGGCTGGACGGAAGTTTCGTCTCAGCGCGCGCCACCTCGTGGAGGAGATCGGCCGATGGCCATCCAAGTCCTGAATCCGTTCCGTTTTTGCCGCACCGCGGTCCTGTCCGCCGCGCTGGCGGCCAGCGTGCTCGCCGCGGCCGCGCCGCCGGTTGCCGCGCAGGGACCGGCCTCCGTCGCCGACCTGGCTGACGGTCTGCTCGACGCGGTGGTCAACATCTCCACGGCGCAGACGGTCGCAGCCCAGCGCACCGTGCCCATGCCGCAAGTGCCCGAAGGGTCACCCTTTCAGGAATTCTTCGAGGAATTCTTCAACCGGCAGAACCGCGATCAGGACCGCCCGCGTCGGGTGCAGTCGCTCGGTTCCGGGTTTGTGCTTGACGGCATCGAAGGCATCATCATCACCAACAATCACGTCATTGAAGGCGCCGACGAGATCGTCGCGAACTTCAACGACGGCACGAAGCTGACGGCTGAGTTGATCGGAACCGACAAGAAGACCGACATTGCGGTCCTCAAGGTCAAGCCGCCCAAGCCGCTGAGGGACGTGAAGTTCGGCGATTCGGAGAAGCTGCGCGTCGGCGACTGGGTGATGGCCATCGGCAACCCCTTCGGCCTCGGCGGCACGGTCACCGTGGGCATCGTCTCCGCGCGCAACCGCGACATCCACTCCGGTCCCTACGACAATTTCATCCAGACGGACGCCGCCATCAACCGGGGCAACTCCGGTGGCCCGCTGTTTGACATGAACGGCAATGTCATTGGCATCAACACCGCGATCATTTCGCCCTCAGGCGGCTCGATCGGCATCGGTTTCGCAATTCCGTCCTTCACCGCGACCCAGGTCGTCGATCAGCTGCGTGAATTCGGCGAGACGCGCCGCGGCTGGCTCGGCGTTCGCATTCAGGAAGTGACCGACGAGATCGCCGAGAGTCTCGGCATGGAGACGGCTGCGGGCGCGCTTGTGGCCGGGGTCGACGAGAAGGGCCCCGCCAAGGCCGCCGGCATTCAGCCCGGCGATGTGATCCTCTCGTTCGACGGCAAGAACGTGGATGAAATGCGTGAGCTGCCGCGCATCGTCGCCGATACGGAGATCGGCAAGGATGTGAGCGTTCTCGTGTTGCGCCGCGGCGAGGAGGTCGAGTTGACCGTCGCCGTCGGCCGCCTTGAGGAAACGGAATCCGCGGCGGCCGAAGTGACGCCGGAGGAAGAGGCCGCCCCCGAGGTCACCAGCGTTCTGGGCATGACCCTGGCGCCGCTGGATGACGCCGCCCGCGAGGCGTTCAAGATCACCGATGACGAGGTCAAGGGCGTCGTGGTGATGGAAGTCGAGCCGGGAAGCGCCGCGCAGGAGAAGCGGGTGCAGCCGGGCGACGTGATCGTCGAGGTGTCGCAGGAAAGCGTGCGCACGCCGGAAGACGTGATTGCGAAGATCGAGGCGTTGAAGGCTGAGGATCGCCGCACGGCGTTGCTGCTGCTGGCCAACGCGGCGGGCGACTTGCGCTTCGTCGCGGTGCGCATCGAGGAATAGGCGTTACGCCTTGCGGGAAATGAAAACGGGCTGCCGATCGGGCAGCCCGTTTTGCTTTGTGGCTCTGGAAGTCCAAGCCCTCAGTCGGTGACGAAGTCGCCCGCGCCATATCCCTGCAGGTACAGAAGCGCCGTCAGGTCGCCGTGGTCGATGCGGGCGTCGGCCTTGGCCGCGACCGCCGGCTTTGCGTGATAGGCCACGCCAAGACCCGCATCGCCGATCATCGCGAGGTCGTTCGCGCCATCGCCCACCGCCAGCGTTTCCGCAATCGCGATGCCGCGCTCGCGCACCAGATCGTGCAGTCTCTGGCGTTTCGCCTCGCGGCCGAGAATGGGCTCGCCGACGGTGCCGCTCAGCATGCCGTCCTCGGTGAGCAGCGTGTTGGCGCGATGCTCGTCAAAGCCGATGCGCGCGCCGATGGGGCCGGTGAAGACGGTGAAGCCGCCTGAGACCAGCGCGCAATAGCCGCCGTTGCTCTGCATGGTGCGCACCAGCGTGCGGCCGCCGGGAGTCAGTGTGATGCGGCTTGCGATCACCCGGTCGACCACGCCGATGTCGAGACCCTTGAGCAGACCCACGCGCTCGCGCAAGGCCGGCTCGAATTCGATCTCGCCGCGCATGGCGCGCTCGGTGATCGCTGCGATCCGCTCCTTGAGGCCGAGTTCCGCCGCCAGTTCGTCGATGCATTCCTGGCCGATCATCGTCGAATCCATGTCGGCGATCAGCAGACGCTTGCGCCGGCCGGCCTCGGGCTGCACATAGAGGTCGACCGGCGCATCGTTAAGGCTGTCGCGCAGGCGGTCCTCGATCGCCGGCAGGTCATCCGCAGCGGTCGGGGAAAATGGCACGTCGGCGGCGATCTCATCGGCCAGCACGCGCGGCGTACCCGCATTCGGAAGCAGGCCGCGCAGGCGCGCGGCGAGGGCGGCGTCCACGGCGGGCTTTGCCGGGCTGGAAACAAGCGTTACGACGTGTGTCATGAAAATCGTGCATCCGAACGGTGACTGAAGTGGGCGAGAAGCGCTTTCGTGCGATCCTGATAGCCGGGCCGACGGCGAGCGGCAAGTCGGCGCTTGCGCTCGCGCTGGCGCGGCGGCTTGGCGGCCGCGTGGTCAACGCCGACAGCATGCAGGTCTACCGCGAACTTCGTGTTCTCACGGCGCGGCCGTCGGAGCAGGAAGTGGCCAGCGCGCCGCATCTGCTCTACGGGCATATTGGTGTGGACGAGCCCTATTCGGTTGGCGGGTGGCTCAGCGATGTCGAAGCGGTCCTGGCGCAGGCGCGCGCAGACGGCGTGGTTCCGATCCTGGTGGGCGGCACGGGCCTCTATTTCAAGGCGCTGACGGAAGGGCTGGGCGAGGTGCCGGAGATCCCGCAGGCCGTCAGAAGCCTGTGGCGTGGCAGGGCGACAGCCATGCCGGCCGAAGAGCTGCATGGCTGTCTTGCCGAGCGCGACAGCGCCATGGCGCATCGGTTGAATCCATCGGACGCGCAGCGCGTCGTCCGCGCGCTGGAGGTGATCGATGGCACCGGACGGTCGCTTGCGGAATGGCAGCAGGAAAAGACATCGCCGCTGCTGGGCGCGGACGAGACGCTGCGGCTCGTCCTGGCGCCTGATCGCGCGTGGCTGCACGCGCGGATCAATCAGCGGTTCGAAGCCATGGTGGAGATGGGCGGGCTGGAGGAGGCCGTGCGCGTGGCGGGTCTGGAGTTCGATCGCAGCTTGCCGGCATGGAAGGCCATCGGCGTCCGGCCTCTGTCGGAAGCAGCCCGCGGCACGCGGACGCTGGAGGACGCCATCGAGCGGTCCAAGACGGACACGCGGCGCTACGCCAAGCGTCAGGAGACCTTCTTCCGCAATCAGATGGGCGATTGGGAGCGTGTGGATCCGCTGGCGCTGGAGGCCGCCGCCGAGTCGATCGCCGATGATTGGGACGCCGCGTGATGATCCCACCGGTTGGGCTTGTCGCAAATCTGGAGACAGCTTTCCCGGACGGTGCGGTTTGCATTCACAGTGGCGTCGCGATGCTGCCGGAAGGGCCGGGCGCCTATGTGCTGCTGATCCATATTGCTGAGCCTGCGCGCATCGACCTGTCCCAGTTCAGTGCGTCGACGTTTGCCGCGGGCTGGTATCTCTATTGCGGCAGCGCCAAGGGACCGGGAGGCATGCGCGCCCGCGTGGCCCGGCATATGAGGCAAAACAAGCGCCCGCGCTGGCATGTGGACCGGCTCACCAATGCGGCGGACGCCGTATTCGCCGTGGCGTTTCCCGACGGGCTTGAATGCAAACTGGTCGAGGCGCTGCGCGCTGCTGGCCTGTCGTTCCCCATGCCCGGTTTCGGCGCAACCGATTGTCGCCATTGCGAAGCGCACCTGCTGCGCTGGACGCCGCAAGATTAGCCTTCTGCGAACACCGCCTCGATGTCGTCTTCCGTCATCAGCCGGTAGTCGCCTGGCTCCAGATCTCCGGGCAGGTCGAGACCACCGATCCGGTCGCGGTGCAGGTCGGTCACGTGGTTGCCCATGGCGGCGAACATGCGCCGGACCTGATGATAGCGGCCCTCGGTGAGCGTCACATGCGCCGAAGTCTCGCCGAGCGGCTCGATCAGCGCCGGCTTCAGCGGCGTGTCGTCGCTTTCCAGCATCAACGTGCCGGAGGCTGCGATCTCGGCCTCGTTGCCGGAAAGCGGCCGGTCCAGTGTCACCAGATAGCGCTTGGAAACGTGGTGTTTCGGCGAGATGATCCGGTGCAGCAGCGCGCCGTTGTCGGTGAGCAGCAGCAGGCCCGAGGTTTCCTTGTCCAGCCGTCCGACGGTGGACAGTGCCGGATCGCGCCGCCGCCAGCGCTCGGGCAGCAGGTTGTAGACAAGGGGACCGGCCTCCTTGTGCGAACACGTCGTGCCCAGCGGCTTGTGCAGCATCAGGATCATGCCCGGAAGCGGGTCGATCGGCTCGTCGTCGATCTGCAGGTCGGCGCCGAGCTCCGGGGTGATGGCGAAGCGCTGGTCGGCCGCGGTGACAGGCGCGCTGTCGAGCGTGATGCGGCCCGCGCGCGCCAGTTGCTGGATCTCGCGGCGCGAGCCGTAGCCCATGTTGGCGAGCAGCTTGTCAAGCCGCGATGTGGGGATCTTCTTGCTCATTTGCGCGCCTCGTAGACCTTGAACCCGTGCTCTTCGACCTTCAGGGTGACGCGCGAGAAGGTGTCGCGCAGCACCGCCTCGTACGGCAGGTGGCGGTTGGCGGTCAGCCACAGCGAGCCGCCCTTGCGCAAGGTCCCGGCGGCCGCGGCGATGAAGGCCTGGCCCAACGCGCGGTCCTCCGCGCCGCCGTCGTGGAACGGCGGGTTCATGACGATGAAATCGAGCGCGGTGGGGCACAGTGTCGCCAGGCTGCCCGGCTGGCGGACATCGGCCCATTCGATGCGCGCGCGCGGGTCGTCGATGTTGCGCCGCGCGGCCTCGATGGCGCGCCGATCAATGTCGAGCAGGATCACCTGGGTGACCTTGGGCGAGCCGAGGATGGTTTTGGCGAGAAGGCCCGCGCCGCAGCCGAAATCCGCACCGCGGCCCTCCAGTGGCGGTAACTGCCCAATCAGCGCCGCGCTGCCCGGATCCGTGCGGTTCCAGCTGAAGATGCCGGGCTGCGACCACAGGCCGAGGTCCTCGACGAAGCGCGGGGCGCCGTCCTCGATGGCTTGCGCGATGCCCTCAAGCGCCTCGGGGCGATAGCCGGAGCAGATCTTGTGATGGTGTTTGGAGTACGGCTCGATGGCGCAGCCGAAGGCTTTCAGTTCCTTGGCAAGCCGTGCGCCGCCCTTGTCCTTGGGCGCCAGCACGGTGAAGGGCGCGCCGGGGGCAAGCGCCCGCAATCCCTGCGCCATTGCGTAGCGGCGCTCCACGGTGCCTGGAGGGGCCAGCATGACGAACTCCGAGAGGCTGCCGTCGGGCTGGTCCTCGAGCGAACGGGCACCGGGGATCAGCGGCGAGAACTGAATTGCGCCGGCGGACATGTCGGCGAGGTCGGATGGCGGCGTGCCGTACAGGCCGAAGGCCCCGGTTTCAGGCATCAAGGTATCCAGACAATGGAGTGCGTTGGGGCGGACATATCAGACTGGCCGCGCAAAAGCCAAAGGCCAAACGCAAACGGCGAAGGCGGAGGCCGCCTTCGCCGAAGTGAATGTGCCGGACAGCGAGTGTTTCCGCTCAGCTCGCCTTCAGCGCGCCGGGGTTGGACGATTTCTGCCGCTGAGCCAGCTTGTTCATGGCCGAGACATAGGCGCGTGCCGAAGCGACCAGCGTGTCGGTGTCCGCGCCCTTGCCGGTGGCGATGCGCCCCCCGACTCCAGCCGTACCGAGACTTCCGCCTGGGCGTCCGTGCCTTCCGTCACCGCGTGCACCTGGTACAACGCCAGCTTGGCGTCGTGCGGGACGATGTCGCGGATGGCGCGGAAGGTTGCGTCGACGGGACCGTCGCCGGTTGCTTCGCGGGTGATGTGCTGGCCGTTGACGTCCATCGTGATGATGGCCTTCTGCGGCCCGCCGGTGCCGGCGATGACGGTGAGTGCGATGACCTTGCACAGCTCGCCCTGGGTCGCGATCTCGTCCTCGACCAGCGCCTCGATGTCCTCGTCGTAGACGTGCTTCTTGCGGTCGGCGAGGTCCTTGAAGCGGCGGAAGGCGTCGTGGAAGGCGTTGTCGCCAAGCTCGAAACCCAGTTCCGTCAGCTTTTCGCGGAAGGCGTGGCGGCCCGAATGCTTGCCCATGACCAGCGAGGTGGCTTTCACGCCGACGTCCTCGGGGCGCATGATCTCGTAGGTCTCGGCGTTCTTCAGCATGCCGTCCTGGTGGATGCCGCTTTCGTGCGCAAAGGCGTTCTTGCCGACGATCGCCTTGTTGTACTGCACGGGGAAGCCGGAGACGGCGGCGACCAGCTTGGACGCGCGGGTCATGTAGTGCGGATCCACGGAGCAGGCATAGGGCAGGACGTCGGAGCGGGTGCGGATCGCCATGACGATCTCTTCCAGCGCGGCGTTGCCGGCGCGTTCGCCCAAGCCGTTGATCGTGCACTCGATCTGGCGTGCGCCGCCGGCCACACCGGCCAGCGAGTTGGCGACCGCCAGGCCCAGGTCGTCGTGACAATGAACGGAATAGACGGCCTTGTCGGAATCCGGCACGCGGTTACGGATGTCCTCGAACATCTGCCGGTATTCGTCCGGCACCGAGTAGCCCACCGTGTCCGGCAGGTTGATGGTGGTGGCGCCGGCCTTGATCGCGGCGTCGACGCAGCGGCACAGATACTCGATCGGCGTGCGCGTGGCGTCCATGGCGGACCATTCCACGTCGTCAATCAGGTTGCGCGAACGGGTCACCGTGTCGGTGATGATCTCCAGCACTTCCTCTTCCGTCTTGTTCATCTGGAACTTCAGATGGATCGGCGAGGTGGAGACGAAGGTGTGGATGCGGCCGCGTTCGGCATGGCGCACCGCCTCGCCGGCACGGTCGATGTCGCCGTGGATGGCGCGGGCCAAGCCGGCGATCACAGCCTTCTTCGAGCGCTTGGCGATCTCCGAGACGGCTTCGAAATCGCCGTTCGATGCGATCGGAAAGCCAGCCTCGATGATGTCGACGCCCATGTCATCGAGCAGTTCGGCGACCTGCAGCTTTTCTTCCAGCGTCATGGAAGCGCCGGGCGATTGTTCGCCGTCGCGCAAGGTGGTGTCGAAGATGAAAACGTGGTCGGTGTCTGTGGTGCCGGTCATGGCGCGATCGTCCTTATCAGTCTCGCCCGGAGTCGCCTGTGCGCTCAATGGGCCTCAATCTCTCGTGGCTCGTTGTCAGATGAGTCCCCTGAGAGCGCGCCCGGGTGGGGCTGCCGGCGCTCAGGGGCAGATAAGGAGGAGGGTCAGCTCGAGACGGGAAAGCAGCGCGCATGACTTCAGGCCGCCGCGCGTGTGCGCGTCGATCGCAGGTGCCGGAATGGTGCGGCTGGCGATCATGGTTTGGCCCGGTCCTCTCGCTTCTCGTCCGCTGTCAGTCTGATGCAATCGACTGAACCGGCGGTTAACGGTCACTTCGATACTGGAAATTTCCGCCGGTGGCAAGAGGAGACGGTCCGCGCGCGCCGGAGGTTCCGCCAGGCGGGAGGACTGACGCCGCGAGGCTTTCGTGGCTACTGAACGATGGGCGCGTTTTCCAGATCCGCGATCAGCGCCTTCATCTGGGCGATTTCCTTGCGCTGGGTCTCGATGATGCTGTCGGCGAGTTCGCGCACGCGCGGGTCCAGGATCTGGGCGCGTTCAGAGGTGAGGATGGCGATCGAGTGATGCGGGATCATCGCCTTCATCCACGAGACGTCGTCGATCGTCTGCTGGCTGCGCACCAGCGCCAGCGAGACCGCGAAGACCAGCGCGGCGCCGAGATAGATCCCGATGTTGAGCTGCGGCTTGTCGTACATGTCGAGCATGAAGCTCAGCATGACGATGGCCATCGCAGCGCCCATGATCAGCGCCATGTAGCCGCGGGTGTCGCTCCAGAAGACATGATCGAGGCTGTAGGTGTTGAGATACATCAGCGCCAGCATGACCACGGTCGAGGTGGTGATCATCGCGGCGAATTTCAGATACCGGGACATGGCGAACGTTTCCTGTGTCGTTTCACACGACACCAACGCTACGGGGACGGGATCGTTCCCTTTGCCGCCTGAGGACTGCGCATCCTTACGAGAACGCCAGCACCGCCAGCGCCACGGTCAGCGGGCCGAGGACCGCCGAGGCGATGCCCAGTTTCGGCATCAGCGGCAGCAGCGGGGTGGATTGACCCGCCTTCATGCGGCGGATGGTGAGGCGCATGCTTGCCACCACAAGCGTCAGCGCCACGGCGCTAGCCATCTTGGCGTGGAACATGGGCCCGAGCCCCGCGCCGCGGTCGTAGGCGAGCCACAGCAGCAACGGACCGGTGATCCACAGAAGGATGATCGAATGCGCGCCCATGGCGCCGAGGCGGGGGGCGACGCCGCGCAGGGCCGCGGCGGCTTGCGGATCGGCGGTCTTCGCAGCGCGCATCACGATGAGGCCGGACAGGCTGGCGCCGACGCCGCCGGCAATGGCGATGAAATGCAGGATTTTCAGAAATTCGATCACGGCGCCATTCCCCCATTGAAGCCATGCGTCGGGACTAAACGTAAAGCTCCCCGCTGGCCACCACAATCGCCTGGCCGCCGATGCGGGTGGCCTTCAGGGCGTCGTTGTGAATGTCGATTTCCAGATCGATGAGGGATGGGCGGTTCATCTCGAAGCCTTGCTCGATGCGGATGAAGTGGGTGCCGTCGGGCAGGTCGTCGTGATCCTTGACGGCGCCGGCGAAGGCGGCGACGGCCGCGCCGGTCGCCGGGTCTTCGGCAATGCCCATGGAGGGGGCGAACATGCGGGCGTGGAAATCCGCGTCGTGGTACTTGGTTTCGCGGCAGTAGACATAGGCGTCGGTGGTGCCGCCGTTGCCGAAGGCGATGCTCCACGCCTTGGGTTCCGGTTTCGCCTGGGCGAGCGCCGCCATGTCGCGCACCGGCACGAACGCGAAGGGAACGCCTGCCTCATAGGCCGTCGGGCGGTGGTTCTCAAAGCCGATGTCGGATGTGCTGAGGCTGAGGGCGGCGGCGACCTCGGACCGGTCGCCCAGGCTGATGCCGTGCGGCTTTGACTGGCGCGGGCAATCGAATTCGGCGAAGCCGGCGGCCTTGGGTTTCAGCTTCACGCCGCACCGGACCGTGCCGATATTCTCTTCCAGAACGATGACCGCGTCCTGATCCTTGTCCAACTCACCGAACCGCTCCTGCGCCAGAAAGATCGCGGTGCCGACCGTCGGGTGACCGGCGAACGGCAGTTCGCGCGTCGGCGTGAAGATTCGCAGGCGCGCCGAATGCATGGGGTTTTGCGGTTTCTGCACGAAGACCGTTTCCGACAGGTTGAACTCCGAGGCGATGGCCTGCATGTCGCCGTCCGTCATCCCGTCGGCCTCGAGGACAACCGCCAGCGGGTTTCCGGACAGCGGGCGGTTGGTGAAGACATCGAGAATGGCATAACGGCGTGACATGCGGTGTTTCCCAGGGCTGGTTTCGGTACGGCAGGCTGACCTGGCGGCGATCCTAACATCAAAAATCCGGACGATTGTCAGTCTTGAAGGGGGTGGATGCGAATTGGTGAACAATTTCTTCGGTCGCGGCGGACCGCACTTTGGTCACGATGCGGAGCCGAAGAGCGTGTGGCAGGTGGAGGAGCGTCGGTTTCGTCGCCTGGGAGCCCGGCGGCGGGCGGCCGCCCGCGTGGCTTGATGCGGCGCTAGGCCGTCAGGATGGAGGTCAGGCGCCGGATGACGAGTGTGCGGGCCATTGGCTCATGCGGGGAGACCGGCTTGTTGGCTGTCGCAGCGTCAGCGGCGAGCCTCATTGCTTTGCGCGTTTCGACATACGTGCCGCTCCGCCCCGGCGCCCAAGCTCCAGGTTCTTGTCTCAGTGCCGGGAGGTCGTCGGCCTTGCGGAGGACCGTCTTGCCGCCCCGGTATACTGGCGCACAGGGCATCTCTATCTATTAGAAAGTTATAATATTCTGAAATTCATATAAAATTCATTCAGAAACATACATTTTAAACATTCTTACATAGATCAGGCGGTTGAGTGAGTTTCAGCCGAGCGGAGATACATGCCGCTTGTGGTGTCGTTTTGCCGGAGAACTCGCATGAAAACCATTCGCGCCAAGCTGAGCCTCGTCATGATCGGGCTCGCGATCTTGGGATCTGTCGCAACCTTTGGCGTGACGCAGTGGGTGTCCGGCGACCTGATCCAGACGGCTCTGGACCGCGAGGTCGACAGCGCCAAGCAGCAGTTGACGTCCGCCATCGCATCGGAAAGCCGGCAGGCCCTGATGCTGGCCAGCTTCGTCGCGAGCCAGACGGGCGTGCAGCAGAAGTTCGCCTCCGGTGACCGCGACGGACTGGCCGCCGAATTCGGGCCTGGCTTCGAGGTGTTGAAGCGTGACTACGGCATTCGTCAGTTCCAGTTCCATTTGCCGCCGGCCACCTCGTTCCTGCGGGTGCACAAGATCGAGAAGTTTGGCGACGACCTCTCGAGCTTCCGCGAAACCGTGGTGCAGACCAACAAGACCCGGCAGATCATCTCCGGACTGGAGAAGGGCGTCGCCGGGATCGGCAACCGCGGGGTGGTGCCCGTTGCCCACGAGGGCAAGCACATCGGTTCGGTCGAGTTCGGCCTCGGTTTCCACGACAAGTTCGTCGCCAAGTTCACCGATCGGACCGGATACCCGCTGGCCATCCTGCGCGAGGGGAAGGCCGGACGCGAGGTCATCGGCAACACGCTTCCCGCGAGCATGACGCCGACGGATCTGCTGGCCGACGCGGGCGAAGGCCGCATTGTCGCTGACGACGGCCGGTATGTCGTGGAACGTGTTTCGGTTACCGACTTTTCCGGCGCCGAGATCGCCGTGGCCCTGTTGGCCGTTGATCAGACGGCCTACGTCAGCATCGCGCGTTCCGCCATGATGTCGGGCATCGCAGTGAGCCTGCTGTTGCTGGCGGTTGCCGGTGGCGTGGTTGCCTTTGCCAACCGGGGCGTCTTCCTGCCGCTGCGCAGTGTCGCGAGCCAGTTGCTCGGCCTTGCGGACGGAAATCGCGACTTCGATGTCATGGGAACCACCCGTCAGGATGAAATCGGCGACATGGCGCGCGCGGTCGATGTGTTCCGCCTCAACGCCATCGAACAAGTGCGGCTGGAAGGCGAGCAGTCCTCCAGCCAGCTTGCCCGCGAGGAGCGTCAGCGCCGCATCGAGACGCTGATCGAGACCTTCCGCACCACCTCTGTGGCGTTGCTCAGTTCCGTGGACGCCACCAACGCCAGTCTGGAGAACACCGCGCGCGGCCTGGACGGGCTTGCCGCATCATCGGCCCAACAGGCGCAAGGAGCCGCCAGCGCCTCGGAAGACGCTTCCAACAACGTGCAGACGGTGGCCTCGGCCGCCGAGGAACTGGCTTCGTCGATCTCCGAGATTTCGCAGCAGGTCAGCCGCACGACCGAGATCGTCAGTCAGGCGACGGGGGCGGCGCAATCCTCCAACGACAAGGTCGCGAGCCTGGCGCTGGCCGCCAGCAAGATCGGCGAAGTCGTGGGCCTCATCCAGGACATCGCCGAGCAGACCAACCTGCTGGCGCTGAATGCAACGATCGAGGCGGCGCGGGCCGGAGAGGCCGGGCGTGGCTTCGCGGTCGTGGCCGCGGAGGTGAAGGAGCTGGCGACGCAGACCTCGAAGGCGACCGAGGAAATCGGCAGCCAGATTTCCGCCATCCAGAGCTCGACCGAGGAAGCGGTGCAGGCGATCGGCGGCATCACCAGGACGATGGATTCGGTCAACGAATACACCGGCGCCATCGCGGCGGCGGTCGAGGAGCAGGGTGCCGCCACCAACGAGATCAGCCGCAACATCCAGTCGGCCGCCGCGCGCACCCAGACGGTGGTCGACAGCATCAATGAGCTCGACAAGGCCGTCGTGGAGACCAACACCTCGGCCGCGTCGGTTTTGAATGCGTCGACGGAAGCGGCGAAAAACACGGAGCGTTTCCGCGAGGAGATCGCGGCGTTCCTCAAGGACGTCGCCGCGGCGTAACCTGTCTGGCCGCGCGCAACGCACGAAAAACCCTGCCGGGCAGCCGGCGGGGTTTTTGTTTTTGAGCCGCATCGTGGGTACAAGAAGGCCGGGCGACGATGCCCGGCCTTCTTCATTCAAAAGTGCGCCTCAGGCGAGGAAGCTTGGTTCTTCGACTTGTTTGACCAGGGCACTGGGCTTGATCCCCCGCACCGGCGCGATGCATCGTTTGAGGATACTGCAGGGTCGGTTTGTTGGCGTGGTCTGCATTGGTTGATTTCCTCGGTTGTTTGCGTACCTTGATATTTATTGCAGGGCTTTATCCGGTGCGCGTTTTTTCAGTGGGTCGGTTCACGGGAGTAACTGATGTCGCGGTATTGTTTGATCGGCTTGTGTCTCACTTCCCTCGCGTTCAGTCCCGGGGCCGACGCTGCGGCAACGATGAACTCCGATTATCGCGGAATTTCGGGGGTGGAATCCCCGATTGAAACCTTTCGAAACGAGCTCAGTGGCGATGAGCGACGATCGGGGACCCACCAAAATCCGATCTCAGGCGCTGATTTCGACCGTATTCGCGCGGAGGCTATGCTTGGCGACGCGCATGCTCAGTATCAACTTGCTTTGGCCTTCGATGACGAGAATGGCGGGCGCACTGATTTCGCCAAGGCATTTGAATGGTTTCAAAAGGCGGCGGATCAGCAATATCCCGCGGCGTTTTCGAGCCTCGGCTGGTATTATCTGCGAGGAATTGTCGTTGAGGCTGATCCGGAAAAGGCCGCCCGACTTTTTTGGCTTTCGGCAGAGCTCGGCGATACGTGGGGTGGATTGCAACTCGGCCTGAGTTATCTCAAAGGTCTCGGTATCGCCCAGAGCAATCTGCGGGCGTTTTTCTGGGTGAAATGGGCTGCCGAAAGAGGCCATCCGTTGGCGCTCGTGAATTTGGCGCGCCTATATCAAATGGGTTGGGGAACAGCAGCAGATAGCCAGAAAGCGCTACAGTACTACCTGCAGGCTGCTGACGGTGGTGCTGACATTGCCTATGCGTATATCGGGCTTCTTTATGAGCACGATGACTTGGGTGAGCCGAATATCGCCAAAGCTGTCGAATATTACAAGATGGGCGCGGATCTTAAGGATCCGCGCGCTCAGTACTATCTTGGCAATATGTATTATTGGGGAGCAGGAGTTGATAAGGACGACGTCCGGGCCGTTGAGTATTTTCGTCTGGCGGCAGGTCAGGGCTGGGGTGATGCGAAAGTTTCGCTGGGAGAGGCTAATCTCAAGGGGCGCGGCGTCGAGCAAAATGTTGAACGCGCCGCCGCGCTCTTTCAGGAGGCCATGGAAGATAATGGAAACCTCCGTGCCGGGGCTCTCTTCGGTTATATGCTGGAGAATGGACTTGGCGTTGCGCCGGATCCGGCACGAGCGGTGACTCTCTATCGTCACGTCGCCGACGAACAGATGGCTGTCGGCCAGTATCTCCTTGGGCGTTGCTACACAAACGGTATGGGGGTTGAGCAAGACTATACGAAGGCCAGACAGTATTTCCGTGAAGCTGCAGACCAGGGAGACAGCGATGCCCAGTTTGAACTTGGTCGGTTGTACACTTTGGGCCTCGGTGTCGCGATTGATCCAGCCGAAGCTGTGCGCTGGTATGCGAAGGCCGCGGATCAGGGAGGTAGCGCTGCCCTGAACGCGCTTGGCGTGATGTATATGAATGGCGCAGGCGTCGACCAGGACCATGCCCGTGCGCTCCAGCTGTTCGAACAAGCCTCGGCGGCGGATGCGCCAATTGCCTATGCGAATATAGGCACCCTGTATCAGGGAGGGCTGGGCGTTGAAAAAAATCTCACGAAAGCAGCCGAATACTTTCGGAAGGCCGCCGTGTCTGGAGAGCCTCACGCTCAACTTCTGTTAGGTGAAGCCTATTTTGAAGGCGTCGGTGTCGAGACAGACCATGTTGAGGCTTTCAAATGGTTTCAGAAGGCGGCCGACCAGGACGATGACGTTGCGCTTTCGTGGCTTGGTTATTATGCCGAGAAGGGATTTATCGGACCGCAGGATCCCGACGGAGCCATTGAGTGGTATCGCAAGGCTGGGGAGGCGGGCGATCTCTTCAGTCAGCGATGGCTGGCAGAAGCCTACGAGACCGGAATGGGGGCGGAGAAAAATGCATCGTACGCCTTGAAGTGGCGCACAGCCGCTGGCGAAAACGGCGACGCGGAATCAGCGATGATCGCGGCGCATCAACTCGAGCAGGGCAGGGAAATTGAGCCGGGCCTGGCGACCGCGGTGCGGCTCTATCGCGCCGCTGCCGATGAGGGCGATGTTGACGCGGAGGTCGCGTGGAGCCGGATGCAGATTGAGGCGCGTGGTACTGCAGGTGACTATTGGGCAGGCGTTCGCGCGCTGGGTCGCGTCTTTCAAAAACATCCGATTGCCGCTTCAATCGCCATTAAAGCGCTGTTCAAAGTGGATGGTCGTCCGGCCGGACAGAGATCTCGCTATCGTAATCTCTATTTTGGCATCGGGCTCGCAAATGGAATTTTGTTACAGAAGGACGTCGACCGGGCTGAGAACCGTTTGCGGTTGGCCGCTGATGAATGGCACCCTGAGCCGGCTGCCCAGTATGCGCTTGCTGAACTGCTCTATGCGGAATTTCCGGGCCGCGCGGGGGCCATTGCAGAGGCCCTCGACTTGCTGATCAAAGCTGCAAATGCGGGTTATGGAGGGGCACAAGTCGCGCTTGGCGCGACCTACTTTGACGGCAAGCTTGTTGAGCAGGACTATGATAAGGCCGCTTGGTGGTTTCGCCTCGCGGGCGGCAAGTCGCCGTTAGGAAAAGCACGGCTTGGTTCTCTCATTGCCAGAAATCTGGCGACCCCTCAGGCGGGAGAGGACGGATTGGCGATGCTCACGGAGGCTGCTGAAAACGGCGTAGGTGTCGCGGGCGTATTACTTGGTGACTACTGGAATCTGCACGCGCCGAAGCGGGATGGAGAGCGCGCTGTATATTGGTATGAGCGTGCTGCGCGCTTCGGTGATGCGGAGGGGCTCGTTCAGATCGGTCGAATGTATGAAGCCGGCAGACATGTTTCCAAGGACCCTGTCAAGGCATTCAGCTATTACGAACGGGCGGCCAAAGCTGGGGAGGCTCAGGGTTATTATCGACTGGGATTGAGCCATCTTTGGGGTATCGGAACCGATAAAGATGAAGTCAAAGCGCTCGAGTGGTTGCAGCGAGCGACGGATCGCGGCGTTTCGGGTGCGCAATACGAACTTGGCATCTACATTCTCGAAAAGGGGAACGAACCAGGACAGAAGGCGGAAGGTCTTGCCCTGATCACGGTTCTTGCTGAAAAAGGTGACTCTTTGTCTCAACTCGAATTGGGCCGACGATACATGCAGGGTGATGAGGTGGCGGCGGACTCCAGCAAGGCGCTGTATTGGTTGGAAAAAGCCGCGAGGCAAAAGCCTGGTCGGGCTTACCTGAGGATCGGCAACTGCTTTTACTTCGGCCATTGCGACGGGAAAGATTATTCGAAGGCTTTAAGATACTACACTTTGGCCGCGGAGGCGGGAAACACGCTGTCCAAAAACAACGTTGGTTGGCTGTACGAGAACGGACTTGGTGTCGCGCAGAACTATGAAGAGGCGGTCAAGTGGTATCGAAGAGCCGTCGAAGAAAAGAACAGCTATGCGCTGGTCGCCCTTGGTCATCTGTATCGCGAGGGTAAAGGTGTCGTGCAGGATGATGCTGAAGCCGTCAATCTGTTTCGGCAAGCCGCTGCGCAGGATTTCGAGGGTGGCATTGTCAATCTCGGCTGGATGATGCTGCAGGGGCGTGGCGTGTCACGAGACACCGAGCAAGGACTGGCCATGGTTCGGCAAGGCGTTGAAAAAGAGGATCTAGACGCGCTGTATTTTATGGGCGTGCTCTTGGAGGAGGGGACGTTGCTTCCCAAGGACATGGCGAACGCTGTCGCCTATTATCGCCGCGCTGCGCAGGCTGATAGTTATCGCGCTCAGGATGCCTTGAAACGCCTCGGACTGTCGCAGGAACAGTCCGACGCGCAGTAGCTTCTGCGACCATAAAAAGGCCGGGCGTCGCCGCCCGGCCTTTGTTGTCTTGAGAGCCGCTGAGCCTTAGTTCTTCGACTTGTCGACCAGGGCGCCGGACTTGATCCAGGGCATCATGCCGCGGAGCTTCTCGCCGACTTCCTCGATCTGGTGACGGTCGTTGAGGCGGCGGGTCGCCTTGAACTTGGCGCCGCCGGCGCGGTATTCCTGCATCCAGTCGGACGTGAACTTGCCGGTCTGGATGTCGGTGAGGATCCGCTTCATCTCCGCCTTGGTCTCCGAGGTGACGACGCGCGGGCCGGACACATACTCGCCCCACTCGGCCGTGTTGGAGATCGAGTAGTTCATGTTGGCGATGCCGCCTTCGTAGATCAGGTCGACGATCAGCTTCACTTCGTGCAGGCACTCGAAATAGGCCATTTCCGGCGCGTAGCCGGCTTCCACCAGCGTCTCGAAGCCGGCGCGGATCAGCTCGACCAGGCCGCCGCAAAGCACCGCCTGCTCGCCGAAGAGATCGGTCTCGCACTCTTCCTGGAAGGTGGTCTCGATGATGCCCGAGCGGCCGCCGCCGACGCCGCAGGCGTAGGACAGGGCGAGGTCGAGCGCGTTGCCGGAGGCGTCCTGCGCCACGGCGACGAGGCAGGGCACGCCGCCGCCCTTCTGGTACTCGCCGCGCACGGTGTGGCCGGGGCCCTTGGGCGCGACCATCAGCACGTCGACGGTGGATTTTGCTTCGATCAGGCCGAAGTGGATGTTCAGGCCGTGTGCGAAGGCGATGGCCGCGCCGTCGCGGATGTTGCCGGCGATGTGGTCGCGGTAGATGTCGCCCTGCAGCTCGTCAGGCGTCGCCATCATCATCAGGTCGGCCCAGGCAGCGGCGTCGGCCACGTTCATGACCTTGAAGCCGTCGGCCTCGGCCTTCAGCGCGGTCGTCGAGCCTTCGCGAAGGGCGACAGCCAGTTCCTTGGCGCCGGAATCCTTCAGGTTCAGCGCATGGGCGCGGCCCTGGGAGCCGTAGCCGATGATGGCGACCTTCTTGCCCTTGATGAGGTTCAGGTCGGCATCCTGATCGTAATAAACGCGCATTGGTCTTCCTCTCTTGGCACTGTCTCCCCATCGGGGGAGGGTGTTTTGTGGGCCGGCAGCCGGTCCCTGGTTTGTCTGTTCCGGTCCTGACGCGCGAGCGCCTTCAGGGGCCAAAAAGCCTGTAGAACTTCTTCACCGCCTGTTTCGCCTGCGCGGCGAAATCGGCGTCCGCGCCGTCAAGCCGTTCGCCGAGCATCAGGCGCAGATGCACATCGCGCACGATGAGTCCGTAGAACGTGCGGTAGGCGTCGGTGGGGTCGTCAAAGGCGAGATAGCCGAAGCGGCGGCCCGTCTCAAGCAGCGTCTGGCCGCGGGCGTTGACCGTGCGCTTGCCGCGCTCGATCAGCAGGCGGCCCAGCGGCGCTTCGGTGCTCGACGCCTGGCCGATCGCCAGCCGGTTGAGCGCCAGCGACACGTCGCCCGAGAGCACCTCGAGCAGGTTCTGCGCGAACGCCTCGAGGCGTTCGCGATAGGCCTCGGCGCTCGGCGCCCGCGTGTCCGCGCCCGGCGTGCGCACCTTGGCCGCCTGGAAGGTGATCACGGCGGCCAGCAGTCCGTCGCGGTCGCCGAACCATTTGTAGAGCGACTCCTTGGAGCAGTTGGCGGCGCGCGCCAGCCCCGCCGTGGTCAGCGCCTTCTCGCCGCCGGCCACCAGCAGGTCCAGCGCGCAGGCCAGCACATCGCCCTGGCGCGGCGTGAACGCGCTCTCCGGCTCTGCGATGGTTTGTGCCTGCGGCATTGCTGTCCTGACGTTTCCCCGGCGCGCTCGGCTGCGCCACTTTCCGGCGCTTGCTGCGCCTGTTGCCGTTGCGCCTTCAGCGCGCGGCCGTTCATTCCAGCGCCGGTGGCGCTTCGTGTCCTGCTGTCTCCGGCCGATGTCCCGTCACGCCTAGGCGCAAATGGAAGTGATGCTGGTACCGTACCGTACGGTTCGGCATCTAACCGAAGGGCGTTGGCGGGGTCAAGGGGAAATTGACCAATGCGTCGAACAGTGCTTCCTTGGCCGCGTCGCTCTTTCAATCGCAAGCGTGGTGACACGGCTCATGCCCCTCGATCGTCATCCGGGCCCTTGTGCCGAGGGCTCATGTTGTCGATGGCTCATGGATGGTCGGGACAGGCATGACCATGATGAAAAGCGGGCATTATGATTTTGCAGGCGGTCTGAATTCCCAAACCAATTCCATGCTGCTCAGAAGGTCTCTCATGCTCGAAGCCGTCAATCTGCCCATTATTCTTGTCGCCGCCCTGATCGCGGTGGCCAGTCCCGGCCCCGCGACGCTGGCGATCGCCGGCACCTCGATGGCGTCGGGCCGCAGGAGCGGTCTGGCGCTCGCATCCGGGATTTCCTGCGGATCGCTGACGTGGTCGGTCGCCGCGGCGGCGGGACTGTCGGCGCTCATGCTCGCCAACGCCTGGATATTCGAGGTTATCCGGTATTGCGGAGCGGGCTACCTGATGTGGCTGGCGGTCAAGTCGGCGCGTTCGGCGATGCGGCCGGGGGATCCGCCCGCCCGGGACATTCGCGAGGCACGGCTGCTGCGCGTGTTCGGCCGTGGACTGGCCCTTCACCTGACGAATCCCAAGGCCATTCTGTTCTTTGGAGCCCTCTATGCGATCGGTGTTCCGGCCGGGACAAGCCCCGCGGCACTTTCATTCGTCATCCTCGCGGTAGGCCTGCAGAGTGCTCTCGCCTTCCATGCGATCGCCTTGCTGTTTTCCAACAAGGCAACGATGCGCGGCTACATGCGCCTGCGCCGCTGGTTCGAAGGCGCCTTCGCGATCGCTTTCGGCGCTGCCAGCCTTAAAATTCTGACGGCGAGGCTGAACTAGCCAGCCCGCTTGGCGCCCGTGCCCAATCGGAAAATCCTGGTTCCAGGCGTCGCCGTCGCGATCGGTGACGTGAATGCGCGGGGTGTCCGCGCCTATGCCAACTGTTCGTCAGATGCTTTTCACTGTAGGACAACGGTTGCCACACTCCGGCATGGGATCCAAATGTGCTGCACGAACCCTTTTTTGCCCTGAATTCCTATCACGTGGCGCTGGCCGTCATCGGCGTGATCGTGATCGTTGCGCGGTGGCTGCCACGTCTGATCTCCAAGCGCGAACCCGCGTCGGCGCCCTTGATGATCCTGTTCGGCGCTGGCGCCGCAATGCTGATCCCGGGGATGCCGACGCTGCCGGACCCCCGCCAGACGCCCTTGCCCTGGGAGCTGGTGAGCGAACTGACCGTCATTGTGGCGTTGTTCGGCGCAGGGATGCGCATCGACAGACTGCGTCCCTGGAAGCGCTGGATTGGCACATTCCGCATGCTCGCGATCGCGATGCCATTGACCATTCTGAGCGTCGCCCTGCTGGGGATCGGTCTTGTGGGGATGACGGCGGCCGGCGCGATATTGCTGGGCGCGGTGCTGGCGCCGACGGATCCGGTGCTGGCTGCCGATGTTCAGGTCGGACCGCCGCATGAAGGGGCGGAACATCCGGTACGGTTCACTTTGACCACGGAGGCAGGCCTGAACGACGGGCTGGCATTCCCCTTCGTCTATCTCGGGCTGATCGTGGCCGCCGAAGGCCTGAATCCTGGCACATGGGCTCTGGACTGGTTCCTGCGCGACATCGTCTATCGCATCGCTCTGGGTGTCGGCATGGGATGGGTCGGCGGAAAGGCTTTGGGATACATTCTTTTTCTGGTGCCAAGGGGAGCCATTCTCGCCGAAACCGGATCCGGGGTCATCGCCCTGGCGGGCGTGTTGCTCTGCTACGGCTCGACCGAACTGATCGAAGGGTATGGCTTCATCGCGGTTGCGGTTCTGGGCCTGACACTGCGGCGTGTCGAGGAAGACCATCATTTCCATCGGCAGTTGCACGACTTTTCGGAATCGATTGAACACGCGCTGACCGCGCTGCTGCTGATCGCGTTGGGCGCCGCCCTGCCGATCCTGTTCACCGATCTGACGTGGACGCATTTTGCCGTGGCTGTTTTGCTTATCTTGGTGGTTCGCCCGCTGTCGGGATGGATCGCTCTCCTGAAGTCGGATCTCGATACCCGGGACAGGGCTGTGGTTTCCCTCTACGGGGTCCGCGGCATCGGCTCGATCTACTACCTGTGCTACGCGGGGAGCCATATGGAGTTCACCAACGAGGCCCAGCTCTGGTCCCTCATCGCTCTTGTTATTCTGATGTCGACGGTCCTGCACGGGTTCACCGTCGGCTGGGCCATGGACACTCTGAAAGAAGAGTGAGCGGCAGGATATCGAGACGATTCCGTCACCTGGAGAAATCCGCGAGGCGGCTGTCCCGACGGATCCGCGGCGCGCGGTGGCTGGCCTGACAAGCGCGACGTCGTCCGGCAAATCGGCAATGCCGTTTCGGCTCAAGAACAGCAGACCCGTTCAGCTCCCGTGCCCTATGGCGAAATCCTGGTCCCAGGCCGCACCGTCGGTGTCGGTGACGTGAACGTGCAAGGCGTCCGCGCCGTTGGTGCGGTAGTCGAAGGTCACTTGCGGGTCCTGCGACAGGGTCATGGAGCCCTGCATGGAAAACACCAGATCATCGCCCTGGCGGACTTCCACCTCCTCGACGGTGCGCAGGGGGATGTAGAGCAGGCTGATCTGGTCGAGCACCATGCCGGAATGATTGGGGTGATTGATGGTCAGCGTGGCGCCGGGGCGAAGCTGGGTGGCGTTGGTTGCGGGCTCCTCGAGCGCCAGCTCCATCTTGCCCATGGAGGCGGCAATCGACGCCGCATCGCCTGTCGGCGGGGCGGAGCAGGCGGCCTGGCCGCCGGCGAATTTCACAAAGCGCTGCGCCATGTAGAGCTGGCCGTCGCTGGTCTCGACAACCGCGCGCACATCCGTTTCCCGGTTCAGCCGCATGCGGGTCGCCAGCTTGAGTTTCTGCCGGCCCTCGCCGATGGAAAACACGGCGGCCACCGGCACCGGGTTTTCGTCGACGATGAAAGTCACGGATTTGACGGTGCGGCCATCGCGGAAATCCGCCTGCATGGCGATGGGCACGAAACTCTGGTTCTCCGGCCGCGCGGGGCCTGCAGACTGATCATGCCGTCGCCGGGCTGGATGGGGCGGGCGTCAAACACCTGCGGACGGAGGTCGTCCCAAGTGGAGCCCGCCTGGCCGGCGGTGGGCGCAAGCATGAGGCCGCCGATGACGGCGGCGGCGATGGAAAGCGTGGAACGGCGCATGGGCGGTGTCCTTCCCTTTGGGCAGGTCCGGCCGGGCAGGGGGGCGGACGCCCACGTCATGTATTCCGGTCACCGCGACGGGAAAACGCCGCAGTGAGCAGGAAACGGGGAACAATGGCCGAATGTGCCAGGGTTGCCTAGCTGTACCTTGGGCCCACTTGCCGCCCGGACCGCGCCGTCACGTGTTGCGATGACGCGCGCCGCTTATGCATGGGGGTAGACGCACGCTGAGACGTGCCCCCGCGCGCGCGATGTGCTAAACCGCCGGATATGGATTGCGCGTTTGGCCGCTGGGGCCGACAGCGGCGCGATCAAAGGAGAGCCAATGGCGAGAAAACCCAACTACAATTTCGAACGGATGGAACGCGATCGGGCGAAGGCGGCGAAGAAGGCCGAGAGGCTTGCCGCGAAGCAGGAAAAGGCCGACGCGAAGAGGGATCCCGATGGTTCGGACGCGCCGTCGGAGACCACCGACGGGCAGGATACATCGGAAGCGTCCAGCGACTGACGGATCCGTTATCGCCATGTCTGCGCGCTCCGCCCCGCTTTCCGTCATCGGCTTCGATGCCGACGACACGCTTTGGGAAAACGAGCAGTTCTTCCGCCTGACCGAGGACCGGTTCACGAGGCTTCTGGCGGATTTCGCCGAGGCCGACCACCTGTCCGAGCGGCTGCTGGCGGCGGAGCGGCGCAATCTCACGCACTACGGCTTCGGCATCAAGGGGTTCACCCTGTCGATGATCGAGACGGCCATCGAGGTGACCGGCGGACGGGTGCCGTCCCACGTGCTGGGAAAGATCCTGGACGCGGGGCGCGAGATGCTCAGCCATCCGGTCGAGCCGTTGCCGCATGCGCATGACGTGCTCAAGCGGTTGACGGAGGTCTACCGGCTGGTTCTGATCACCAAGGGCGATCTGTTCGACCAGGAACGCAAGCTCGCGCAGTCCGGGCTGGGCGACTTCTTCGATGCGGTCGAGATCGTCTCGGACAAGCAGGTCGTCACCTACGAGCGGATCTTCAGCCAGCACGGCGAGGGTGCCGAGCGCGCCATGATGGTGGGCAATTCGCTCAAGTCGGACGTGGTGCCCGCCCTTCGCGCCGGAAGCTGGGGCGTGTATGTGCCGCATGCGCTCACCTGGTCGCTGGAACACGAGGAGGCGCCGCGCGCCGCGCCGCGGTTCCGCGAGATCCCGCATTTGGGCGAACTGGAAGTATTGCTCCAGGGGATCGGGTAGGGCACCGCGCAACGAGCGAGCGATGCCCGAATTCGTTATACCCGGTTGAGCAACCGCGCACGGATCGTGCCCGAGAGGGTGCGGATTTCGTTGAGAATGTCGACCGCGTTTTCCAGCCGCCCGTCCACATCCACCACCACATAGCCGATTTCGCCGTCCGTCTGGTAATGCTGGGCGGCAATGTTGAGCGCGTGCGCGGCGAACAGGTCGTTGAGCTTGCCGAGCTCGCCGGGCGCATTCGTCTGAACCTGGATGAAGCGGGTGTTCTCGGTGCCCTTGGGCAGTTGCACCTGCGGGAAGTTGACGGCGCCGATGGTCGAGCCGACGTCGGAGTATTCGACCAGCCGCCTGGCGACTTCCTCGCCGATGCGTTCCTGGGCCTCTTCCGTCGAGCCGCCGACGTGCGGCGTCAGGATCACATTGTCGAAGCCGCGCAGGCGGCTGATGAACTCATCCTTGTTGGACTTGGGCTCGCTGGGAAAGACGTCGATGGCGGCGCCGGCAAGGTGCTTGCTCTCAAGCGCCTCCACAAGCGCGTCGATGTCGACCAGCGACCCGCGCGCGTTGTTGATGAGGTAGCTGCCGGGCTTCATCTTTTCCAGTTCGGCCGCGCCGAACATGCCGCGGGTCTCCGAGGTGTCGGGCACATGCAGCGACACCACGTCGGAGCGCTCGAGCAGTTCGTCGAGGCTCTTGGTCGGTTCCACGTTGCCATGACGCAGCTTGTCGGTGCGGTCGTAATAGATCACCGACATGCCCATGGTCTCGGCCAGCATGGCGAGCTGGGTGCCGATGTTGCCGTACCCGACGATACCGAGCGTCTTGCCGCGCACCTCGCGCGAACCCGCGGCGGATTTGATCCAGCGGCCGTCGTGGGCGGCGACGGATTTCTGGAAGACGCCGCGCATCAGCATGACGATTTCGGCGATCGTCAGTTCCGCCACCGAACGGGTGTTCGAGAAGGGCGCGTTGAACACCGGGATGCCGCGCTTGTTGGCGGCCTTCAGGTCGACCTGATTGGTGCCGACGGAAAAGCAGCCCACGGCCACCAGCGCGTTGGCGGCTTCCAGCACCTCGGCGGTGAGTTGGGTGCGCGACCGAATCCCCACCACCTGCACGTCTTGCAGGGCGTCGATCAGCGCGTCCTTGTCCAACGCCGTGCTGATCTGTTCGATGTTGGTGTAGCCGTCCGCTTCGAGCACGGCGCGGGCTGTGGGGAGATGCCTTCAAGCAGCAGCCAGCGGATCTGGTTCTTCGGCCGGGACAGGACCTTGCTCATGGCACTCTTCTTTCGACTAAACGTTCTGCGTGGTGGGAGCGCCGCAAGACACGGCGCGGCTGCCTGGGAGGGCGCGTGCGCAGACATATACGCCTTTGAGAGTTGAGATCAACGGATGCTCAGGAGCCTTTTGCCGCAGCGCGCAGGGCGCGCGGCCAAGAGGCCACGTCTCCGCAGGAAATTGCGGATTTATCGAGGGATGCGAATTCAACGCTGTCGCGAGCGCGGGCCGCCCCGGAGACCCCCGGGACGGCGCCTTGAAGAGCTTACCGGCAGCGGACGTAATGCTTGCGACCGCGCCTGTCGCGATAGTAGCAGCGCCCGGGGCGCGTCGCGTCGGCAATGATGGCCCCCGCCGCGGCGCCGATCACGCCCCCGGCAACCGCGCCGCCGACCGACTTGCCCGCAACCGCGCCGATGACGGCACCCGTGCCCGCGCCAATCGCTCCGCCGGTGAGAGCGCGGTCCTGGCGGGCCGTCTGGCACGAGGCGAGAGCCAGAGCCGCCGCCAGCACTATGACAATGTTCTTCATCATGGTCCCTTTCGGTTGAAATTCATCGTCCGAGATTGGGCCCAATCGGCGGTGTTCGCGTTGATGTGCGTCAAGCGGTGTGTCGGGCAGGAATTGGTCGGGCGCGGCGGCGCATGCCGCCGCGCTGCGTCTCAGGTGACGTTGTCCTACATGCCCTCGGCGCCGCGGTTCACCGCCGCGATGCCGGTGCGCGAGACTTCCACCAGGCCGAGCGGCTGCATGATGGTGATGAACTGCTCGATCTTGGACGAGCGCCCCGTGATCTCGAAGGTGAAGTGTTCCGTCGTCGCGTCGATGACGCTGGCGCGGAACGCGTCGGCCAGGCGCAACGCCTCGAGCCGCCTTTCTCCCGTGCCCTTGACCTTGACCAGCGCCAGTTCGCGTTCCAGCGGCTTGTCCTGGCTGTTGCGCTGGGCGACGAGCGTCAGATCGGTCACCCGGTGCACGGGCACCAGCCTCTCGAGCTGATGCCGGATCTGGGTGATGATCATCGGCGTGCCGGTGGTGACGATGGTGATGCGCGAGAGATGCTTCTCGTGCTCGGTCTCCGACACCGTGAGGCTGTCGATGTTGTAACCGCGGCCGGAAAACAGGCCGATGACGCGGGCAAGGACGCCCGGTTCGTTGTCCACAAGAACCGATAGCGTGTGGGTTTCTTCCGTCTCGCTGACACTGGTCAGGAAGTAGGCCGACGGAGCATTGACGTTTTGTGCGTTCATGATGTTCTCAAGCTTTCCTGATCGGGTCAGACCAATGCCTTGCCTTCGTCGGAGATGGCATTGGCCACCGCTTCGTCGGAGGCGTCCTCGGGCAGCAGCATTTCGTTGTGCGCCTTGCCCGAGGGGATCATCGGGAAGCAGTTGGCGAGATTGGCCACGCGGCAGTCGACGATCACCGGTTTGTTGGTGCTGATCATCTGCTCGATCGTCTCGTCCAGATGGCTCGGCTTCTGCACCCGCAGGCCGACGCCACCATAGGCCTCCGCCAGCTTGACGAAGTCCGGCATGGCCTCGGTGTAGGAATGCGACAGCCGGTTGCCGTGCAGCAGCTGCTGCCACTGGCGCACCATGCCCATGTACTGGTTGTTGAGGATGAACACCTTGACGGGCAGCTCGTGCTGAATGGCGGTGGCCATCTCCTGGATGTTCATCTGCACCGAGGCGTCGCCCGCGATGCAGCAGACCAGCGCGTCGGGATGCGCGACCTGCACGCCGATGGCGGCGGGAAAGCCGTAGCCCATGGTGCCCAGGCCGCCGGACGTCATCCAGCGGTTGGGCTGCTCGAAGCCGTAGTATTGCGCGGCCCACATCTGGTGCTGGCCGACTTCCGTCGTGATGTAGGTGTCGCGGTCCTTGGTCAGCTCATACAGCCGCTGGATGGCGTATTGCGGCATGATGACGTCTTCGTTCGGCCGGTATCCGAGCGACTTGCGCTCGCGCCAGGTGCCGATCTGCGTCCACCAGTTCTTCAGGGCCGCCTTGTCGGTGATCGGCGACGACGTGCGCCAGATGCGGACCATGTCTTCCAGCACGTGGGCGATGTCGCCGACGACCGGAACGTCCACGTGGACGTTCTTGTTGATCGACGAAGGATCGATGTCGATGTGGATCTTGATCGAGTTGGGCGAAAACGCGTCGACGCGGCCGGTGATGCGGTCGTCGAAACGCGCGCCGATGCAGACCATGACGTCGCAATCGTGCATCGTCATGTTCGCTTCATAGGTGCCGTGCATGCCCAGCATGCCCAGCCACGCGTCGCCGGACGCGGGATAGGCGCCCAGGCCCATCAGTGTCGAGGTGATCGGGAAGCCGGTCAGTTTGACCAGCTCGCGCAGCAGCTGGCTGGCCTTGGGACCCGAATTGACGACGCCGCCGCCGGTGTACAGGATCGGACGCTTGGCCGAGGCCATCAGTTCGACGGCGCGGCGGATCTGGCCCATGTCGCCCTTGATCTGCGGACGGTAGGTCTTGTGCGCGACGTGGGTCGGGCCCTCATAGACGCCGGTGGCGAACTGGACGTCCTTGGGAATGTCGACGACGACGGGGCCGGGGCGGCCGGTGGTGGCGACCTGGAAGGCCTCGTGCAGGACGCGCGGCAGATCCTCGATCCGGCGCACCAGCCAGTTGTGCTTGGTGCAGGGGCGGGTGATTCCGACCGTGTCGCATTCCTGGAAGGCATCGTTGCCGATCAGCGGTGTCGGCACCTGACCGGTGATGCAGACCAGCGGGATGGAATCCATCATCGCGTCGGTCAGCGCGGTGACCATGTTGGTCGCGCCGGGGCCCGAGGTAACGAGGACGACGCCCGGCTTGCCGGTGGAGCGCGCATAGCCCTCGGCCGCGTGGCCGGCGCCCTGCTCGTGCCGCACCAGGATGTGCTGGACCTCTTCCTGCTGGAAGATCTCGTCGTAAATGGGGAGTACCGCGCCGCCGGGATACCCGAACAAATGCTCGACCCCGTGGTCTTTCAGCGCCTGCAGCACCATGGCGGCGCCCGTCATCTCCCGTGTCATCGTCCCGTTCCTTGCGATGCGCCCGAAGGCGTTCAGTTTCGATCGTCGTTTGGTGCCGGATGTCCGGCGGCGTTCAGGCAATAAAAAAGGGCCCCCGGAGGTGCCCTGCATGCGCGCCTGCATTCCCGACGGGGATCAACCCATCGTGGAGGCGCGCCTTCCTACTACAAGAATGACCTTCGAAAAGGTCGACGTCATGCCGGTCATGATCTGTCCATCAAGCGCCGCGCATCCGCGCGGCAAATCCTCAAGTGTGTGGTCCCGATACATGCGACGGCGCAAGGCCGCCTGAGCGCAAAGCGGGAACGTGGCGGCACCCTAGTGCGGTGAAAAATGGCGGTCAAGCGCTAAATGGCGGATGTTGCGCCGGTTGGCCCAAAGGCTTGCCGATTGTTGCGTGTCATCGTTTGCGCCATTGTGGTTACCGCCGGACGCAGGCGCGCGGGACGCGCGCCGCCACGCGCAAGTTGTCCCCAACCATGATCAAAACCCGCGCCAATGTCGATTTCCGTGCTTGCACTCCGGTCAAGCCATGGATATATACCGGCTCACGTTTCGCGCGGCGCCAACCAACCGCCGCATTTTTCGGTTCTCCGCCACACGGGCAGCGAGCCATTCGCGAGACGTAAAGTGGGTGTGTAGCTCAGTTGGTAGAGCAGCTGACTCTTAATCAGCGGGTCCACGGTTCGAGCCCGTGCTCACCCACCATTTTCCTTTCCTTTGTATTTCAGGCGATCGTCAGGCGGCCTTCAGCCGCAGGTCGGTATCCGTGTCGTGATGCCGGTTGGCAGTTCTTCCTCCGGATTCAGGATCGCAAGGTCCCGCCGCTCTCCTCGCCATCCAGGCAATCCCAGGTCTGTCTCCTGCCGCAGCGGTGTTTGATTTCATGTATATTGACACCATACCGACTAGTTGGTATTTAAAAGAATGAGGGAGTGGTCGATGGTGAAAGTGGCAAAACGGAATGCGCGGGCGAAGCTGCTGGACGCCGCTTTGTCGGTGATCCGGACGAAGGGGTTTGCGGCCACCACGGTCGACGAGCTCTGCGCGGCCGCCGGCGTCACCAAGGGGGCGTTCTTCCACCATTTCAGGAGCAAGGACGAACTCGGCGTCGCCGCGGCCGATTTCTGGTCGGAGATGACGGGACAGCTCTTCGCGCAGGCGGCCTATCACGGCCACGCCGATCCGCTGGACCGGGTGCTCGCCTATGTTGATTTTCGCAAGGATCTGCTGCAGGGCGGGGTGCCGGAGTTCACTTGCCTCGTCGGCACCATGGTGCAGGAAACCTATGAGACCGCGCCCGCGATCCGCGACGCCTGCGCGCGCAGCATCACCGGCCACGCCGCGACGCTGGAAGCCGATATCGAGGCCGCGATGCGCGCGCGGAACATGACGCCGGAGTGGACGGCCAAATCGCTCGCGCTGCACACGCAGGCCGTCATCCAGGGCGCCTTCATTCTCGCCAAGGCGACCGGCGGCGCGGAACTGGCCGCCGACAGTATCGATCATCTGCGCCGCTACATCGAGATGTTGTTTGGCGCGCGCGCCGCGGCGCATGGCACGGGAGACATCGCGCAATGAGGACGGTCAGGATCATCGAACACATCTCGCTGGACGGCGTGATCCAGGCTCCGGGCGGGCCCAGGGAGGATCCCGAGGGCGGGTTCGGACACGGCGGATGGGCCATGCCGCATTCGGATCCGGCGGTGGGCGAGGCCATCGGCACCGCGCATGGCGCGCGGTTTGATCTGCTGCTTGGTCGGCGCACCTATGATATTTTTGCGGGCTACTGGCCGCGCCAGACCGGTCCCATGGCGGACAGCCTGAACGCGGCGACGAAACACGTCGCGACCCACAGGCCGGAGAGCCTCGCCTGGGGTCCGGCCGAGGAGCTGGGCACCGACATTGTCGCGGGTCTTCGCCGCGTCAAGGCGACGGACGGCCCCGACCTGATCGTCTGGGGAAGCTCGACGCTGGCGCCCGTGCTGCTCGAACACGGGCTCGCCGACGTGGTCCTGCTGCTCGTCTGTCCGATCGTGCTCGGCACGGGGAAGCGCTTCTTTTCGGACGCGCCTCCGCGCGAACTGGCGCTCGTCGACACCAAGGCCACGGCCTCGGGCGTTCTCATCAGCACCTACAGGCCTGTCGGTCCCTTGCGGACCGGGTCCTTCGAGGACGCGGCGTAAATCGGATATCGCCGCCTGCCGCAACACCTTCGCAAACTCAAGTCCAGGGAGGCTCTTCATGACGGAACTCGTGACCTGCGTGTGGTTCGACCACGGAGAAGCAAGCAAGGCAGCAAACTTCTACGCCGCGACCTTTCCCGACAGCTATGTGGGCCGGTCGAACGCCGCGCCCGGCGACTTTCCCGGAGGGCGCGAAGGCAGCGAACTGACGGTGGAATTCACCGTGCTCGGGCAACGGTTCATCGGCCTGAACGGCGGGCCGATGTTTCAGCCGAACGAGGCGGTGAGCTTCATGGTCGTCACCGAAACCCAGGAAGAGACCGACCGCTACTGGAACGCGATCATCGGCAACGGGGGCGCCGAGAGCGCCTGCGGCTGGTGCAAGGACCGCTGGGGCTTCTCCTGGCAGATCACGCCCAGGCGCCTGCTGGAGCTTACGACGAGCGCCGACGGCGCCGAGGCGAAGCGTGCGTTTGCGGCGATGATGGAGATGAGGAAGATCGATATTGCGGCACTCGAGGCCGCGGTCGTGGACTGAGCAAGACCCGGAACGTGAGGGAGGGATGAGATGAGCTATATCGACGGATTTGTGATTGCCGTTCCGACGGCGAACCGGCAGAAATTCATCGAGCACGCAAAGGCTGGCGACGGCGTGTTCATGGACCTTGGCGCCACGCGCGTGGTCGAATGTTGGGGCGACGACGTGAAGGACGGCAAGGTCACGGACTTCCGCAGGGCCGTGCAGGCAATGGACGACGAGACGGTCGCCTTCTCCTGGATCGAATGGCCCGACAGGGCAACGCGGGATGCGGCGTACGCGATCATGGCCGAGTGGATGAACAATCCGGAAAAGGCCGACCCGCGCATGAACCCCGAAACCAACCCGATGCCGTTCGACGGCAAGCGGCTCATCTTTGGCGGGTTTGCGCCGCTGGTCGACCTTGGTGGCGGTGTCCAGGACAAGGAGGCGTGATCATGCCCAACACCGTCACGCTGCATCGCGTCTTCGCCGCCAGTCCCGAAAAGCTCTATCGGGCCTTCGTGGAGCCTGACGCCGTGGCAAGCTGGCTGCCACCGTTCGGCTTCACCTGCACTGTGCATGAGCTGGACGCAAGGGAAGGCGGCCGGCACCGGATGTCCTTCCGCAATTTCACGACCGGCGACAGCCATGCCTTCGGCGGCACCTACCTGAAACTCGTGCCCGGCGAGACGCTGGTCTACACGGACACGTTCGACGACCCCAACCTGCCGGGCGACATGACGGTGACGGTGAATCTGAAGGCCGTGTCGGTCGGCACCGAGCTGACCGTCGTCCAGGACGGCATCCCCGACGTGATCCCGGTTGAGGCCTGCTATCTCGGCTGGCAGGAGTCCCTGCGCAAGCTCGCGCGCCTCGTGGAGCCCGATATTCCTCATTGAGCGGTGGGCCACGCCGCATGACCTTCATGCCGCCGGCTGGCCGCGCGCCGTGTTGACAGCATTCGCAGGTGCGGCGACGGTCGGGTGATCCGGGAGGCTCACATGGAATTCAATGAGGCGCGCGTGCGGGGTGCTCTTTTCAGGTCCTGGTTATCGGCGAGCGCCGTGCAATGGACACCCGCCAACCCGGCACTGGGACAATGCAATGTGACGGCGGTCGTCATTTTCGACCTGTTCGGCGGCGACATCCTGCGCACGCGGCTTGGCGACTGTTACCACTACTATAACCGGGTCGACGGGCGGGCCGTTGACCTGACCGACAGCCAGTTCGCCGCTCCGGGTGCGCTCTTTGCGCGACCGGATCCCTATGATGATGAGCCGGCGTCCCGCGCCGCCGCGATGAGTGGCATCGCGCAGAGGGAGTATGACGCGCTCCGCAGCGCCCTGTCCGGGTTTCTCGCGGATTAGGTCGAGCGCTTTCAATCATCCTTGCTCAAATACGCGACGATGCGCTTCGCACGGTCATAAGGGCGGATTGTATCAGGGTGTGATACACGTCTGTTGATCTTCGCTTTGTATCATATTATGATACAGGTCGATCGAGGCGAGGGATGATCCGGTCTTACAAGGGCAAGATGGTTCTGGCGGTGGCGGTTGGAAGAGCCGCGAAGGGGTTTCCTACCGATCTCGTAAAACCGGCCATTCGCAAACTGACGATGATCGAGTATGCGGCCGCGCTCGGCGACCTTCGTTCTCCTCCCGGCAACCGGCTCGAAAAACTGTCGGGCGATCGGGTCGGCCAGTACTCGATCCGCATCAACGACCAATGGCGGATCTGTTTCGTTTGGACAGACGGCGGCGCCGAAGAGGTCGAAATCGTTGACTATCATTAGCCGGTGCACTTGCCGAAACAGGAGCCTGAGCCATGCACGCTAAGACGCGCCCAATACTTCCCCGGTGCACCCGGGGGAGATTCTGCGCGAGGAGTATCTGCTTCCGATCGGGATGAGCGCCGGCGCTCTGGCAAAACGGCTCGGCGTGCCCCGCACGCGTATCGAGCGGGTCGCCACGGAACAGACGCCGATCACGCCCGACACCGCGTTGAGGCTTGCGAAATTCTTCAAGACGACGCCCGAGTTCTGGATGAACATGCAGACCGGTTACGACATCAAGATCGCGGCCGCCGCCAAAGCCGAGGAGATCGCCGCTATCCCGACGTTCGAGGCCGCCTGATGCCGCCCGCCTACCCATCCCCCTTCTTCTGCTTCAACGCCTCGAGCATCGACGCCAGCATCTCGGCGGTCTGCTCTGCCTGTTCCGAATCGAGGCGGTTGATGTCGAGGAACAGCCGCACGCCGTCGGCGCTTTCGTTGAAGAAGCCGCTCTCGTTGGTCAGCCCTTCCGTGTGGATGTCTTCGACCCGGTAGGGCACCACGTCGCGGCTGATGCCCTTCAGCCGGATCGGCTCCATGGCGCTGGCGCGCACGTGGTCCTCGACCAGCGCGTAGGTCTCGTAGCTCATGACGATGCCGCCAGGTTCGGCGATGGATTCCAGCCGCGCGGCCAGATTGGCCTCCGCGCCGATGATCGTGTAGTCCATGCGGTCCTCGGAGCCGAAGTTGCCGACGTTGCAGTAGCCGGTGTTGATGCCCATCCGCGCCTGCAGCGGCTTCTCGATGCCGCGCCGGCGCCAGTCCGCGTTCAGCGCCACCATCCGCCGCTGCATCGCGATTGCCATGTTGAGGCAGGCCAGCGCATCTTCCTCCGCGCCCATGGTTTCCGGATCGCCGAAGAAGGCGAGGATCGCGTCGCCGATAAACTTGTCGACAGTCGCGCCGTGTTCGGTGGCGATCTTCGACATCTCCGTGAAATATTCGTTCAGCAGCGTGGTCAGTTCCTCCGGCTGCAGCCGTTCGGAGGAGACGGTGAAATCCTTCAGATCCGAGAAGAAGATCGTCAGCTTCTTGCGCTCGGTGGAGATCACCACGTCGCGTTCGCCGGAGAAGATGCTTTTGTAGACCTGCGGCGAGAGATATTTCGAGATCTTCATGGAGACGGAGGCGAGGAATGAGTTGGCTTCCTCCAGCTCCATGTTCATGCGCCGGAAGTGCAGCGCCTGACGGATCTGCAGCCCGGTGAAGGCAAAACCGAAGAGGCCTGCGCCGGCGAAATAGGTCAGCAGGTATTTCAAAGACCAGATGTTCTCCGCGATCGGCTGGGCGATGCTGATCGCCTGGATGCCGCGCACATCGCCCACCTTCCAGTCGCGATTGGGGCTTTCGGGATGCGTGTTGTGGCAGGCGACGCAGGCCGCCCCCATGATGACCGGTGCGGCGATGCGGATCTTGCGGTCGAAGATCGAGCCGGTGATCTCCGTTTTCACGGCCTTGGGATCGCGGCTTTCCCGGAAGGCGGCGAGGGCGCTGCTCTCGAAAGCATCTAGTTGGTGTGCGGCGCGGTTTGCGAACTGCTGGTCGGAGACGAAGCGGTAGCCGATGTCTTCTTCCTGGCCGCCGATCACCTCGGCCATCTCGATCGACAGGGTGGCGGGGATCGGAATAGCGCCAGGGATCGCCTCGTAGTTGTGCGCCGCCTGCGTCGTGCCGTTGGCGGCGAGCACCCGGCCGACCACGTTGCGCGCGTAGTAGCTGCGGATGCCGGTGATCATCGTGTTGAGGCTGGTCGCCTGGGCGTTCAGTGACGCGTCCGATAGATTGCGCAGGTCAAGCCAGACGGCGACCGGCAGCAGTACCAGCGCCGCCACCACCATCACCGCGATCCACTGCGGCTTGCTCATGAAATAGCGCCACAAAGCGTCCATGGTCCAACCTCACGCGGCCTGAACAGCGGGCTCGCCGCGCCGCTGTTCAGGCAAGTTGTGTCTCGTCGCGTCAGGATAGGCGGCACGGCCGATTCTGGGAATGGGAAAGGCGCGTGCCGTTTCGCTCAGTCTTTTCCGGATAGGCAATCGCCGAGTGATTTGGCCATCTGGCGGATCAGCGTGAAATACAGATCCGGACCGTTGGCGATCGTCGCACCGAGCGGGTCGAGCGTGCCGGAGCGGGCCTCCGTGCCCTCGGTGACCACGGAAATCAGCTTCGGCTCGAACTGCGGCTCCGCGAACACGCAGGTTGCCTCGGTTTCCTCGATCTTGTGGCGGATCTCGACCACGCGGGCCGCTCCGGGGATTGCATCTGGGCTGACGGTGACCGATCCGGCCGCCTGAAGGCCGAAACGGTTTTCGAAATAGTGGTAGCCGTCGTGGAAGACGACGAAGGGTTTTTCGCGGACCGGTGCAAGCATGATCTCGACCTCGGTGGTCAGGTCATCGAGCCGTACCATCAGCGCATCGGCGTTGGCTTCGTATTTGATCGCGTTTTCCGGATCGGCCCGCGCCAGAGCCTCTTCGATCGCCTGCGCGAGCACCTTGGCGTTGTGCGGGTCGAGCCAGATGTGCGGGTCCGTCTCATCGTTCCCGTGGTCGTCCTTTTCCTCGTGCTCACCCTCATCCGCATGGGCTTCGAACGCGCCGCCCTCGCGGAACGCTAGCCGCGTCAGCCCATCGGTGTCCATGAGTTCGACGATCGCCGCGTCGGTCGCGAGGCTTTCAAGCGGCTTTTCCAGAAACGCTTCCAGTTCGTGCCCGACCCAGAACACGACTGCCGCGTTCTGGAGATCCCGCGCCTGTGACGGTTTCAGCGAATAGGTGTGCGGGGAGGCCGCGCCATCGACGATGATCGCCGGTTCGCCGACACCTTGCATGACGCTTGCGACGAGGGAATGGATCGGCTTGATCGAGGCAAGCACGGCCGGATCAGCCGCGGATGCATGGGTGGCCGCGGCGAGCAGGGCCGCAGAGCCCATCACGATGGAACGGAACGCAGTCATGGAAACCTCGATGTGCGATTGAAGATGGATGCGGGACGCTTATGTAATGTTATGTCATTACATGAATTGCGTAACGGTATAACGTGTGCCATATAGATCGGCAAGCCTTGGCTCGCTGTTTTTTTCGACCGTGAAAACCCGCTGCCGCGGTGGCTGAAGCCCGCGGCTTCCGCCCCGCCGTCCGACGGTGACTGCCCTGCAACCGACTGGATCCGTCCGATGCTCAGTCCCTCTCCCGTTCTCGTGTCGCTGCGCAATGCGGGTGTTTATCGCGACGGCCGCTGGCTGGTGCGCGGGGTGGACCTGTCGGTGTCGCGCGGCGAGATCGTTTCGCTGATCGGGCCGAACGGGTCGGGCAAGTCGACCAGCGCCAAGATGGCGCTGGGCATTCTCAAGCCGGACGAAGGGGAGAGCGCGCGCGCGTCCGGAGTGGTGGTCGGATACGTACCGCAGAAGGTGTCGATCGACTGGACCCTGCCGCTCACGGTCGAGCGCTTCATGCGGCTGACCTCGAAGCTCCCCAAGGCCGAGCTGGAGGCGGCGCTCGCCAGCACCGGCATCGCGCATCTGGCGCAAGCGGAGGTGCGGCATCTGTCGGGTGGGGAGTTCCAGCGCGCCATGCTGGCGCGCGCCATTGCCCGCAAGCCGGATCTGCTGGTGCTGGACGAGCCGGTGCAGGGGGTGGATTTTTCCGGAGAGATCGCGCTTTACGAGCTGATTTCTGGAATCCGCGAAAGGCTGGGCTGCGGCATCCTGATGATCTCGCACGATCTGCACGTGGTGATGGGCGCCACCGATCAGGTGATCTGTCTCAATGGTCACGTGTGCTGCAAGGGCGCGCCGAAGATGGTCGCCGAAAGCGCCGAATACCGCCGGCTGTTCGGCGATCGCGCGGCGGCGACGCTGGCGGTCTACGAACACAACCACGACCACACCCATCTGCCGGACGGCCGGGTGAAGCACGCCGACGGCACGCTCACCGATCATTGTCATCCCGAGGATGGGCATCATCATGACGGGCATGACCACAGTGGTCATGATCATGCCGCGCATCTCCATGGCGGGCACGGGCTAAAGGAGGGTCGCGATGCTGGATGATTTCTTCGTGCGCGCGCTCATTGCCGGGGTGGGCGTGGCGCTGGTGGCCGGCCCTCTGGGCTGCTTCATCGTCTGGCGTCGGCTGGCCTATTTCGGCGACACGCTGTCGCACGCGGCGCTGCTGGGCGTGGCGCTGGCGTTCCTGTTCCAGATCAACATCACGGTTGCGGTCTTTGCGGTCTCGGCCGCGGTGTCGCTGCTGCTGCTGACCCTGCAGCGGCGAGGAACCCTGTCGTCGGACGCGCTTCTGGGTCTACTGGCGCATTCGGCGCTGGCGTTGGGACTTGTCTGCCTGGCCTTCATGACATGGGTGCGGATCGACCTGATGGGCTTTCTGTTCGGCGATATCCTTGCGGTCTCCAGGCTGGACATCGCGCTGATCTACGGCGGCGGCGCGCTGGTCATCGCGGTGTTGTGGCTCATCTGGCGACCTTTGTTCGCCTCTACTGTCAATCGCGAGATCGCCGAGGCCGAGGGCATGCGCGCGGACGTTTCCAATGTCGTCTTCATGCTGCTGATGGCGCTGGTGGTGGCGATTTCCATGAAGATCGTCGGCGTGCTGCTGATCACCGCGCTTTTGATCATTCCGGCCGCCACCGCGCGGCGGTTCGCCCGCGGTCCCGAGCAAATGGCCGTTATCGCGGGGTTCATCGGTGCGGCGGCCGCGGTCCTGGGCCTGTTCGGCTCGCTGGAATGGGACACGCCCTCCGGCCCTCTATCGTCGTTGCCGCGCTGGGGCTGTTCGTCCTCAGCCTGACGCCGCTGGCCGGCCTTGTCACGCGCCGGCGTCTTGTTTCCGGGAGCCGCCCGTCATGACCGACCACATCCACAGTGCCCATCACACCCATGATCGGCCGCAACTGACCAAGAATCAGGCGCTGGTGTTCGGCGCACTGGAGCACGCGGTCGAGCCGCTGAGCGCCTACACGATTCTTGATCGCCTGCGCGACAGCGGGTTCCGCGCGCCGCTGCAGGTCTACCGGGCGCTGGAAAAGCTTGTGGAACTCGGCATGGTGCATCGGCTGGAAAGCCTCAATGCCTTCGTCGCCTGCAGTCATCCCGAGTGCGGGACCCATGCGACCATGGGATTCGCCATTTGCGACAAGTGCGGCAAGGTCACCGAGTTCGCCACCGAATCCGTTGCAGGTCAGCTCCAAGACTGGGCGCGGTCGCAGGATTTCGCACTGAAAAAGACCACCATCGAGTTGCGCGGTCTGTGTCAGCTCTGCCAGGCGGCGTGAGGCGTTCGGGTCGTGGTGGCACGGGATCGCGACCGGCCCGCGGATGAGCCGACTGACGAGCCGTTCCCGCTCCGGCGCCATTTCCGGCGGCGCTTCGTTCCCGCGTTTGTTGTGTTCATTGCGGTCTTCCTGTTTCTCGTCGCGCTGAGCGCCTGGAGCGTGGCGGAGCATATCTATCTGGAACTGGCGGAACGCCGGGCCGAGACCATCGCCCGGGCGGTTGCGGAGCAGACGCCTGAGGGATGGGAGAACCTGATGCGCGGTCGTCGAGTCGCCGGTGCGGACGACGGCCTGGAGGAAGCCTTCCGTGCCGAGGTGCGGGAACATCAGTTTAGTGATCTGAAGGTCTATGATCTCGATCGCAAGGTGCTGTTTTCCACAAACGCCGCGCAGATCAACACGATCGAGGAGGGGGCCGCGCTTCACCGAGTGATCGAGGACGGGGAGCCGCTCGTCGATTCGGCGATCGCGGCTGACGGCAGCACTCAATTCGAGCTCTATGTTCCCTTGCACGATGATTTGGGCGCACTGCGCGCCGTGTTCGAGCTCTATGAGCCGGTCGGCTATCTGAATGGGATCGTGCTGCGCGCGGGCGCGATCACCGTGGTCGTGCCCGGCGTCCTGCTGCTCGTGCTGGCACTGGCGCTGGGTCATTTGGTGAGAGCCGCCCAGAGCGATATCGATGCGCGCAACCGCGCCCTGATCGAGCTGCGCCGGCAACTCGAGACGTTCGTGTCCGGGTCCGCCGTCTCCGCCGCCCGCAAGGCGAAGGGTGAAGGGCCCATCGCCTCGGAAAAGATCGTCACCACGCTGCTGTATTCGGACATCCGCCGCTTCACCGATTACGCCGAAACCCATACGCCGGAAGAGGTCGTGGCATTCCTCAACGAGATCATGAGTGTTCAGGTCGCGGCGGTGGCGGAACACGGCGGTGATGTGGACAAGATGATCGGCGATGCGCTGCTGGCGCGCTTTGATGGCGGTGAGGGAGCGGCGCACGCGGTGGCCGCCGCGCGTGAGATCCTGCGCGTGGTGGCGAAGGGCGGCTACCCGCGAAAGCTGGGCATCGGGGTCTATCGCGGCGAGGTGATCCTCGGCTCTATCGGACCGGCCGCGCGCAAGGACTTCACGGTGATCGGCGACAGCGTGAACATGTCGGCGCGGCTATGCTCGGCGGCCAGTGAAGGGGAATTGGTCGTGGACGCGGCCTTGGCGGACGACGGTTTCGGCCCGCCGGAGACGTTGCGCGTGAAGGGACATCGCGAGCCGCTCACGGTTCGGCGCTGGAAGGTGTGACATCCGGTCTTGGCGCGTCTCCGATTTCCGGCTAAACCATAAAAGAATACATCGGTATACAAAATGAAAGGCGCAGCCCGATGCCGCGATCCCCATCGCCCGCGACCGTCGACCTTCTGGTTCTGGAAGGTGACGGAATTGGGCCGGAAATCACCTCCGCCACTCTGGACGTGCTGCGCGCAGTGGATAGTCTTCTGGGTCTTGGCTTGCGCTTTGAACGGGCCGACATCGGGTTCACCGCGCTGAAGGCTTCGGGCACCACTTTTCCCGATGCTGTCGAGGCGCAGGCCCGGGCCGCCGATGGCGTGATCCTCGGGCCGGTGTCGCACAACGACTATCCGCCCGTCGCCGAAGGCGGGGTCAATCCGTCGGGTCTGCTGCGCAAGCGGCTCGATCTCTTCGCCAACATCCGCCCGGCGCTGACCTATGACAATCTGCCGCCGCGCTGCGGAAAACCGGTGGATCTGGTCGTGGTGCGCGAGAACACCGAGGGCTTTTACGTCGATCGCTCGATGTTTGCCGGCCCCGGCGAATTCATGCCCGACGAGGACATGGCCTTGGCGGTGCGAAAGGTCACCCGAAAGGCCTCCATGCGCATCGCGGAAGCCGCGTTTCAGCTCGCCATGGAGCGGCGGCGCAAGGTCACGGTCGTGCATAAGGCCAATGTGTTGCGGCTCTCCGACGGGCTGTTTCTCGACTGCACCCGTGCGGTGGCGCGGCGCTATCCGGAGGTCGAGGTCGAGGAACAGCTGATCGATGCGATGGCGGCGCTCCTGGTGCGTGACGCCAGCCGTTATGACGTGATCGTCACCACAAACATGTACGGCGATATTCTTTCTGATCAGGCGACGGAAATCGCCGGCAGTCTCGGCATGGCCGCCTCGCTCAATGCCGGTGAGGATCATGCGGTCGCCCAGGCGCAGCATGGCTCGGCGCCCGGGATTGCCGGGCAGGACAAGGCGAATCCGTGCTCACTGATCGGTTCGGCCGCCATGCTGTTGCGCTGGCTCGGCCAGCGGCGCGAGGCGCCGGCGCTTGCCGAGGCGGCGGAGCGCATCGAGGCGGCGGTGGCGCGCGCGGTGGGTCGGCCCGAGACGCGCACCGCGGATCTAGGCGGACCGCTGGGAACCAGGGCCTTCACGCAGGTGCTGATCGGTTTTCTGTAGGAATCCGGCATCCGCCCGTGCGGATGCCGGCATGAATATTTTTGGGGAGGAAACAGCCGTGGCCGCCAACACCATACCGATCGCGCCGGAAGCGGCGACGTCATTCGCCCGCGATCTTCTGGGCCGCGCCGGACTTTCGGCCTCCGACGCGCAGATCGTCGCCGAAGCGCTGGTGCTCGCGGATCTTCGCGGGGTCGACACCCACGGCATCGCGCGATTGCCGATCTATCTGGGCCGCTTGCGCGACGGGCGGGTGAAGACGGCACCAGCGATGGTTCTGGACAAGCCAACGCCGGTGGCCGCGAGCCTCGACGGCGACAACGCTCTGGGGTTTCTCGTCGGGCGCCGCGCCATGGATGAGGCGATCGCGATGGCCTCCGAGTTCGGCATCGGAATGGTGTCGGCGCGCAACTCAAACCATTTCGGCATGGCGGCGACCTATGTGCTGCAAGCGGTCGAGGCGGGCCATATCGCCTTTGTTTTCACCAATGCGTCGCGTGCCATGCCGCCGTGGGGCGGGCGCGAGCCGTTGTTCGGCACCAGCCCCTTCGCCGCCGGCGCGCCCTCGGGCAAGGAAATCCCCTTCGTCCTCGACATGTCGCCTTGTGTTGCGGCGCGTGGAAAAATCCGCAGGGCCGAACGTCAGGGCCTGGAAATTCCCGAAGGTTGGGCGCTGGATGCAACAGGCCGCCCGACAACAGACCCAACGGCCGCGATGAAAGGCGTCGTTCTGCCGATCGGCGGCCCGAAGGGCTCGGGACTGGCAATGCTGATGGACATCATGGGCGGCGTGTTTTCCGGCGCGGGCTTCGCCGGCGGCGTGCGTGACCAGTACAAGGAAACCGAGCCGCAGAATGTCGGGCACTTCTTCATGGCGATCAAGCCGGGCCTGTTCATGAGCGATGCGGATTTTCGCGCCCGGATGGATGTTCTGGTGCAGACGGTTCACGGCGCGCCGTTGGCCGACGGTTTCGATGAAGTGCTCGTGCCCGGCGAAATCGAGGGTCGCCTTGAGGCGGATCGCCGCAAGAGCGGTATTCCCTACGCGGAGCGCGACCTTGCCTTGCTGCGCGCGACGGCCGCCGAATTCGGGGCGCGGCGCTGGCGTGACGGCGCCTCACCGGCTCGCCCTTTCGAAATCCTCGCGCGACAGCGTGTAGCGAAGATGGGGCGTGTCGGCCCGCCGTGTCATCGCGGCGGCGCGCAGTCCGAGTTTTTCCGCCACCCGGATCGATGCCGTATTGGCCGGATTGATGCCCGCTACGATGCGCGTCAAGGCCAACTGTGTGAACGCATGCGCGATGACCGGGCGCGCCGCCTCCGTGGCGAAGCCTTGTCCCCAGGCGGATCTTTCAAGACGCCAGCCGATCTCGACCTCGGGTCCGACGGTGTCTTCCGGGATGAGAAGGATCCAGCCAAGGAATGCGGCGTCCCCTATGCCGCGGAACACGCTCCAGTAGCCCAGACCCGCGGGATAGGGTCCGCGCGTGCGTTCCACGACAAAAGCGCGATGCGCGTCTTCGTCGTTCCAGGGGCCAAGTACGAACCGGGTGACCAGCGGGTCGCGGTCCATTGCCATGCAGGCGTCGGTGTCGGCGAGCGCGCGCGGCCGCAGAACGAGACGCCGGGTGCTGAAGGGCGGCAGGGTCACGGCTTTTTCCCAGGTGGCCACGCGACGGCGGTGTCGGCACACACCCGCGCCATGCCGGTCACGAGTCCCCGTTGTTGTCAATCTGGTGCAGGTTTTCGATCGGCGCGGTCAGGGTGACCTCCAGACCCTCGGGATCATAGCGGACGTCGATGTCGGCGCCGAAGTCCGCCGTCAGCGTGCGGCTGATCAACTGCGACCCAAAACCCTTTCTGGTGGGCGGTGTCACGCGCGGACCGTCGTGTTCTTTCCAGTGGAACGTGAACACCGGCTCGCCGTTCGCGGATGTCTCGTGCCAGTCGATGTCGACCGTCCCGCGGTCGTTGGACAAGGCGCCGTATTTGATCGCGTTGGTCGAGAGCTCGTGGATGGCGAGCGCCAGCGACAGGGACTGCTTGGAGCCGAGGGTGAGAGGCGGGCCGGACACCCGGAAGCGGTCGTCACCGGTGCGGTGCGGAGCGAGGGCACTGTCGACGACCTCCATGATCGGGGCGGTTGCCGAGGTGGCGGCGGTCAGGATGTCATGCGCCTTGCCGAAGGCCCCGAGACGGTCCTGGAAAATCTTGACGGCGGCGTCCGCGCCTGCGCCGCGTAGCGTCTGCGACGCGATCGCACTGACGATCGCCAGCGTGTTCTTCACCCGGTGCTTCAATTCGTTGTTGATCAGCCGCAAGTGGGCTTCCGCCCGCACCTGTTCGCTCACGTCGATGCCTTCGACGAAAATTCCGCTCACCACGCCGTTTGTCTCGATGATCGGCTGATAGACGAAGTCGATATAGATTTGTCGTGTCGCTTCGTCTCCGCTGTTGTGAAGCGACAGCGGCATGCGCTTGCCGACGCGCGCTGTTCCGGACTCGAAGGCGTCGTCAAGCAACTCGAACAATCCCTGGCCCTCGAGTTCGGGCAGGATGTCGCGCATGGGCCGGCCGATGAAGTCGCGTTCACCGATGAGCGCGCGAAACGCGGCGTTGGTGAACTCGAAGACATGATCGGGTCCACGCAGGATCGTCATGAAGCCCGGCGCCTGATCGAAATATTGCGTCAACCGCTTTGTGTGGTTCTTCAGCGCCTCGTTTGCCAGGTGCTGGGCCGTGACGTCGTTGCAGATCACGAGCACGCCGCCGATGCCCTCTGCCGTATCGATCGGCCCATAGCTGTAGGTCCACCAGACATCTTCCCGCTGGCCGTGGCGGGTGATCGGCACCAGCCGGTCCTCGTCCCAGGTCGAACCCTTGCCGGACATCACATAGTCGATCTGTGGACCGATGATGTCCCAGATCTCATCCCAGCAATCGCGGCCGCGCTGTCCGAGCGCGCTGGGGTGGCGTTCCGGCCCCATCGTTTTGGCGTAGGCGTCATTGTAGAGCTGAATGAGGTCCGGACCCCACCAGATGAACATCGGATGGTTGGTATTGAGCATCAGCCTGACGGTCACGCGCAGGCTCTGCGGCCAGTTGTCCGGCGGTCCCAGTGGCGTGGCGGACCAGTCGTAGGCGCGTATTCGGGCTCCCATTTCGCCGCCGCCGGACAAGAAATCAGGTGTGCTTCTCGCAATGTCCATGCCTGGCGACCTTCAAAGCCATCGCTGATTCAGGGAGGAGCAGCGGGATGATCGGCTTGGCAAAACCCGCAAGTCTTTTCCCATTTATTCCGGTATTCCGCGCCTCATGTCCAGCGGTCTTTCGCGGGCACGTATCGTGAACGCCTGCGGATTGTTCGCCGGCCAACGTCAAGGCCAGTCGGCGAAACTTGCAGGCGAGCTCGACAGCCGGCGGGCGCCGGGCGCGGTCATGAGTTTCCTGTATTCGCCGGGACGAATGCCGGTGGTGCGCTTGAAGAAGTTACTGAAATGCGCGGGATCGCGGAACCCCAGGGAATGGCTGAGCTGCTCGATGGTCATCGCGGAGCGTTCCAGCCGCAGCCCGGCCTCGCGCGCCAGCCGTTCGGCCACCAGTGCCTTCGGAGTCTTGCCGAGTTCGCCGGTGCACACGGCGTGCAGGCGGTCGGAGGAAATCCCCAGCGTGTCCGCGTAACCCGAGATCTTCCAGTGCTCGCGGAAGTGCATCTCCACCAGTTGGCGGAACCGCTGCAAGAGATGCGATCGCGCGCCGTGGCTATGCAACGCCACTTCCTCGACGCCGGAAATCCGCATCATTGCCACCAGGATAATCCGCAGGTGTGCCGACAGCAACATCGGTGAACCCTTCTGGGGCTGCCGAAGTTCGCGCAGCAGGGCCTCGAAGCTCATCGTTATGTCGCTGCGCAGTGTCCGTTGTCCGCTCAGCGACAGCAGCATGCTGCGGTCGACCATGTAACGCAGATGCACCGCCTCGGCCTGGTCGCCGATGGCGTCGACAATGATCTCATTGCCGATTTCGGCCAGAAATCCGGTGGCGCCGGCCGCGGTCTGCAGCCGGACCGGTTGCCCGCCGCCTAGCCACAGCAGCACGGGCGCGGTCAGTGCGAATGTCTGGTCTTCGGATTCTGCCTCCCCGGCGCCGTCGCTGAGCAGGACGATCTGGCGGTTCGATATCGCGTCGCTGCGATTGAGCGACCACACCCTCGGCTGAAGGCCGCAAGCGATGGGCTCCGCCTTCATCGCGAGCGGGGAGGATGCGGAAATCGGGCCCTGGGAATGGCTGAATTGCTGTTCCATGACAGGTACTCTTGCGAAAAATCGGGGCAGGCTGCCCTTTGGGCATCATTATTGCGCCTGAAATATGCAGAATAAACCCATATTTTTGCATATCGCCGCATCCGCTTCCGAGATTTTATTTCATCCATGAGAACGCACGGCGACGCGCAATCGGCTTCCGACAGGCCGCGTATCGCCGAGGGAGAACCTGACCGGCTCCGCCGTATCAGGACGCGTTCCGCCAGGGAGGAGAAGAGGATGCTCGACGCGGCACTCCTCATACGCAACGAGTCCGTCGCGGCCAGCGGCGCGGCAACGTTCGATCGAATGGACCCGGTCACCCGTGGCGTCGCCACGCGTGCGGCTGCGGCCAGCGTCGAGGATGCCGTGCATGCAGCCAATGTGGCCGCGTCCGCATTTCCCGCGTGGTCTGGCATCGCGCCGGGCGAACGCCGCGAGATGCTCAACCGCGCGGCACAGGTTCTTCTCGACAAGACCGAGGAATTTGTCGCCGCGATCGTTTCGGAGACAGGTGGCACGCGCATCTGGGCGGAATTCAATTGCCGGATCGCCGCATCCCTGCTGCGCGAGGCCGGTGCCATGACCACGCAGATCACCGGCGAGGTCATCCCGTCCGAGCGGGCTGGTTCTTTCTCCATGGCCACGCGTCAGCCTTGCGGAGTGGTGCTGGGTATCGCGCCGTGGAATGCCCCTGTGATCCTGGGCGCACGTGCTGTCGCCATGCCGCTTGCCTGCGGCAACACCGTTGTTCTGAAGGCCTCCGAGCTGTGCCCGCGCACCCACGGTTTGATCGGCGAAGTGTTCCAGGAGGCCGGGTTTCCGGCGGGCACCGTTAATGTGGTCAGCAGCGCTCCGGAAGACGCGCCCCGGATCGTGGAAGCGCTGATCGCGCATGCGGCCGTGCGCCGGGTCAATTTCACCGGATCCACGCGGGTCGGCCGCATCGTTGCCGAAGTCGGCGCCCGCCACCTCAAGCGATGCCTTCTGGAGCTTGGCGGCAAGGCCCCGATGATCGTGCTCGACGATGCCGACCTCGAGGCGGCGGTGAACGCGGCCACCTTCGGGGCCTTCTTCCATCAGGGGCAGATCTGCATGTCGACCGAGCGCATCCTCGTCGACGAGTCGATTGCCGACGCGTTCCTCGAGCGCTTCCGGCTGCGGGCGGAGAGCCTGAAGGCGGGCGACCCGCGTGATCCCAAGGCCCGGCTCGGCGCGATGATCACCGAGCAGGCGGCGACCCGCGTCAAGGGATTGATCGATGACGCCGTGCACAAGGGCGCGCGTCTGGTCACGGGCGGAGGGCAGCACGATGTCTTCGTCGATGCGACCATCCTCGATGGAGTCACCTCGGCCATGCGCATCTATCACGAGGAATCCTTCGGCCCCGTGGCGTCCGTCATCCGGGTGGATGGCGTGGAGGAGGCGATCTCGATCGCCAACGACACCGAATACGGTCTGGCGGCCGCGGTCTTCGGACGCGATGTCGGTCGCGCGCTCGGCGTCGCCCAGCGCATTGAATCCGGCATCTGCCATATCAATGCCGCCACCATTCACGACGAACCGCAAATGCCGTTCGGCGGCGTCAAGGCATCCGGCTACGGCCGTTTCGGCGGCAAGGCCGGCATCGACGAATTCACCGAACTTCGGTGGATCAGCATCCAGACCGGAGAGCTGAAGTATCCGATCTGAATTCGCGACTTCGATAATCATAAAGCACTACCGAGGGAGGACTGACATGCATCGAAGAACAGCTCTGAAACTGGCCGCATCGGCCATTCTCGCGGGCGCCCTGTGCACCGGGGCGGCCTCGGCCGAGGACGTCATCAAGATCGGCGCCAGCGCCGCCAAGACCGGCCCGCTGGCCGGCGGCTCCACCGTCAGCCATTGGCCCAACATCCAGCTCTGGGTTCACAACGTGAACGAGAAGGGCGGCATCCAGGTCGGCGACAAGAAGATGAAGGTCGAACTGGTCGAATATGACGATCAGACCTCCGGCGCCACGGCGGTGAAGAATATCCAGCGCCTGGCGACCGTCGACAAGGTCGACTTCATCATCCCGCCGTATGGCACCGGGCTGGTGATCGCGACCGCGCCGATCTTCGCCAAATACGGCTACCCGATGGTGGCGGTGACGGCGATATCCGACAAGGTGGATGAGCTGGCGGCCAAGTGGCCAAACAGCTTCTGGACGCTCGGCACCTCGACGGCCTTCGCCGAAGCCGTCGCCGAAACGCTGACCAAGCTGCGCGACAAGGGCGACATCGGCAACAAGGTCGCCGTCGTCAATGTGGCCGACGCCTTCGGCATCGAGCTCGCCAACGCCGGCAAGCCGGCGCTCGAGAAGGCCGGCTTCGAGATCGTCTATGATACGTCCTATCCGCTCGGCACCCAGGATCTCGCACCCGTGATCAATGGCGCCAAGGCGGCCAATCCGGACGCTTTCGTGGCCTTTTCCTATCCGCCGGACACCTTCGCTCTGACCGGGCAGGCGCAGATTTCCGATCTTGACGTCAAGGCCTTCTACGTCGGTGTCGCCACGTCCTTCCCGGCATATGCCGGCAAGTTCGGCAAGGCGGCAGAGGGCGTGCTGGGTGCCGGTGGCGTCAACCCGGACACGCCGGAGATGCAGGCCTATATCGCCAAGCACACGGAAGTCACCGGCCAGGCGCCCGACTATTGGGCGAGTGCGGTGATGTACTCCTCGCTGCAGGTTCTGGAGCAGGCCATCGAGGCGGCAGGCAGCCTCGACAAGGCCGAGGTGATCAAGGCGATGACCGACGGGTCGTTCGACACCGTCATGGGCACCATGACGTTTGACAAGAACGTCAACCGCAAGTTCTGGACCATCGGCCAGTGGCAGGATGGCGTTTATTACGGCGTCGGCTCCACCGGTCTCGAGGGCGCAAAGGAGCCGGTCATCAAGACCGGCTGGAACTGATCGCTCTGCGAGAGCGTCGCATATCTGTCTCCCCGGTGCGGCATTGCCGCACCGGGATCTCTTCAAAGGCTTGAGTAATGGAAGTGCTTATCACCGGCGTGCTGCTGTCGGGCACCTATGCGCTGATCGCCATGGGTCTGACGCTGCAGTACGGCGTGTCGCGTATCATGAACCTGGCCACCGGCGAGACGCTTGTCGCCGCGTGTTTCGGCGCCTTCTGGTTCTACACGGCGCTCAACGTCAATCCCGTGCTCGGCGTCCTGCTGGTCGCCCCGCTGGCCTTCGTGCTGAACTGGGCCATCTACGCGCTGCTGCTGGAACCGCTGGTCAAGCGCGCCAAGAACCGCGGCCAGCTGGAAGTCGACAGCATTCTGTCGACTTTCGGACTGATGTTCCTGTTCCAGGGCTTCATGCTGCTGGGTTTCGGGGGTGAATACTTCAGCTACACGTTCCTTTCGACGGCCTTCGTCATCATGGATCATCCCTTCGGTCTCAACCGCGTCGTGGCCTTCGCCGCCGCCGTGGTGATCGCGGGCGTTCTGTATCTGTTTCTCAATCACACGCGCTATGGCACCGCCATTCGCGCGGTAGCCGTGGATCCGGTTTCCGCCGGCTTGGTCGCCATCGACGTGTCGCGCGCCTCGGCCTTCGCCTTCGCGCTTGGCGGCGCGCTCACGGCCGCCGCCGGCGTGCTGCTGTCGACCTTCTATACGTTCAACGCGTCCATGGGCGTCATCTTCACCATGAAGGCGCTGATCATCGTCATCATGGGCGGCGTGGGCGATGTGCGCGGTGCAGTCCTGGCTGCCCTGATCCTCGGATTGGCGGAGACCGCGGTCGCCACCTATCTCGACCCGGGCCTGACGCTGGCCGCCACCTATTTGCTGTTCGTCGTGACCTTGCTGTTCCGGCCTCAGGGCATTTTCGGAAGGGCTCCGTCATGATCACCATGAACGACACGGAAAAGCGGATCGGCCTGATTGCCGCGGCCGTGATCGCTGTGGTGGCCTGCCTGCCGCTGGCCGATGACGGCTACTATCTGTCGCTGGGCGTCAATATCGCCATGTACACCGCGCTGTGCACGGCGTGGACGCTGTTCTCCGGACCCACGCACTATATCTCGCTGGCCACGGCTGCCTTCTTCGGCATCGGCACCTATGCGGTGGGCCTGGGCATCGACGTGCTTCCGTTTCCGCTGCTGGTGCTGATCGGCGCGATCGTCAGCGCGGGCGTCGCCGGCCTCGTCGGCATCGCAACGCTGCGCTTGTCAGGCGTGTATTTCGTGATCTTCACGCTGGGACTGGCGGAGCTGATCCGTCAGCTGGTGACCTGGTGGCAGACGAATTTCACCTCCGGCGTCGGCCTCTATGTGTTCACCGATTTCACGGAAGCGCACATCTACTGGATGCTGCTCGCGCTGGCGGTGGTCGTCTACATCACCGGTTGGCTCGTCAACCGCTCGCGGCTCGGCTTCGCCATGCGCATCATCGGCAACGACGAGACCGTGGCCGGTCACGTCGGCATCGACACGGCGCGCGCCAAGGTGGCGCTGTTTGTGATCTCCGGCGCCTTCATCGGCATCGCCGGGGCGATCCTCGCGCCGCGTTTCGCCTATATCGAGCCGCCCGGTGCCTTCAATCCGATCCTGTCCTTCCAGGTGGTGATCATGGCGCTGCTTGGCGGCACCAATCGGCTGTGGGGTCCGATCGTCGGCGTCATTCCCTTCACCATCGTCTTCGATCTGGTTTCCGCCCAGTTCCCCAACCACACCAGCCTGCTGATGGGCGGCTGCTTCCTGCTGGTCGTCTACTTCATCCCCAACGGCATTCTGGGCCGTGTCGAGGGGCTGGTTCGGCGGCTGCGGCCCGCGCGTCGCAAGGCCGATGTGCCGGCGGCTGCTTCCGAGGCTTCCCATGCGGAGGGGCCGGCATGACGCGCGCACCCGTTCTCTCCGTTGTCGAGGCTCACAAGGCCTTCGGCGGCATCACTGCCATCAATCGCGTCAGCTTCGACGTGCGGCATGGAGAGCTGCTTGGTCTTATCGGACCCAATGGCTCCGGCAAGACCACGATGCTCAATCTCGTCTCCGGCGCGCTGAAGCCCACAAGCGGTTCGATCGCGCTGGACGGTGTGACCATCTCCGGTCAGCCGGCGCACAGGATCGCGCGCCGCGGCGTTGCGCGCACCTTCCAGCTGGTGCGGATCCTGCCCAGCCTGAATGCGCTGGAGAATGTCATTGCCGGCGGTGTCTTCGGCCACGTCCGCATCTGGGGCGAGGACGCGCGCGAGGCGGCGCACGCGCTGCTTGAGCGCGTGGGACTAGCTGGCCACGCCGATACCCCGACCTCGGCGATGACCTATATTGACCAGAAGCGTCTGGAACTGGCGCGCGCGCTGGCGTCTGATCCGCGCATCCTGCTGCTCGACGAGTGGCTGGCGGGGCTCAATCCGAGCGAATTGAAGATCGGCATAAAGCTGATCAACGAGCTGCGTTCGGAAGGCCGAACGATCATCATGGTCGAGCACGTGATGGATGCCATCCGCAGCCTGTGCGACCGCTGCGTGGTGATGAGCTCGGGGCGCAAGATCGCCGACGGGTCGGTGCATGACGTTCTCTCCGATCCGGAGGTGATCCGCGCCTATCTGGGAGATTCGGATGCTTGAGGCTCACAACCTGACCGTCTCCTATGGTCCTCACCGGGCGCTGGAAAATGTGTCCGTCGCGGTCGGCAAGGGGGAGATCTGCGTCATTCTCGGTGCCAACGGCGCGGGTAAGACGACCTTGCTCAAAGCATTGGCGGGGCTGGTGAGCGCGGGGCCGGCCTCACGCTGGTCCATTGGCGGGCGTTCGCTGGCCGGGATGAAGCCGCATGACATCGTCGAGAAGGGCATCGCGCTGGTGCCCGAGGGCCGCGGCATTTTCGGCGATCTGACGGTGGCCGAGAACCTGCAGCTCGGCGCCTATGGCCGCCGGGCCCGGTCGCACGAGAACGCCAATCTGGAGCGAGTTCTGGCGCTGTTTCCGAAACTCGCGGAACGGCGCGCTCAGATCGCTCGCACCATGAGCGGCGGTGAGCAGCAGATGGTGGCGATCGGCCGGGCGCTGATGTCCAATCCCGATATCCTGATGCTGGACGAGCCGTCGCTCGGCCTGTCTCCGCTCCTGTGCGTCGATTTGTTCAAGTCGCTCAAGACGGTCGGCGAGACCGGCGTCGGAATTCTGCTGGTGGAGCAGAACGCCAAGCAGAGCCTGGCGATTTCGGATCGGGGCTACCTGCTGGAAAATGGCGCGATTATTGGTGAGGATACGGCATCCGCGCTGGCGGCCGATCCCGCGGTACAACGGGCCTATCTCGGAGATGCGGGCAAACGGGTGACGCGGGCAAGCATCGTGTCGCCCACTGGCGCCATCGACCTGCCGGACCCGCTGCTCCTGCCGAGCGACCCCCACGCCCTGTCCGAAGAGGCGGCCGTCCTGGCCATCCGGGCAGGGGAGATCCACAGCGCCTATATCGCGACTCGGCGCAAGGATCTCGCGCGGCCGAGCGGCTTTTCCACATCCGTGACCCCAGGGCTCGGAAGCGTCGCCGACATGGCCAGGCGGGCCTCGGAAATCCAGATGGCGCACATACGCGCCCGGCGGGCAGCAAGGGAGGTGGGCTCTGCTCGGCCTGATCCTTCGAAAACGCCCAGAGACGACATCAACAACTGAGTCCAACAATTCGCTCATCCAATGAGGGAGACTGAAATGGCACGAGTTCTGGAAGGCATGTACATCGGCGGCGGCTGGTCGAATGCGGCCAAAACCTTCGACGATCTCAATCCGTCTGACGGTTCCGTCTGGGCGCGGGTGCCGGACGCGGGGCGCGAAGACGCGCGTCAGGCGATCGAGGCGGCGCAGGCGGCGTTCGCGGAGTGGTCCGCGCTGCCCTATACCGAACGCTCCCACTACATGTTGAAGGTCGCGGAGATCTTCGAAAAGCGGCAGATGGACATTGTCGAGGCGCTCCAGGGCGAGGGCGGCGGCTGGTTCGGCAAGGGCATGTTCGAGACCGGCTACGTTCCGGAAATCTTCCATGCGGCGGCGGCGGCCAACTACACGGCCATTGGCGAGGTGCTGCCGTCCGAGCATGGCAAGGTCTCGATGGCGGTGCGCCGGGCCATGGGCGTTGTCACCGTCATCAGCCCGTGGAACTTTCCCATCCTGCTGACCGCGCGCGGGATCGCGTTTGCCCTTGCCGCCGGCAACACCGTGGTGCTGAAGCCTTCCGAGGAGACGCCCTATACCGGCGGCCTGCTGTTTGCGGAGATCTTCGAGGAAGCCGGCGTGCCCAAGGGCGTGCTCAACGTGGTCACCTGCTCGCGTGACAATGTGGCGGCGGTCGGCGACGAGCTGATTGAGAACCCGTATGTCAAAGGCATCTCGTTCACGGGCTCGACGGCGATCGGGCGCCAGATCGCGGCGAAGGCCGGCGCGCATCTGAAGAAGTGCTGCGTCGAACTGGGCGGCAAGGACAGTCTGATCGTGTGTGATGACGCTGAGATGGAGCGCGCGACCCAGGCCGCGAACTTCGGCTCCTTCATGCACCAGGGCCAGATCTGCATGTCGGTTGAGAAGGTGCTCGTGCACGAGAAGATCTTCGATGAATTTCTCGAGAAATTCGTGGCCCGCGCTGCCAAGCTGAAGGTCGGCGACCCCGGCAAGGACAAGGGCAACATCATCGGCCCGCTGATCAACGACAAGCAGGTGGGCAAGGTCCGCGAGCAGCTTGAGGACGCCATCGCCAAGGGCGCCAAGGTGGTGCTCGGCGGCGGCATTAATGGCCGTTTCGTCGAACCGACGATCCTTACCGGCGTGACGCCGGAGATGAAGCTCTACCAGGAAGAGACCTTTGGCCCGGTCGTGCCGGTGATCCCGTTCGCGACCGATGCGGAAGCAATCGCCATTGCCAACGACACCGAGTACGGGCTGTCCGCCGGCGTCATGACGCAGGACGAGCAGCGGGGGCTTGCCATCGTCAACCGGCTGGAGACGGGCAATTGCCACGTCAACTGCTCCTCGGTCAACGATGAGCCGAATGTGCCTTTCGGTGGTGTCAAGGCCTCGGGACTGGGCAAGCACGGCGGCCGCTGGTCGACGGAGACCTTCACCGAGACACGCTGGATTACCCTGGAGCGCGGCGGACGTCCGTTCCCGCCGATGTTCTGAGCGCGTTCAGTGCGATTGTGATGCAAGGCCCGGTGCGGGTTCTCCGCACCGGGCCTTTCCATTCCGCGGCGAGCGCGTGCGATCCGGGTTGCGCGGAAACCGCAATTGTGTGGCGCAGGTCACTGCTTTTGCTGCATTTGCGGCATATCAAGGTGTTATAATCAATTATCGACTGATCATCAGTCAAATGGATTGGCTTCGAAAAATCAGGTTCAAACACTGGGTGGACGTCATGAGCTATCGATTGGTACGGAATTTCGGAATTGCGGCGGTCTCGCTGGCGAGCGTGATGGCGTTTATGCCGCAGGATGCAGCCGCGCAGTCGCGGCGGTATTGCGACAACTACGCGCGCGACTATGCCAATGCCCGCAATGACACTGGCCGCAACGTCGTCGGCGGCGCTGTTGGCGGCGCTGTCGTCGGCGGTATTATCGGCAGCGTGACCGGCAGCTGGGGCCGGGGCGCGGCCATCGGCAGCGGTGTTGGAGCCGCGGCCGGCATCGGCAAGTCGTCGGTCGGCTGGGATCGCGATTACCGGCGCGCCTACAACCGTTGCATGCGTGGCGAAGTGCGCGCGCAGCGGCCGGCGCCGGTTCGTTCTCGCGGCCTCGAGCCGTGGAGCCCGGCATGGTATGACTACTGCTCCAGAAAGTACCGCTCGTTTAACCCGGACACGGGCTACTTCACGACCTATGGCGGCAAAAAGCGCTTCTGCCGCTAAGCCGCTCGGCGATGCTGGCGCGCGATCCCGTCACCGCGTCGCGCGGATCCGGGCCAGCAATCCCGCGGTCGAAGAGTTGGCGCCGGCGAGTTCCGTCTCGCCGGTGACCGCCGGAAGCAGCGTCCCCGCCAATTCCTTGCCCAGTTCCACGCCCCACTGGTCGAAGGAATTGATGCCCCAGATCGCGCCTTCCACGAAGGTGCGATGTTCGTAGAGCGCCAGCAGGCGGCCGAGCATCTCGGGTGTCAGCTGCGGATAGAGCAGGGTCGTTGAGGGACGGTTTCCCGGAAATGTCTTGTGCGGCGCGAGGCGGGAGGCCTCTGCTTCGTTATGGCCAGCGGCGATCAGTTGTGCGTGGGCCTCGGCCTCGGTGCGGCCGGTCATCAGCGCCTCGCTCTGCGCCAGACAGTTGGCCGCGAGCATGGCATGGTGGTGGGCGAGATGCGGCTCATGCCCGCATGCGGCGATGAGGAAATCGCACGGGACCGCCTGCGTTCCCTGGTGCAGTGTCTGGTAGAAGGCATGCTGACCATTGGTCCCCGGCTCGCCCCACAGCACCGGTGATGTGTCGCCATCGACGGGAGATCCGTCCGCCTTCACCCGCTTGCCGTTGCTCTCCATGTCGAGCTGCTGCAGGTACGCCGGCAGGCGCGCCAGCCGCTGGTCGTAGGGCAGGACCGCGCGGCTTCCGAACGCCCAGAAGTTCCGGTACCAGACGCCGATCAGACCCATCAGCATCGGCATGTTTTGCTCAATCGGCGCCTCACGGAAATGCGTGTCCATGGCATGTGCGCCGCCGAGCATCTCCGCGAAATGCTTCGCGCCGACGGCGATCATCAGCGGCAGTCCGATGGCCGACCAAAGCGAATAACGGCCGCCGACCCAGTCCCAGAAGCCGAAGACGTGATCGGGGTGAATGCCGAAGGCATCGACCTTCTCAAGCGCCGTCGACACGGCGGCGAAATGCTTCGGCACCGCCTGTTCGCCCAACGCATCCACGATCCAGAGACGCGCGGTCGCGGCGTTGGTCATGGTTTCCGTGGTGGTGAATGTCTTGGAGGCAACGATGATCAGCGTGCCGCGCGGATCGAGATCCTTCAACGTGTCGCTGATGTGCGCGCCGTCGACGTTGGAGACGAAATGAACGCGTGGTCCGTCGTGATAGGGCGCGAGCGCGGCGGTCGCCATGGCGGGGCCGAGGTCGGAGCCGCCGATGCCGATGTTGACCACATCCGTGAAACGCGCGTCCGTGTGCGAGCGCACGGTGGCGTCGCGCACCGCTTCGGAAAACGCCCGCATCCGTCGCAGCACCGCCTCGATCTGCGGCATGACGTCGATGCCGTCGAGCAGAACCGGCGTTGCGGCCGTGTTGCGCAAGGCGGTGTGCAGCGCCGCGCGTCCTTCGGTCCGGTTGACGATCGCGCCTGAAAGCATCGCGTCGCGGGTTTGTTCCACGCCGCGCGCACGGGCGAGTTCTGTCAGCAATGCCAGCGTCTTCGGGGTGATCAGGTTTTTCGAGAAATCGGCCAGCAGCCCCCGGCCTCCACCGACAGCGTGTCGAAACGCGCCGGGTCCCCGGCAAACAGACTCCGGAGGCTGAGATCCCGAAGTTCCTCCTGATGCCGTATCAGGGCCTGCCAGCTCGAATCCGTCATTTCCAGCCGCTTCCTTCTGTTCGTCTCGGGGCGAACACTAACGCGACATCGGCAAAACGTGCAGTGGATTCTCGCGTCAACGTCCTGGCGACCGTATCGACGGCGGCGCTGGCTGCCGTAACGATATGGCGGCGTTTCGCGCTTTTGCGTTCTTCGCGAGTTGACGTTTGCGGTTGGAGTGGCACATTTGGAAGCGGCGGTCCGAAGAGGCCGCCGGCAAAACAACAGACCCCACCTTGTTCCATGATCAGGTGCGGGAGGAAATGTCCATGCGGCGCCCGGCGCATCGGTTCCAGCGGCCATCAAGGCTGCGCGATACGGTGCACCGGCTCCGACATATGATCGTGCTGCGGGAGGGTGGCGCTATGGCTCACACACAGGCTCACAATGATGCAGGGACGCCGGCGAGCGGTTCGGCTGTTTCCGGCGGCGCGCTCGCGTTCAATGCCCGGTCGATGGTTCACTATTGGGACGAGGTCGTGCGTCGGTTCGGTGAGCGCCCGGCGGTGGATTTCCTCGGCAAGGGCTGGAGCTACGGCGAGATGGGCGAGGCCGTGGACCGGGCGGCGGCCGGGTTCCGCGCGATGGGTGTCGCTCGGGGCGTGCGCGTGGGGCTGTGTCTGCCCAATACGCCGTATTTTGTGGTCTGCTACTTCGCGGTCCTGAAGGCCGGCGGCACGGTGGTGAATTTCAATCCGCTCTACGTTGAGCGCGAACTGGCGTTCCAGGCGCGTGACTCCCAGACCCGGATCATGGTGACGCTTGATCTGAAGGTTATCTACGACAAGGTCGAAGCGGTTCGCAGGGACGGTTTGCTGGATCGCATCGTCGTGTGCTCGATGGCCGATATCCTGCCGCAGCCGAAAAAGCTGCTGTTCACGCTGTTCAAGGCTAAGGAGCTGGCCAAGGTGCCGGACGATCACGGCCATGTTTCCTACGCGGACATGATTGGGAAAGCGCCACCGCCGCCGTTCGAAGCCGCGCCCTGCGATCCCCACACCGACGTCGCGGTCATCCAGTATACCGGCGGCACCACGGGCGTGCCCAAGGGCGCGTTGCTCAGTCACGCCAATCTCTCGGCCAACATCGAGCAGATGCTCTGCGTGTTCCGCGACGCGCAGCCGGGCCGGGAACGCATGCTCTGCGTGCTGCCGTTTTTCCATGTCTTCGCCATGACGGTTGCGCAGAACCTGTCGGTGGCGCTGGGCGCGGAAATGGTTCTGATGCCGCGCTTTGAGCTGACGATGCTGCTCAAGGCCATCAAGCGCAAGCGCGTGACGCTGTTCCCCGGCGTGCCGACCATTTACACCGCTATCAACAACTCGCCGAAAACCCGCTCCTACGACCTGACGTCGATCGGCATGTGCCTGTCGGGCGGCGCGGCGCTTCCCGTCGAGGTGAAGACGCAGTTCGAGAGCCTGACCGGGTGCACCCTCGTGGAGGGTTACGGGCTGACCGAGGCCTCCCCCGTCGTGACCTGCAATCCGCTTGACGAGCCCCCGCGCGCCGGCTCCATCGGCAAGCCGGTGGCTTGGACGGAGACCGAGTTCCGTGATCTCGACGATCTGTCCAAGCTCGTGCCGGCCGGGGAGAAGGGCGAGCTCTGCGTGCGCGGACCCCAGGTCATGCTGGGTTACTGGCAACAACCCGAGGAGACCGCGCGCGCCATCGAGGACGGATTCCTACACACCGGCGACGTCGGTTACGTGGATGAAGACGGCTACATTCATCTCGTCGACCGGATCAAGGATCTGATCATCTGCTCGGGCTACAATGTTTACCCGCGGGTGATCGAGGAAGCGATCTATGAGAACGAGGCGGTGGAAGAGGTGATCGTGATCGCGATCCCCGACAGCTATCGGGGCCAGGCGCCAAAGGCCTTCGTCAAGCTGAAGCAGGGCGCGGAACTGAGCGCCGACGATCTAAAGGCCTTTCTCAAGGATCATCTCTCGACCATCGAAATGCCGCGCGAGATCGAATTCCGCAAGGAGCTCCCCAAGACGCTGGTGGGCAAGCTGTCGAAGAAGGAACTGGTCGAGGAAGAGGCCGCCAAGCGGCAGGGCGCGTGAGACTGTCAGGAGCAGTGCGCTTGCGTGTGCGGCGGATCGCAGGCTATCGCTGGTAACATGTAACCGTCTCGCGGTTTCGCGTTCCCTGGTTCGTTTCTCACAAGTCTGGTGCCCATGTCCCAGTTGCAGCCGATATCGCCTTCGTTGCCGCTCTATCTCACGACCCGTGAATTGGCCGATCTGCTGCGCGTCAAGGAACGCAAGGTCTATGACCTGGTCGCCACCGGCGACGTGCCGCACTCGCGCGCGACCGGGAAGCTGCTGTTTCCACGCGAAGCGGTGCTGGCGTGGATCGAGCATGCTGGCAGCGGCACGCAGGGCTTTGCTGAGGACCTGCCCAATGTGGTTCTCGGAAGTCACGACCCTCTTCTGGAATGGGCGCTGCGCGAATCCGGGTCCGGGCTGGCGTCGCTGTTTGACGGCAGTTTCGACGGGCTCGAGCGGCTTGCGGAGCGCGACGGCGTCGCTGCGGGCGTGCATATCCCGGAAGATGCGCCTGAGTCCGGGGGAGAGACGGGCTGGAACGTTTCAACCGTGGCGGAGCGCTTCGGATACCGGCCGGTGGCGCTGGTGGAATGGGCGTGGCGCGAACGCGGGCTGATCGTCGCCAGGGGTAATCCTGTGGGACTGGAAGGGGTTGCTGATCTTCGCCGTGCTCGGGTCGTCCAACGGCAGCCGAAGGCGGGCAGTCAGAAACTCCTGGAACGCCTGCTGGCCTCGGCCGGCCATGACGCGGGCCCTTCAAGCGGGGTAGTGGCGCGCGATGAACGCGACGCGGCGCTTGCGGTTCTCGACGGGCGCGGCGACGCGGCCCTGGGCCTGGCCGCAGTGGCGCATCAGTTCCAGCTCGATTTCGTACCCCTCTGCCGTGAACGCTACGATCTTCTGGTCTGGCGGAAGGCCTGGTTCGAACCGCCGATGCAGCGGCTGTTCGACTTCTGTCGTACGCCCGCTTTCGCCGCGATGGCCGAGAGCCTCGGCGGTTATGACGTCTCGGGCCTCGGTCGGGTGCATTTCAATGGGCTTTGAGGCGTTGGTGCGCGATCAGTTCGAATAGCCACGACCGTCGGGAGCCCGGACGAGCGCCTGTTTGCGGCGCGCCTCGCGGTGCACGGTGTACAGTGAGGCGACAATAATGATGGCCGCGCCGATGAGCGTGTGGATGCCGGGCCACTGGGCGAAGAACACCCCGCCGATCAGCGTTGCGTAGAGCAGGCGGGTGTAGTCGAGCGAGGTGATGGCCGTCGCCTCGCCGACGCGGAAAGCCTGGATGTTGCACATTTGCGCGCCCCAGGAAATCACACCGATCAACAGCAGATAGCCGGCGTCCTCCCAGGTGGGTGTCACCCAGTAGTAGGCGGCGGGCAGGGCCATCACCAGACCGACGCCGACCGCCTGATAGGTGAGGATGGTCACCGGCTTGTCGGTCCGCGACATCAGCCGGATCAGGATCATCACCAGACCCGCGCAGGCCGCGCCGCCCACGGCCATCAGACCATAGAGGCTCGTGGCCGCGTCGCCCGATGGATTGAGCATGATCAGCACACCGATGAAGCCGACGATCGTCGCGCCCCAGCGGTGCAGGCCGACTACTTCCTTCAGGAAGATGATGGCGAACACGGTGACGAAGAAGCTCTTGGCGAAGGAAATCGCCGTGGCGTCGGCCAGGGGCAGCTTGATGATCGCGGTGAAGCCAAGCAGCATCGCGGTTGTCGCCAGCACGACACGCAAGCCATGCAATTCAAGGCGCGGTGTGTGCAGCGATTGCGGGAACGAGCGAAGGATCGTCGGTGCCACCACCAGCGTCATGACGATCTGGCGCGTGAGCAGGATCTCGGTCACGTGGATGCGCTGACCCACCAGCTTGATGAAGGCGGTCATGATCGTGAACTGGAAGGCCGCGAGCAGGATCCACATGCTGCCGCGCGCATTGTCGGGCAGTGTCGCCCACCAGTTGAGGTAGCGCTGGTGTGAGGCATTGCGGGCGGGCGTGGGAGCCACGGCTGCGTCGGGCGCCGACGAGGGATCTTTTTCGGTCATGAATTCGGGCACCTGGCTCAGCGGAAGTCCACGCTCGGGGGGCGGGCGAGGAAACACTGGGCGATCTCGACGGAACGGATCATGAGGTCCCGATTCCCTAGCGCGCATATGGGATGCAGCGGGATACAGGATGAACCGGCGGCATGCGCCGCTCCCGGAGCATAGCGCATTATATTCTCCCGACCAGACGCGCGGCCGCATTTTCCTGCAAGGGCTGCCCGGTTGAAAACTTTTTTGCTGACCGGATGGCCATATGGCGATCAGTCTGCAAACTGTTTATGGTTACGGGCAGATCGCCGATTTCCATGCCGGTTTCGCGCATGCTTTGCGCCGTATTGCGCGTCCTCGCGGATGCGAACATTCTGACCCGGGCGCTTGTCCTCCAGGTGCTTGGGCCGGGCGGATTGCCGCCGCCGAGAGACATCGCCCCAGGGCTCCGGCTCTGGCATTCTGTATTCAAACACCTCCATGCGCTCAGGCGAATCCGTCCGAACGCTTCCGGATCCAGTGCAATTCAAGAGGCATTACTCGTATGAACCAACCGGTACCCGCGAAATTCGGAGTCGGCGCGCCGGTGCGCCGCAAGGAAGATCCCGCCTTCATCACCGGGCACGGGAACTATGTGGGCGACGTCGCGCCCGAGGGCGCGCTGATCGGCTACATGCTGCGTTCGCCCGTGCCGCATGCGACCTTCAAGATCGTCGACAAGCAGGCGGCGGTGGACGCCGAGGGCGTGCATCTGGTGCTCACCGCCGACGACATCACCGATCTCGGCCTGATGCCGACCATGGCCGTGATGCCGCAGGTGGATGGCACCATGCACAATGTGCCGCCGCATGAGGTGCTGTGTTCGGACACCGTGCGCTTCGTCGGCGATGCGATTGCCTTCATCGTCGCGGACAGCCTGAATGCCGCCAAGTCCGCTGGCGAGCTGATCGAGATCGACTACGAGACCCTGCCGGTGGTGGTCGAGACCGGTCATGCGCTTGACGAGGGCGCGACGCTTGTCTGGCCGGACACGGGCACCAACCAGGCGTTCGAACTCGGCCAGGGCGACAAGGACAAGGCGGATGCGGCCTTTGCCAGGGCGACCAAATTCAGCGCCATCGACATCGTCAACAATCGTCTGGTCTCAAACTATCTCGACACGCGCGGCTGCGTCGCCGAATTCGACACGGACAGCGAGCGCTACACGCTGACGGTCGGAACCCAGGGCGGGCACAGCGTGCGCGACATCGTTGCGGGCAAGATCCTGAAGATCGAGCCGGCGCAGATGCGGGTGGTCACGCCGGATGTGGGTGGCGGCTTCGGCACCAAGATGTTCGTCTACCCCGAGTATCCGCTGGTCTGTGTGGCCGCCAGGCGGCTCGGCAAGCCCGTCAAATGGATCGGCGAGCGCATGGACCATTTCGTGTCCGACGCACACGGCCGTGACAACGTCACCCATGCCGAACTGGCGATGGACGATGACGGCAAGATCCTCGGCATGCGGGTGGATCTGATCGCCAACATGGGCGCCTATCTGCATCAGTTCGGCCCCTATATTCCGTTTGTCGGCACGTCGATGACCAGCGGGCTCTACGACATTCCGGCGGTGCATGTGCGTATCCGCGGCGTGTTCACCAACACGGTGCCGGTGGACGCCTATCGCGGCGCGGGGCGGCCCGAGGCCGCCTATCTGATCGACCGGCTGATGGACAAGGCGGCACTCGATCTGGGCGTCACGACGCATGAGCTGCGGGCCCGCAACTTCATCCCGTCGGACGCGCTGCCCTACACCACGCAGACTGGCCGCATGTATGACACGGGCGACTTCGCCGGTCATATGACCCAGGCGATGAAGGTCGCCGACTGGGCGGGCTTTGATGGCCGCGTGAAGGAAGCCGCCGGACGCGGCAAATATCGCGGCATCGGCATGTCGACCTATATCGAGGCCTGCGCCTTCGCGGGCTCCGAGGAGGCAAACCTGCTGCTCAGCGGCGACGGCACCGTCAGCCTGATGATCGGCACCCAATCCAACGGCCAGGGCCATGCCACGGCCTACGGCCAGTTGGTGGCGGAGTATCTCGGCATCGATCTCGAGCACATCGAGGTGATCCAGGGGGACACGGACCGGGTGCGCACCGGCGGCGGCACGGGCGGCTCCCGCTCGATCCCCATCGGTCTGCCCTCTGTCAATGAAGCCAGCAAGACGCTGGTGGAGCAGATCAAGAAGCTGGCCGCCGAAAAGCTGGAAGCGGGAACCGCGGATCTGGAGCTGGTTGACGGCGCGGTTCGCGTGGTGGGCACGGATCAGGCCGTCACGCTTGCCGAGATTGCCTCCACGGCCCCTGATCCGGAGATGCTGAAGGCGCGCGGCAAGGTCAAGCAGGACGAAAACACCTATCCGAACGGCACCCACATCTGCGAGGTGGAGATCGACCCGGAACTCGGCACCACCGAGGTTATCGCTTACACGATTGTCGATGATTTCGGCGTCACCGTGAATCCGATGCTGCTGGAAGGGCAGGTGCACGGCGGCGTGGCGCAGGCCATCGGCCAGGCACTGCTGGAACGCACGGTCTACGACGCGGACGGGCAATTGCTCACCGCCTCGTTCCTCGACTACACGATGCCGCGCGCGCAGGACCTGCCGGATTTCCACTTCGAGACGCGCAACATTCCCTCGACCACCAACGCCATGGGCATCAAGGGCGCCGGCGAGGCGGGCACCATCGGCGGCTGCGGCGCGGTGATGAACGCCGTGGGTGATGCGCTTCGGCGCGGCGCGGGCGTCACGCACATCGACATGCCGGCAACGCCGGCGCGGGTGTGGGAAGCGATCCAGGCGGCCAAGGCCTGATCCGGCTTGGTTGAACGTTCAGACGCCGCGCGGAAGACCCGTGCGGCGTCATGTCTTCTTCGGGGCAGTGGCGCTTCGTTCTCGAAATATCAATGTCTGGGGCGGACAAGGGGATTGCCTCCGATAAGGAAAATCCATGTCCGCTTCTTTCGATGCATCGGAAATCGGCCAGACTGAACAGCGGCCGCTGGCCGGCATCACGCTGAAAATCCTCTCCACCATCGTCTTCGTCATCATGGCGGCCATGGTGAAGCAGTTGAGCGGCGACGTGCCCACGGGCGAGATCGTCTTCGCGCGCAATTTCGCCGGCATGGTTCCCGTTCTCGTGTGGATGATGTGGCAGAGACGGTTGCTTTCGTCGATCAGGACAACCCGGCCCTTCGGGCACTTCTTCCGCTCCTTCATCGGCGTTACCGCCATGACGCTGAATTTCGCGGCGCTTGCCTATATCCCGCTGCCGGACGCCACCGCGATCAGCTACGCCGCGCCGCTGATGACGGTGGTGCTGGCGGTCTTCGTCCTAGGCGAGGTGGTGGGCATTTATCGCTGGAGCGCCGTCGGCGTCGGCTTCTTCGGCGTTCTGATCATCCTTTATCCGCATCTCGGCACGACCGACATGCATGGCGACACCGCATTCGGAGCCTTGCTCGCCTTCATCGGCACCATTTTCATGGCGCTGGCGGCGATCATCGTGCGCAAGCTGATCCTCACCGAACGATCCGCCACCATTGTGCTGTGGTTTTCGGGGTCGTCCTCCGTCATGGCGCTGATGACGCTTCCGATCGGCTGGGCCTGGCCGTCGTGGGCCTGGGTGATGCCCGACCCGCAGCAATGGGTGTTGCTGGTCGCCACCGGCCTGGTCGGGGGGTGGGGCAGATTTTCCTCACCCAGAGCTATCGCAACGCCGACGCCTCGACGATCGCGCCCTTCGACTACACGACGATGATCTGGGCGACGGCCGTCGGCTGGCTGGTGTTTTCCGAAGTTCCGGGGCCATGGGTCGTCGGCGGCGCCACGCTGGTGATTGCGGCGGGCCTGTTCGTCATCTTCCGCGAGCATCGCCTCGGCATCGACCGCACCCGCGCCAGGCGCGCGCAGACGCCGTCCAAGGCGTGACGAGGTCAGGACCGCTTATCGTGCTTTGAGAAGGCGCTGCCACAGCGTGCCGCCGAGGTACTTTCTGCCGATCCAGAAATAAGCGACGATCAAAGCGAACATGACTAGCGCCGGCATTCCGTTCAGCTTGAAACCATCATCGGTCGTGTCACCGGATACACGCGCGACGCTGTAGCCGATGACAAAGAATGCCGTCAGGAAATCGAGGATAGCGGCGAGAATGATCCGCCAATGCGCGATCGCCCGTGTGCTGTTCGGTGTAGAGATGTCGTCTTTCATCGTGCGCCCCCCTAGCCATAGTCCATCGCCGATCATGCGCGATGACACGGATCGTGTCCTTGGAAAATTGTCGCCCAGGACCCGCGCCTACTGCCCCACATCCGGATCATAGGCAAATGTCTCGATCGCGCTTGTCGTGCCGTCCTTGAAGGTCAGTTGCACAGAGATGCTCTGCGCCGAATTGGCGGGCAGGGAGAGATACGGGATCTCCTTGGTCACCGCGTTGGGCGCATTCGGGTTGCAGGCCTCCAGCGTCCAGACGGTTTCCACCGGATCGTCGTTGAGCCCGTAGCGCACGGCGCCGATGCCGCATTTCCAAGCTTCCAGGTGGGTGAAGTAGATTAACTGCCGCCCCTGCCAGTCGCGAAACGCCACCCAGTTGGCCTTGGTCATGGTGAGGATCTGCTTGACCTGCTCATCCGGCATCTGCGCACCGGCCGTGACCGGCCAAGCGAGGCACGCGACAAGCGCGGCGATGCGGATCATGACAGCCTCCCCAATCTCAGAACGCCTTGCCTGGTCGGCGCTGCCGGTCAGAACGCCTTGCCCGACCGGCCTGGCCGGTCAGAACGCCTTGCCCGACCGGCTTCGTCGGTCAGAACGCCTTGAACGTGATGATCGTCTTGGTGTCCTGGATGTTGTCGATGCAGTGGACCTTTTCGTTCACGAAATGGCCGATGTCGGCGTCGTCCTCGACGTAGAATTTTGCCAGCAGGTCGTAATCGCCCGCGGTCGAGTAGATCTCGGAGGCGATTTCCGCGTCGGCGATTTCGCCCGCGACCTCATAGGCCTTGCCGAGCCGGCACTTGATGAGGACGAAAAACGGCTTCATGAGTCTCTCCGGTTTTGCGTGCGTCGCGATAGCGGGCCGCCGCGCGCGTGTTCGCCGCAGTGAACCGGATTGTGACGCCGAGAACAAGAGGCCGTGGCTCCGGTTGCGGTGGAAGACGGCCGAGGCGGGGCCGCGCCCCGGGGGTTGCAATGGACCGGCGGGCGCGGTAGCTGTTGGCCGTCTCATGGGGGTGCCGATCCGGCTGAGAGGCATTTTGCCAACCCCTTGAACCTGAACCGGATCATGCCGGCGGAGGGAATGGGAATGATGTCAGCAGCAACGCCTGCGTCATGCGGCGCTCACGATTCCACCAACGATTTAACCGGCGCGAGCCTTACGGTGCCATTGCTCCAGTCGCCATTGCGGCCGGGACACGGGTCATCAGCGCGTTCACGCCTGTCAACGCGCGGCGGCCGCAAGGAGTGCCCGGGACAATGACACCGGTTGTCGATATGGATCATCTGGCGGACTCGCTGGAGCGATTGCGCGGCGCAAAGGTGCGGGTGCACTGCATCACCAACGCGGTGGCGCAGAACTTTTCCGCCAACATGCTGCTGGCGCTGGGCGTCAGGCCGTCGATGACCGTGGCACCCTCGGAGGTGCCGGCCTTCGTCTCCAGCGCTGACGCATTGCTGGTCAATCTGGGGACGCTCGACCGCGAGCGGCGCGACGCCATTGACCTGGCGCTTGATGCAGCGCTTGAGACACAAACGCCTTGGGTGCTGGATCCGGTGCTGGTCAACCGCTCGCCCGAGCGGCTGGCTCTGGCGCGCGCGCTGGTCGACCGGGAACCCATGATTGTGCGCGCCAATGCCGAGGAATTCGCCTCTCTGGCGGAACCCGGCGAGACGGCGGCGCATTACGCGGTGCGCAAGCTCACCTGCGTGGCGCTGACCGGCGAGGTTGACCGTATCAGCGACGGCGGACGTTCGGCGGCCCTGTCCAACGGTCATCCGCTGATGGCACGGGTGACGGCCATGGGGTGTGCGGCGACGGCGGTGGCCAGCGCTTTCCTGGCCGTCGAGCACGATCCCCTGCGCTCCGCCGTTTGCGCTTTCACTGTCGTCGGGGTCGCGGGAGAAATCGCGGCGGGCGAGGCGAGAGGGCCGGGGAGTTTCGCGGTCTCTTTGCTGGATGCGCTGTACACGCTGGATGGCGACACGCTGCGCAGGGCCGCCCGCGTCGCCGTCGAGGAAGCGGATGGGGATCCGCGCGCAACCGATTTGGGAGTAACAGCACAATGACGGCAATCGCCGTAACAATCGCCGGATCCGATTCCGGCGGCGGCGCGGGCATTCAGGCTGATCTGAAGACCTTTTCCGCGCTCGGCGTCTATGGCGCCAGCGTCATCGCGGCGCTGACCGCGCAGAACACGCTGGGCGTCACCGGCATCTACGATGTGCCGCCGGACTTTGTTCGCGCGCAGATGGACGCGGTGTTCTCCGATCTCAAGGTGGACGCTGTGAAGATCGGCATGCTGTCGCGGCCCGCCGTCATCGAGGCGGTGGCCCGTGGGCTGGACGCCTTCGATCGCACCGATGCCGTGCTCGATCCCGTCATGGTGGCGGCCTCGGGCGATCCGCTTCTCGCCAATGAGGCTGTGGCGGTGCTGGTTGCGGAACTGTTTCCGCGCGCGGCGCTGATCACGCCCAACCTGCATGAGGCGGCACGAATCCTGGATGCGCCGGTCGCCGAGACGCGCGCGCAGATGCAGGCGCAGGCGGAGGCGCTGCTGGCGCTGGGTCCGCGCGCCGTGCTGGTCAAGGGCGGCCATGGGGATGGGGCGGAGAGCGCCGATATTCTGCTGAGCGCCAATGGCGCGCGATGGTTCACCGCGCCGCGCCTTGAGACGAAGAACACCCATGGCACCGGCTGCACATTGTCCTCGGCCATCGCGGCGGGGCTGGCGCGCGGGCTGGATCTTGCCGCCGCCGTCGCTGCCGCCAAGGACTATGTAACCGCGGCGATCAGGGCCGCCGACGATCTGACGATCGGTGCCGGTCACGGGCCGGTGCATCACTTCCATGCTCAATGGACGGAGAACACGCAATGACCGAAACCAGTGACAAGGGGCTGCCAGGCGCTGCGATCTCGCGGCGGAATGTGTTGCTTGCCGGTGCCACGGGCGTCGCCGCGGCGGGGCTCGCTGCGCCCGCCATCGCCCAGTCTGGCGACGAGCAGCCGGTCATCGAATGGAAGATGGTCACCTCTTGGCCGAAGAACCTGCCCGGTCCGGGCGTCACGGCGCAGCGGATCGCCGACAACATCGGCCTGCTGAGCGGCGGCCGCATGCGCGTGCGGCTCTATGCGGCGGGCGAGCTGGTGCCTGCGCTGGAGGTCTTTGACGCGGTGTCCAGCGGCACCGCGCAGCTCGGGCATTCGGCGTCCTTCTTCTGGCAGGGCAAGATGCCCGCGGCCGCCTTCTTCACCGCCGTGCCCTTCGGCCTGACGCCGCTGGAGCACATGATGTGGATCGAGCAGGGCGGCGGCCAGGAAGTCTGGGACACGCTCTATGCGCCCTTCGGCGTCAAACCCTTCATGGGTGGCAACACCGGGTTCCAGATGGGCGGCTGGTTCAACAAGGAAATCAACACGCTCGATGACATCGAAGGCCTGAAGATCCGCATGCCGGGCTTGGGCGGCGAGGTCATGCGCAAGCTGGGCGCCACACCCGTCTCGCTGCCGCCGTCGGAAATCCTCACCGCGCTTCAGACAGGCGTCATCGATGCGGCCGAGTTCCTCGGTCCCTGGAGCGATCTCGCCATGGGATTCCACAAGGCGACGAAACTCTATTATGGGCCCGGCTTCCACGAGCCCAACGGCACCGGCGAGGCGCTGGTCAACGGCAATGCCTTCGAGGGTCTGCCAGAGGACCTGAAAGCCATCGTCGAGCATGTGTTCAGGGCGGAAAACGCGCTGGCGCTGAGCGAAAGCGAATGGATGAATGCCGGCCAGCTCTTGGAGCTGACGGACACTTACGGCGTCACCGTGAAAAGCTATCCCGATGTCGTGCTGAAGGCGGCGCGAATGGCGGCCGACGAGGTGCTGGCGACGTTTGCGGAGAAAGATCCGGCCAGCCAGGCGGTCTATGAGAGCTTCAAGGCGGCGCGTGAGCGGATTGCGCCGTGGAGCAAGATCAGCCAGCAGGCGTTTTTGTCCGCACGCGGGTAGGAGACCCTGTCCATTCTGGACGTGAAAAAGCCGGCGGTTCCATTGGGGATCGCCGGCTTCTTCGTGTTCGATTGCAGACTGATCAGCCCGCGACGACCGTCTGACGCTGTTCGCCGAGGCCCTGGATGCCCAGGCGCATTTCGTCGCCGACCTTCAGGAACCGCGGCGGCTTCATGCCGAGGCCGACGCCCGGGGCGTGCCGGTGATGATCACGTCACCGGGTTCCAGTGCCATCAGCGTCGAGGTGTAGGCGATGCACTGGGCGCAGGTGAACACCATGGTCGCCGTGTTGCCGGTCTGCATGCGCTCGCCGCTCACGTCGAGGAACATGTCCAGCGCCTGCGGATCGCCGAGTTCGTCCGGCGTCACCAGCCACGGGCCGAGCGGGCCGAAGGTCGGCGCGCTCTTGCCCTTGAGCCACTGACCGGTGCCCTCGAGCTGCCAGCTGCGCTCGGAAACGTCGTTGCAGATCGTGTAGCCGGCGACACACGACAGCGCATCGGCTTCTGAAATATTGTAGGCGTGCGCGCCGATGACGATCGCCAGCTCGACCTCCCAGTCGCCCTTGGTGGCGTTGGTCGGCAGGATGACATCGTCATTGGGCCCCGAGAGCGAGCTCGGCGCCTTGGAAAACAGCAGCGGCTCCGAGGGGATCGGCATCCCGGCCTCGGCCGCGTGGTCGGCATAGTTCAGCCCCACCGCGATGAAATGGCCGATGGAGGCGATCGGCGAGCCGAGGCGGACGTCCGCGTCAACGGCCGGAAGCGTCGCCGCATCGTGAGCCGCGAGCGCGGCCAGCATGGCAGGAGCGATGGTGGAGTGGTCGAAATCGGCCACATGGGCGGACAGATCGCGAATCGTGCCGCCGGCGTCGATGAGACCAGGCTTCTCGGCGCCGCGCGGGCCAAAACGGACAAACTTCATGGTATCTCCCGGGAACGAGCTGATTATGTTTCTTGAATTGGCGCGGATGATGGGCGGCGGGTCTGTTTGATGCAAGGGGACGCGTGCAGAAATACCCGGACAATTGCGGTGTACCCACGTTCCCTTGGGGAAGGTGCTTTCCTAACGTAATGTAATGGTATTCAGCGCGCTAAATCTGTTGCCATTTTGCACCTATAGGTGGAATTGTTGCAACGGAATTGGTCTGGACGGCGTGCGGACACATGGATTGGAACGGGGTCCCGCCGTGCGTCATTCGCTAAAAAGATATTCAATTGCAAAAGGTTGGTTAGCGCATCCTATTTCTTGGGAGCGCTGCGATATGCTTCGCAAGAGCTTTTGAGCGATATTGGCGTCTGTTGGCAACGCCAGCCGGAACCGAAAACGATGTTGCTTGTGTGCAAATTTGATCGGTACGATGCGTGACAAATCAGCGCAAAAGCTGCTTGGCGGTCGCGTTGCTTCAAAAGATCACGAGCTCGGGTCTGGCTTGTTTGAAGCGCTTGCGGGACCGCACATGCGAAACAGTCTGGGTGGGAACGGCAATGCTGGAAAAAAGAGCGATACTTTTGGCGACGGTGGCGATGGCGATTGCCGGTACAGGCGATGCGTTCGCCGGCGCCTTCGCGTTGCGCGAGCAGAGCGCCTATTATCAGGGCATGTCGTTCGCGGGCAACGCGGCGGGCGGCCCGTCGATCTCTTCGATGTTCTGGAACTCCGCGACGGTGACGAACACAAAGGGGTTCACGGCGGAGTCAAACAGCACGTTCATCGTTCCGGAAGTCGAAATCACGCCGGACGCGACCGTTGCGACCGCGCCGTTCGGCGGGAGCGGCGACATGGGCTCCGACGCCTGGGTTCCGGCCAGCTATTTCGGCTATCAGGTCAACGAGGAAATCTATCTTGGCCTCGCGGTTAACAGCCAGTTCGGTTTGAGCACCAAGGCGGGGCCCGATTGGTCCGGCCAGGTTTACGCCCGCACGTCGGAAGTGTTCTCCGTCAACGCCAACCCGATCGTCGGCTACAAGTTCAATGACATGATCTCGGTCGCCATGGGACTGCAGGTGCAGTACCTGGATGTCCGGCTGACCCGGGCTTTGGGCGTTGCTCCCGGGACTCCTGGTCTCGAATTGACCGGTGACGATTTCGGCTTTGGTTTCACCGCCGGTGTGACCGTGACGCCGATGCAGGGAACCGACATCGGTTTGGGGTTTCGTTCGGGGTCAGCCACAAGCTGGACGGCAACCTTACGATTGGCGGTGTTGCGACACCGATCACTGCGAGCTTGATTACTCCTGAAATGGTGACCTTTTCCGTGAAGCAGCGGATCACGGATCAGTTCCGCGTGCTTGGTACGGTCGAGTGGACAAACTGGAGCCGCTTGAAGGCACCGGCTATCATTTCAAAGGCGACCGGTGCGACAATCAGCACCCTGCCGTTCAACTACGATGACGGCTGGTTCTTCGCCTTGGGTGGCGAGTACGACTGGAACGAACAGCTGACCCTACGCGCCGGCGCCGCCTACGAAATGTCGCCGATCGACACGGGCATCCGTTCCCTGCGCCTTCCGGACGACGACCGAATCTGGCTCAGCGCGGGCATGACCTACAAGCCGATGGAGAACCTGTCGCTCGATCTCGGCTATACCCACATCTTCACCGCCAACGACACGCGGGTGAACATCGTTGCGGGGCATCAGGATTTTGCAGGTCTGACCTACACCGGTGACGTCGATTCTTCGGTCAACATCGTGTCCGCGGCGCTGCGGTATTCCTTCTGATCCAAAGCTCCTGAGCGGATGCAATAGAAAAGGGCCGGTCGATTGACCGGCCCTTTGTCGTTCCGTTTCCAGCTTCCTGATCGCCTGATCAGAACGCTGCCGGATACAACCCGCCGTCGAGCAGGATGTTCTGGCCGGTGATGTAGCCGGCGTGGGCGGAGCACAGGAAGGCGCAGGTCTGGCCGAATTCCTCCGCCGTGCCGAAGCGCTTGGCGGGAACCTCGTCCGCCTGGATCTTGCGGACTTCCTCGAGGCTCATGCCCGACTGCTCCGCGGCGCGGGCAAATCCGCCGCGCAGGCGGTCGGTGTCCATCTTGCCGGGCAGGATGTTGTTGATCGTCACGCCCTTGTCGGCAACCGTCCGGCAGACGCCGGCGAGGAACGCCGTCAGTCCGGCGCGAGCGCCGCTCGACAGATCCAGCCCCTCGATCGGCATGCGCACGGACATCGAGGTGATGTTGACGATGCGGCCGAACCCGCGCGCCGCCATGCCGTCGATGGTCGCCTGGATGAGCTCGATCGGCGTGATCATGTTTTGCGTCACGCCGGCCAGCATCGCGGCGCGGTCGAGTTCCCGGAAATCCTTGCGCGGCGGGCCGCCGTTGTTGTTGACCAGAATGTCGGGATCCGGGCAGGCGTCCAGTAGGGCCTTCTGACCATCGGGGTCGAGACGTCGGCCGCGACCGCGATCACCCTGGCGCCCGTGGCGTTGCGGATGGCCTCTGCCGTGGCGTCGAGCCGTTCCTTGTCGAGGCCGTTGATCACCACTTCGCAGCCGGCCTGCGCCAGCGCCGTGGCGCAGCCGCGCCCCAATCCGCGGCTCGATGCGCAGACAATCGCGCGGCGGCCTGAAATACCCAGATCCATGATGTGTCCCCTCTGTGAACGATTGCGGTGTCCTGCCCGATCCTCTACCGCGCGGCGCGCGAGGGGTCAAAGACTATGTCCTTCTACCGTCGGGGAAGATCGCCGTCCCATGTCACAAATCTGAGACGTGAATCGGGTTAATGGGCGTCACATCAAATCGGAGAACGAACGATGACCGATCGTTCCGACACACGCCATTTCCGGGCACTGTTTCTCTCAGACGTTCACCTTGGAACGCGCGGTTGTCAGGCGGACATGTTGCTTGATTTCCTGCGCTGCCACGACGCGGAAACCGTCTATCTTGTCGGCGACATCGTCGACGGCTGGCGGTTGCGGCGCAACTGGCATTGGCCGCAGGAACACAATGACGTAGTGCAGAAGCTGCTGCGCAAGGCGCGCAAGGGCGCCCGTGTCGTCTACGTGCCCGGCAACCATGACGAGTTCCTGCGCGACTATCTGGGAACGCATTTTGGTGGCGTGGAGGTCACAGACAGCTGTTTCCATGAGACGGCGGCCGGCCGGCGCTATCTGGTCATTCACGGCGACCAGTTCGACGTGGTTGTGCGGCACGCGAAGTGGCTCGCCTACTTCGGCGACTGGGCCTATGTCACCGCGCTGGGCGTCAACACCTGGGTCAATGTCGTGCGCCGCCGCTTGGGCTTTTCCTACTGGTCGCTGTCGGCCTGGGCCAAGCTGAAGGTGAAGAACGCCGTCAGCTTCATCGGCAATTTCGAGCGCACTCTGGCCGAGGAGGCGCGCCGGCGCGGAGCGGATGGCGTGATTTGCGGCCATATCCATCACGCCACCAACCACCACACCTTCGGCATCAACTACATCAACACCGGCGACTGGGTCGAGAGCTGCACCGCGGTGGCCGAGCATCACGACGGCACCATGGAGCTGATCCGCTGGGCCGATCGCGCCCGGGTGCTGCAGCCGGTGGCGCCGCAGGCCGATCAGCAGGCCGTGGCATGACGAAGATCCTCATCGTCACCGATGCCTGGCATCCCCAGATCAATGGTGTGGTGAGGTCGCTCGACCGCACGGCGAGCGAATTGCGGCAGATGGGTGTCGAGGTGGACATCCTTACGCCGCTGGAATTTCGCACCATTCCCTGTCCGAGCTACCCCGAAATCAGGCTGTCGCTGACATGGCCCTCGCGGGTGCGGCGACGGATCGAGGACAGCGGCGCGCGGTACATTCACATCGCCACAGAGGGGCCGTTAGGCATGCTGGCGCGCAAGGTCGCGCTGGCGGCGGGGCGCAGCTACACAACGAGCTATCACACCCGCTTTCCGGAATACGTATCCGCCCGTGTGCCGGTTCCCGAGAGCTGGTCATACGCCATGCTGCGGCGGTTCCACAACGGTGGCTCCGGATGCATGGTGGCAACGCTCTCGCTCGAGCAGGATCTGGCGGCGCGCGGTTTCACCAACCTGATGCGCTGGTCGCGCGGTGTGGACCAGACCATCTTCAAGCCCGTGGACGTAATGGTCTACGATCTGCCGCGACCGATTTTCGTCAATGTCGGCCGTGTCGCGGTCGAGAAGAACATCAAGGCCTTTCTTGATCTGGACCTGCCGGGCAGCAAGGTGGTGGTGGGCGGCGGACCGCAGCTGGACTCGTTGAGGCGCGCCTATCCGGACGTCCATTTTGCCGGTCCCAGGGTCGGTGAGGATCTCGTGGCGCATTATGCCGCGGCGGATGTTTTCGTGTTCCCCAGCCTCACGGACACTTTTGGCAACGTGATGCTGGAGGCGCTGGCCTGCGGCGTGCCGGTCGCCGCTTATCCCGTGATGGGGCCGCTCGACGTGATCGGCGGCAGCGGCGCGGGCGTGCTCGACAAGGATCTTGGGAAAGCGGCACTCGCGGCTCTGGAAATTGACCGGGCGCACTGCCGCGAGGTCGCCTTGCGCTACACGTGGCGCAACAGCGCGCAGCAGTTTCTGGACAATGTGCTCGCCGCAAACGGGGACCTCGTGCGCGCGGCCGAATAAGGACTTTGCGTCAGTTGCCTTTTGAGTATCCTGCGACTCGGTTTCGCAGGAGATTCTCATGAACAGATTGCCTGGCTTTTCGGACGTGCAGGCCGCGCGGGCGCGCATCGCCGGCCACGCGGTGGTGACGCCGCTGCTGCGATCGGATGCGCTGGACGCGCTGACCGGAGGGCGGATCCTGCTGAAACCCGAGTGCTTGCAGCGCACCGGGACGTTCAAGTTTCGCGGCGCCTTCAACAGGCTTTCGATGATTGAGGACGCCGACAGGCCGCGCGGGGTCGTCGCTTGCTCATCGGGCAACCATGCCCAGGGCGTGGCCGAAGCCGCGCGCATGCTCGGCATGCCGGCGACCATCGTCATGCCATCCGATGCGCCGGAGATGAAACGCCTGCGCACCGAGGCCAGTGGCGCGACGGTCATTGCCTATGATCGCGAGAGCGAAGACCGGGAAGCCATCGCGGCGACGCTTTGCTCCGAGAGCGGCGCGACCCTTGTCCACCCCTACGACGATGCGGGCGTGATGGCGGGACAGGGCACCGCCGGTCTTGAGCTGATCGAGCAGGCCGGCGCCATGGGCATGGTGCCGGACGAGGTTCTGACACCCTGCGGCGGCGGCGGATTGACCGCCGGACTGGCGCTGGCGCTTGAGGGATTGTCGCCTAACACGCGGCTCTGCTCCGTGGAGCCGGAGGGTTTTGAGGATACGGCGCGCTCGCTTGCCGCGCATAGGCGTCTTGGCAACGAACGCGCGGGCGGCTCGGTTTGCGATGCCCTGCTTTCGCCCATGCCCGGCACGCTGACATTCCAGATCAACGAAAAGCGTCTGTCGCAGGGCCTTGCGGTCAGCGACGCGGAGGCGCTCGCCGCCGTTGCCTATGCGTTCCGGGAATTGAAGCTGGTGCTGGAACCCGGCGGAGCCGTGGCGCTGGCCGCGGTGCTGAGCGGGCATTTCCCAGTGGAGGGCAAGACCGTGGCCGTGGTGCTGTCCGGCGGCAACATCGAGCCGGCCATGATGGCGCGCGCCCTGGCCGGATAGGTTTCCGAAAAAAAGCCCCGGACCGCTTCCGGCCAGTGTGGCGGAGCGATCCAGGGCCTTGATCGACTCTCGAAAAGTCCAGCTCTAGCTGAACAGCGCCAGACGCTCGCCGGTGGAGAGGCTGCTCAGCGGGTTGGAGTCGTCGCTGTCAGCCTTGAGCACGGCGGGTTCCTCGGACGCATCCAGTTCCTCGAACGCCGCGTCGGCGTCGTCTTCCTCTTGTGCCTCGGCGTGAGGATCACCGGAGGCCGTCTCGATCGTGTCGAAGCCGTCAGCGTCTTCTTCCGGGCGGCATCGGTTGTGAGTTCGGACACGGCGGCAGACATGTCGTCGTCGGCGTCCCCGGAAATGTCCTCAGCCGCGTCATCCGCAGCGGCGAAAATATCGGCGCCCTCGGCCTCCGGTTCGTCGATTGGGTCGATCTCCGGCGTGTCGTCGGCGGCATCAGCGCCGACCATTTCGGCAAGCGTGGCGTTGATGTCGCCGCTGGCGAACACGTCCGCGCCCATCACGTCTTCGGAGGCATCCGTGGTCGCGTCCGGAGCGCTCTCGTCCGCGGCGGCCTCAGGTGCAAAAACGTCGGCCTGCGCATCGTCATCGGTTCTGCCGAATGTGAAATCGACTGTTTCGGTGCTCGCGTCGGGCGCGTCATCAGCCACGTCGGCTGCGGTGGCGACGTCCATCGCATCCGGGTCGGCGCCGGATTCTTCGGCGTGTGGTGTGATCTCGTCGGCGTCGTGCTCGATCGTCACAGCGGCATCAGGGTCCGCCGCGGCGCTGAAATCCATCAGCGCATCGATGTCGTTTTGATTGATCCCCTTGTTCTCAAGCTGCGGTCCGTTGAGCAGATGCGCATCGGGACGGGCATCATTCTGGTTTGTCGGCGCGCGTTCGACATCCATGTCGTCGCTTTCGAGGCCCCAGATTTCCATCATCTCGTTGATGCGCGATTCAAGGTAGCGCAGCACTTGCACGACCTTCTGGGTCCGCTGTCCGGTCAGATCCTGGAAGGAGCACGCCATGTAGATGTCGGTGGTGTGCGCGTCGATGTCGTCGCAGACCTTCTCGTCGATGCCCTGTTCGCGCAGCGTCCACGCCAGTTCCTGGATCTTTTCCGTGGTGTTCAGAATGTCCTGGGTGGCGCCTTCGGTCTGGCTGATGATCGCGTCGAGTTCATTGGAGGCTTCGGTGAAGCGGTCGCCGTCGTCCGACTCATGCTTGATCTGGGCGATCTCCTGCTTGGTGCGGGTGATCGCTTCCTGCATGTCGGCGAGGTCGAGCTGAATTCGGTTAATCTGCGGGCCCTTGCGTTCCCGCCGCATCGATTTGTCCAGCTTTTGAATGGCGTCGAGCAGGACATTCGTGTCCGCCGACCGGTTGCGCTGGGCAAACTCGGAAAGGAACCAGCGTCCGCGCGCCGTCTCCATGACGGCTGCTTCGATCGCTTCGTAGTCTTCCTCCCGCAGCGGGGAGGGGGGACTGGCTTGGACCATGGGGCTTCTGCCTCGGCTTTTCTTTCGGCGGCGTCGAACCGGCTGTGCTAACGAGACACAGCCTCCCGATCCTGTTTCTTAGCGCACGAAGTGTTAACGCGAGTTTAGAACGTGGAAAAAACCGTCACGACGCCGGAGAAATATGCGGCCCGAATGCCGATGCGAATCGGATCTCTGTTCGGCTTTCAGTTTCTGGCATTGGGCATATTCCTCCCGTTTTTCCCGATCTTTCTCGCGGACCGGGGACTTGACGACACCGAGATAGGTTTCATACTCGCCACCCCCTTGGCAATACGGATTGCTGCTAGTCCGCTGGTCACCGCCATCGCCGACCGCTTCGGGCGGCGTGTTTTGGCGCTCATCGTCACAGCGGGGGCAAGCGCCTTCGGATTTGCCTGTTATGCCTTTGTCGACGGTTTCGCCGCGCTTTTCGCGGTGGCGGTTTTCACGTCGCTGTTCCATGGCGCGATCATTCCGCTCAGCGACGCTTATGCCATGGACGCGGTGCGAAGCGGCATTGGCGACTATGGCCGGATGCGGCTTTGGGGCTCCGTCGCCTTTGTGATCGCGACACTGGCCGGCGGAATGGCGCTGGAGGTCTGGCCGTCGTCGCTTGTGCCGTTCGGTCTCGCGGGATCCATGCTGGCGATGGTCGTCGTCGCTGCGACTCTGCCGGAGCTTGGACACCAGGAAGGCGTCACGCCGGCGGCCGGAGGGCCGGCAATCTCGCTGCGAAATCCGGTGTTCCTGACGGTCTTGCTCGCGGTGGGCCTCATCCAGGGAAGTCACGCCGTCTACTATGGCTTTTCATCGTTGCACTGGCGCCGGGCGGGCATCTCGGAGACGACGATCGGCGCGCTGTGGGTCGTTGGCGTGATCGTGGAGATCGGGCTGTTTGCGGCCGCGACCCGGTTGCGCGCCTTCGTCGGGCCAATGACGATGGTCGCCATCGGTGGCTGTGCTGCCGTCGTGCGCTGGTTGTGCTTTCCGTTCGCCGAAAGCGTTCTTGCGGCCTTCTCTCTGCAGATCCTGCACGGGTTGACCTTCGGGGCCACGCACCTGGGCATGATCGGATTTGTCGCCGTTTCCATTCCGGCCCGCCGCGCCGCCACCGCGCAGGGACTTGCCTCGACGTTCGGCGGTATCGCGACGGCGCTCGGAACGCTCGCCGCGGGACCGCTTTACAGCGCCGATCCGGTGATTGCTTTCTGGAGCATGGCGGCCGGCGGCGCAATTGCTCTTGTGTTGCTCGGCGCGGTCGCTGTCAGGCGCCTGGCGCGGCAGCGCTAGCGTTTCGTGCGGCGTGTCATTTTCACAATAGCTTTTCGGATTCGTCGCAAATCTGCCGCTGTCGGGGACACCGCATTGCAACGCCCCTATAATCGCCGGGAATTCTGAAGGGGCCTGCGCGCCCGGAACTGGTGAAATCTGAAACGCATGACTGCTCACGCACCGGTTAATCCGCTGGACCTTTCCGTGCGCCATGACGGCGATGTGGCGCATGTGACAGCCTCGGGACTGTGGCTGCTCGACAACGCGCGCGACGTCGAGGCGATGGTCAATGCGCTCGATGTCGGCCGTCCGGGCAAGGTGCTGCTGGACCTGAGCGGCATCGACGCAATGGACACCTCGGGCGCGTGGTTGCTGCACCGGCTGCAGGCGAAGCTGGAGTTTCTCGGCGCGCGGGTGACGGTGGAGAACCTTTCCGAGGACTACGGCGAGCTTGTGTCCGGTGTGGAGTCGCATCATCCGCCGCCGTGGACGCCGCGCAAGCGCAAGATCTCGCTGGTCTGGCTGGCCGAGACGACGGGCCGGCAGATCGTCGAGATAGGCCGTGATGCGGTTGCCGTCATGAACATTCTCGGCACGTTGGTCATGGTGCTGGCCAATGTCGTCCGGCATCCCAGCCGTATCCGGCTGATATCGGTTGCCCACCAGTTTGACCGCGCCGGCATCGGCGCCGTGCCCATCGTTGTTCTGATGTGTTTTCTCATCGGAGGTATCATTGCGCAGCAGGGTGGTTTTTACCTGCGCCAGTTCGGCGCCGACCGCTATGTGGTGGATCTGGTTGGTGTGCTGGTGTTGCGGGAAATCGGCGTGCTTCTGACAGCCATCATGGTGGCCGGGCGTTCCGGCAGCGCGTTCACGGCCGAACTCGGCTCGATGAAGATGCACGAGGAGATTGACGCGCTGCAGGTCATCGGTATGCGGGTGACCGAGGTGCTCGTGCTGCCGCGGGTGATCGCCCTGATGATCGCACTGCCGATGCTGACGATTTTCGGCAATATCGCGGCGCTGATCGGCGGCGGCCTGGTGTCCTGGGTCTATCTCGATATTCCGCCATTCAGCTTCATGCTGTTTCTCAAGGAGGCGCTGACCGTCGAGACGCTTCTGGTCGGGCTGACCAAGGCGCCCTTCATGGCGCTGATCATTGGCCTCGTCGCCTGTGTCGAAGGCTTCAAGGTGCGCGGCAGCTCCGAATCGCTCGGTCTTCACACCACGCTGTCGGTGGTGAAGTCGATCTTCATGGTTATTGTGGTCGATGGTCTGTTTGCGATGTATTTCGCCGGTATCGGGGTTTAGCCATGGCGGAATCGATGCGCGAGCGGCCCACCGGCGAGACGCCTGGCTACCTTTCTCTGGCCAAGGGTGAGGTTGTGCTGCGCGCGCGTGGTGTCACCGTGGGATTTGGCGACACGCTGGTCTTGAAGGATCTCGATCTCGACGTCATCGGCGGCGAGATCCTCGGCTTTGTCGGCGCGTCGGGCACGGGCAAGTCGGTGCTGATGCGCGCCATTCTCGGGCTGACGCCGATGCGCGGCGGCACGGTTGAAGTGTTTGGCCAGGATCTGAAGACGTTGTCGGATGCCGGCCGCGCGGAAGTGGAGCGCCGCTGGGGGGTGCTGTTCCAGCAAGGCGCCCTGTTCTCGTCGCTCAACGTGCGGCAGAACATCCAGGTTCCCATGCGCGAACACCTGAAGCTGTCGCAGCGGCTGATGGACGAACTGGCGCTGTTGAAGATCGAGATGGTGGGCTTGCCCCGAGACGCCGCGGAGAAGTTGCCCTCGGAGCTGTCCGGGGGAATGATCAAGCGGGCAAGCCTCGCACGCGCATTGGCGCTGGATCCGACCATCGTGTTCCTCGATGAGCCGACATCGGGTCTCGATCCGATTGGCGCGGCGGCCTTTGACGATCTTATCATGCAGTTGCGCGACACACTTGGCTTGACGGTTTACATGGTCACCCATGACCTCGATAGTTTGCACACGACATGCGATCGGATCGCGGTCCTCGGCGAGAAACGTGTGCTGGTCGCGGGGCCGATGGAAACCATGCTCGCATTCGATCATCCGTGGGTGCGGTCTTATTTTCACGGGATCCGCGGCGCGCGGCGAAACGACTAGGAGCTGGTGTGCGGCTGACCCGTGCGCGCGGCTTTTGCACTTCGAGACGGATTGCCGTATTGCGGGCCTGATCGGCCGGTCAATGCACGGCGGTCAAGGGAAAGACGTCCATGGAAACGCGGGCTAATTACATTGCCATCGGATCATTCGCCTTGCTGACGCTGGTGACGACGTTCCTGTTTGTCGGTTGGCTGTCGACCCAGGACAATGGCAAGCAGATCCGGGAAGTGCGCGTCGTGTTTCCGGGCTCGGTCACGGGTCTTGCGGTGGGTGGCCTGGTATATTTCAACGGCATCAAGGTTGGCCAGGTGCGCGACCTGATGTTTGACCAGAACGATCCGACGAAGGTGATTGCCGTGGCGGCTATTGACGGCGAGTCGCCGTTGCGCAGCGATACGCGCGCCACACTGGGGTTCTCCGCGCTCACAGGCGTTGCCTATGTTGAGCTCGCCGGCGGCTCCCCCGATTTGCCATTGCTGTTTTCCCAGGCCGGCGTTCCGACCCTGCAGGCGGAACGTTCCGCCTTTCAAGACCTTGTTGACGGTGCGCGTCAGATTCTTGGCAAGGCGGACCAGACGCTGACGTCCGTGAATTCCCTTGTCGAGGACAACCGCAAGGGGGTCAGCGACACGGTGGGCAATGTGAAGCGCTTCTCTGAAGCGCTCGCCTCCAACTCCGAGGGTGTGGAGAAGTTCATGGCGGGGGTGTCGGATGCCACCGATGCCTTCACGAGTCTGTCGGGGCGGCTGGAAACCTTGGTGGTGACCGGCGAATCCGTGGTGGCCGCCGTGGACCCCGAGAAGGTCGCTCGTGTCGTCGAGAATGTGGCGAACGCGTCGGATCAGCTTGGGCGCGCGGTCGCCGGCATCGACGCGGTGGTCGAAACCGCGAAGACGACCATGGGCGAACTCGAGAATTTCGGATCCGGGCTGAATGAGACGTTGGCGCGGGTCAATGCGTTGGTCGCCTCCGTGGATCCTGCGCGGATCGAGTCGATCGTCGGCAACGTGGATGATGTGTCCGGCAAGATTGCCGAACAGGGCGAGAACCTCGCCGCTGTGATGGCCGATGCGCGCGCCGCGGCCAAAAGCATCCGGAGCATGAGCGAGGCGGTCGAGACCCGGACGCAGACGATCACCAGGTTCATCGACGACGCGGGCCGTCTGGGTGAGGACATGACGGCGCTCTCGGGACGCCTGAATTCCACGTTGACCAGCGTCGACGGTATCGTCAAGGCGGTCGATCCGGACAAGGTGGCCAATGTGCTGGCATCCATTGATACGGTCACCGAAGGCATCGCGGGAGAAACAGGGGCGATCCGCGAGGCCATCGCGGATGCGCGGCGCGCGGCTGGCAATGTCAGCGACTTCACGGCCGATTTGAAATCCAAGCAGCCGGACATCGATCAGATCGTCGCCGATGCGAAGCAACTGTCCGGCCGGCTCAACGAGGCGTCCACGCGTATCGATGGCATTCTCGCCAAGGTCGATGGCTTCGTGGATGGCGATGGCAAGGGCTTCATTGCGGAAGCCACGGAAGCGGCGCGCTCGATCCGGGTGATCGCCCAAGCCTTCGAGGGGCGCGCCGGGCCGATCGCCGATGGCTTTGCAAGGTTCTCCGGCCGGGGCCTGCGCGATCTCCAGGCGATGATCGAGCAGGGACGGCGGACGCTGGAACAGTTCGAACGCGCGGTGAGCGGTTTCGAGCGCAATCCGAGCCGCGTGATTTTCGGCGGAGACGATGTTCCTGTGTACGATGGCGCGCGGCGGCGCTGATCGCGGTGTGAGAACGCAATGAAACAACGCCCAACTAAATTTGATATGGTGACGGAATGCTCTATTGCTTTGAGCACGATTGCGTTTGTGATTTTCTGCTATCGCGGGCCGTGGCGCGCTGAAGCGGTTTGATGGCGTGGGCGAGGGAAAAGGGCGTTGGTTGGAATGAGTTTGGTTCGGCGTAAAAGACTGACGCTTGCCAGGATCCTCGCCGCGACCGCGCTGGCCGCGGGCGTGACCGGGTGTTCGGTTTTGGGTGCTGGCACAGCGCCGCGGGAGATCTATACGCTTTCCGCGCCGTCCGATTTTCCGGCCTCCATCGGTGGCAGCCGCGCGCAGATCCTCGTGCCGATCCCGCGGGCCGTTGCCGCGCTCGATACCGACAACATCGCGGTGGTCTCGGATCGCACCCGCATCAGCTATTTCGGCAATGCCGCATGGAGCGATCGGGTCCCGAAGCTGTTTCAGGCCAAGATGGTCGAGGCGTTCGAGAACACCGGACGGCTGCGGGCCGCCGGATTGCCCGGTGAAGGCCTGCTGATCGACTACCAGCTCGCGACCGATATCCGGGCATTCCAGCTGGACATCAACGGCAGCCGCGATGCGGTTGTCGAGTTTTCGGCGAAGATCATCAACGACCGCAATGGCCGCGTCGTGGCGACCAAGACGTTTGTCGCCAAAGCGCATGCGTCGAGCGACAAGGTGAACGATGCCGTGGCAGCGATGAACCGGGCGCTTGATCAGGCGTTGGGCGAGTTGCTTGTATGGACGCTGGGAAAGATCTGACAGGGCTTCTGCGACGTTCCAAGCTTCTGGCAACAAAAAAAGGCGCACTCCGAGGAGCGCGCCTTTTTTTTGGATTGGCCGAGGTCCTACTCGAGGCGGCCGCTCGCATGCGCCAGCATCGTGTAGACCTTGCCGGTGTCGGACGTGAGGTAGGTCTGGCTCAGCATGTTGTCGCGGTCGTTCTGCGACACCTGCTTGATGAGCGCCTCGAAGTCCTCGATGTAGCGGTCGACAGCGGAGCGGAACTCCGGATCGCGCTTGTACTTCTGACGGATCTCGTCGAACGTCTGCTGGCCCTGCAGCGTGTAAAGGCGTCGGGTGAAGACGTTGCGTTCGCCGGCGCGATAGCGGTCCCAAAGGTCGATGAAGGCCTCGTGATCGATGGCGCGGGCGATGTCCATGGACAGCGAGTTCAGGGATTCCACCATGTGCAGCGCGCTGCGCGAGCCGCCCGACGGCGCGGCCGCCGGTGCGGCGCGTTCGCTCGCGCCGGTGTCGCCTTCGTCCTGTGAGGCGCGGCGCAACAGATCGGACATCCAGCCCTTCTGTTGGGCGTCGTTGCCTGCGCCGCGTGCCGGTGCCGGCTGGTACGTGCTTTCGGGCGCTTGCGGACGGCGGCGCGCCTCATACTGCTGTGCGTCTGCCGCCGGTTGAGCCGGTTGCGGGGCAGGCTGTTGCGGCTGGGCGGCGGCGCGCGCGCCATTTCCGGCGCGAGCCGGTTCGGCGGGCTGTGTCGCGTCCAGCGCGTTGGGCTGGCGGGCGGCGATTTGCGAAAGCTCGTTCAGTGCGCGGATCTGTTCGCTCACCACCTTGCGCATGGCGGAGGACGATTCGCGCGCTTCTTCGGGAAGCTCCAGAACGCCGCGCTTGAGTTCGCTGCGGGTGACATTCAGTTCACGCTGCACCTCGCGAGCGATCGCACGCATGCGCTCGGTCGCCTCGTTGAAACGCTCGGAGGCTTCCGCCGCGGTCTGCGTGACCTCGTTGAGGAACGCGGCTTGCGTGGCTTCCACCGTCTCGCGGGTTTTCTGGCTTTCGAGCCCTGCGGTCCGCTGCATGGACCCCAGGTGTTCGGCCAGCGTCTGGGTCGCGGTGTCGGCCGTGGTCGCCAGCAGTTCGGCGACCGAGCGTGCCTTCTGATCGGCCGTTTCCAGGGTCTCGGCCATCAGGCTAGCGAAGGCGCGCGACAGGCTGTCGACGGCTTCCGTCTTGGCAACAAGCGTCTTGGCAACCGTCTCGATGGTCGCGGCCTTGTCGCCGACCGAGTCCTCGAAGGCTCGATTGCTTTCATCGAGATGGCGTGCGGCGGAGGTCAACTGGCGGCTCTGCTCCTCGAAGCGGTTTGCCAGATCCGTGATGTCCCCGAGCATCGATCCGCTCACCTGACGTAGGTTGTCCACCTGTTCGCCGATGAGGCCGCTCGACGCGTTGGTCTCGCTGACCGCGCGGTCGACCGCCGAACGGAAATCTCCAGCACGGCGGGTGAGACCGGTTTCGATCTCCGACAGATTGTCGCTGGCGTCCGCCAACACGCCCTGTAGGCTCGAATTGGACTGATTGAGCTTTTCGAGGATGCCGGTGATGTCCGACTGCAGCCGTTCGTTGGTCGTGTCCAGCATCGACATGGAATCGCGGGTGCGTTCCTCGATGGCGCGGGTCACCTGATCGCCGCTTTCGGCCAGGATGCGGCTGGTTTCCAGCCCCTGGCGGGCAATCGTCTCGCTGACGTTGCGGCCCTTGACGGTGATCGCCTCGAGGATGGCGTTGTTGACCTCGTTCACGCGGCTGGTCAGTTCGGAGGAGCGCGCCTCGATGGCGTTGATCAGCTCGTTTCCGTCGGTTCCGATCAGATGGGCGAGCTCGGAGGACCGGCTCGACAGCGCCTCGTTGAAATCGCCGGCCTGTGCTTTCAGCTCGTTCGCAACGGTGCGGCCGCGTGCCGACAGCGTGGCGGCGGCATCCTCGATGGCCGATGTGACGCGATCACGCAGATCGTTGGTCTCGCCGGAGATCAGTGCGTGCAGTTCCTTGGCCGTGCTGCCGAGGACGAGGCGCGCGTGTTCGCTCTCGGCGTTCAGGCTGCCGCTGACTTCGGCGATCGTGCGGGCGAGGTTCTCGCGCACCGCGTCGCTTTCGCCGGTCAGCGAGCCGGCCATCTGGGCGAGCGATGCCGAGTAGAGGGCCTGTGCCTTCTCGCTTTCGGCCATCATGGACCGGCCTGCCTGCTCGATGGTCTGCAGCACCAGGTCGCGAACGCGGGCGCTCTCGTCGCCGAGCGTATCGCCGGCCTGCGCCATCGCCTGCGAGACGACCATGCGGGCCTTCTCGCTTTCGGACGCCAGGGTGCCGGAGATCGCGGCGAGGCGGGTTGCGAGCATGCGCTCGATGCCCTCGGCGCGATCGTCCAGGGTCTCGGCGACCTCGAAGATCTTCGACCCGAGCGAAACGTTGATCTCGGCAATGCGCTCGGACAGCGTCTCTGTGAGCTCCTGGGTCTGCCGCGACAGGACCTGGCTGACTTCTTCCAGGCGGCCGTTGAGCGCCTCGGTCATCTCGCTCTGTCCGGTCACGAAGGCGCCGGCGATTTCGCGCGTGCGGCTGATCAGCGTTTCGCTGATCTGGCGGGCGCGGGCATCGAGCGTTTCGTCGACGCGCGTGATGTTGTGGCTCATGGAGGTGACGAGCTTGTCCGCCTTGTCCGACAGGCTTGTCGAGGCGGTTTCGATCTGCGTGCCGACGGAGCGGTCGAATGCCTGGATGTGCTCGCCCATGGTCTGGCCGATGGCGTCGGCGCGTTCCTCGAGCCGCTTGCCGATGGAATCGGCGCGTTCGCTGAGCGCCTCGGAGACCTGATCGGCCTTGCTCGACAGGTTGGTTTCCATCTCGCTGGCGCGCTGGCCGATGGCGTTGGAGACATCCTGCACCTTGGCTTCCAGGGTATTGGAAATCCGTGTTCCGCCGCTTTCCAGCGTCGTCGCGAGTTGGCCGGTGCGCTGCTCGAGCGCGGATTCGATGCTGGCGATATGGCCGTCGAGCGTCGAGGAGATGGCGCCGGTCTTCTGCTCGAAGCTGTTGACCAGATCGCCGCCGCGCACGTTGATCAGAGAGTCGAGCTCGGCGAGGCGTGTCGCCAGCCCGTCGTGCAGGACGCGGGCGCGGACGTCGAGCGTATCGGTGATTTGCGAGCCGATCTCGCCGAGTTCGCCGGTCAGCTTTTCGCCGCGCGCGCCAATCAGGCGCGCAAGCTCTGTGCCTGTTTCCGCGAGGTTTTGCGCCAGTTCCGCCGAGCGCTGTCCAAGGGCGGCGCTGATGTCCGCATTCGCCGTGCTGACGGTCTGTTCGAACGCGCCGGTGTGCTGGCTGATGACGTCAGCCAGTTCCTGGCCGCGGCTGTTGAGCCGCTCGTCGAGCGCAGCGCCGTCGACGGTGATCGACGAATGAATGCGGTCGCCGATGCTGCCAAGGCGGTCGGCAAGTTCGCCGCCCTTGCCCGAAATCGTCTCGGAAAGATGGGCGGCCGTCTCGTCCATCTTGGAGGCGATTTCCTGTCCGCGCAGCGACAGGTCAACGACGATGGACTCACCGGTGCCCTGAAGGATTTCGGCAACGTCCGTGGTGCGGCTGGTCACCGTATCGATGATCTCGGCGCCCTTGGTGGCGATCATGCTTGTGACCTGGTTGCCCTGGTGGGCAATGCTCTCGATGACGCTTTCACCAGTCTGCGAGAGGGCCTCGTCGAGGGCGCCGACGCGGCTCTCGAGCGTGTTCGTCAGTGTTTCGGTGCGCTCGGACACGGTGTCGACAAGCCGGTTGCCGGTCGCGTCGAGGTGCGCCGTGATTTCTTCGCTGCGCTGGGCGAAGGCGCTGGTGACCGACGCGCCGGTGGCGGAGAACGTCTCGGAGATCTCGGCGGTGGTGGAGGCGAGTGTCTCGTTGATCGCGCGGCCACGATCGGTCAGCGTGGTGATCAGGGAGTCGGTCGCATCCGTGAGGTGAATGTTGATCTCGTTGCCGCGGTTGGACAGCGCTTCCACGAGGCTGGTCGCCGTGGTGGTGATCTGATCGCTGAACGTGCCGCCCTGTTCCTGCAGCGCTTCGGCAAGCTGTGAGCCGGTGCTCGTCAGCTGGTTGACATAGGTCTCGCTGCGGCTCGTCAGGGTGTTGACGAGGGACTGGCTGGCGACGTCGACGCTGGAGTTCAGCTCCGAGACATGCTGGTCAACCGTCGTGGAGAAATGCAGCACGCCGGATTCGACTGCGCCGCCGATGCGCCCGGTGGCGCTGCTGACCGTGGCTTCGATCTGGTCGGCCGTGGTGGTCAACTGGGTGGCGATGGTCTCATGCGCGCCGGACAGGGATGTGCGCACCCGGTCGGCGTTGGAGACGATGGCTTCACGTTGGCTGACGAGTTCCTCGATCAGCGCGCGGATCTTCAGCTCGTTGTCGTTGTAGGAGCGTTCCAGCGAGGAGACCTCGTTGTGAACCATCACCTCAAGCTCGCTGGCGCGCGCCATGGCGCGTTCGATGCCGTCGCCCATGGCGGCGACTTCGCGGCGGATGGCCTGGCCGACGCTGAGGACGGATTCCTTGGCAATGTCTTCGGGTTCAGCAAGGCGCAAGGCGACTTCTGTCATGCCGCGGGCGACAATGCGCATTTCCTGCGCGCGCCGGATCATGATTGCCAGCACCCAGAAGAAGGCCACCGGAAGAACGACGGCGCTTGCGCCAGCGATGAGCGCCGGGCGGGCGGCCAGCTGCGCGAATGTGGTGATCGTCAGGATTTCCGGACCGAAGACGGACCACAGGATGCCGCCGCCGATCGCGAGCCACACGACGCTCATCATGAACGCCATCCAGATCGGCGCCGAGGAGGGCTGGCGCTGGAGTGCGTAAATCAGGTTGCCGATGGAGCGGCGGTCGTCGTTCGCGGCATTGGGGCGGTTGCCGCGGCCGCGGCGGGCGGCCGGGCGGCGATCCTTGGACCGCTCCTGCTCAGCAGCCTGTGCCTCGGACTCCGCCTGAGGCGCGGCGGGCGCGGGACTGGTCGCGGTCTTCGCGGAGGTGGAGGCCTTCTCGGGAGACACGGACGGCGCCGGTGCGCCGCCGGCATCGGCCGGTCCGCCAAAGTCGAGCTTGAGCGCCTCTTCGACTGCCGAGAGTGCCGCTTCAGCCGGATCCTTAACCTTTGGAGAGTTGCCCGCCATGATTGGTCGCCTCGTATCCGAACTCTACTAATTGCCGTTGCCGCCCGATTGACCCCGTGAATGTGGTCGTCTTGCGGCGTCGCGCGCGGCCGCTGCGGAGCTCGTATGTCCACACTTGGAAATAAGGTTTCAGTCCGCCGGGTAAATCGTTGTGGCCGAACGACCTTCTTCCCGTCTTGCCGCGCTTCCTATCGTAATGGCACAATCAGGGTAAATGAACAAGAAAAGACGGTTTGGCGAGGCGGCCTGCGGGAGCGGACAGAGCCATGACGAAGCGGCAGAAATCGACGGCGCGGACTCGTCGCGAAGAAGCTCCCCGGGGCCTCGCGCAGCCGTCCGCGGCGCAACGCCGGTGGCTTGAACTGGGCACGTCGCAGCCCGGTGGAAAGCTGCCGCTGTTTTACCACGATGGCCGCGAAGTCGGGCGGCGCACGATTGAAAGCTGCATCGCCAAAGGTTGGGCAGAACCTTGGTTTTCCAATCCAATTAAGCCTGACTGGGTCGTCTGCAAATTGACCCGGGCGGGATATGAGGCGCTCGATCGCCCGCCGTCCGGATAGCCGCCGGCCGCGCCCGTCGCACGGCAAAAGATGACACCCGGAATTCCGGTCGGACACGTCTGCGGCGCAGAGCCCTCCGGGTACGGGACGCAAGGTCAATCGGGTGCCTGTATGGCCGTTAACCAATAATTCACTTTGTTCTCAATCGTGGCGGCAATGCCAGCCGTTTTGCCAACATTCTTAACGGGGCATTCGTCTTCGACGTCCACTGTGGAGATCGACGGCAGAGGGTCGGCCGCGAATCGGAACAGGCCCGCGATCCGGGATCTGCGTGATTGCGGGGCGGCGTCCGATTGGCGCCCAGCGACGGAGACGATCATGGCTGTAGTGGCAGCACTTCAGAGGTACGTCCCTGGCGATTCATGCGCGGGGGATGCATCTGGCGGTTCGCGGGCCGTCCGCAGCCACGGCGCGCATCCCGTGGATCTGGTTCATCTTGCGCGCCACACACTGGGCAATCGCGATCTCGAGCAGGAAGTCCTGCGTTTGTTTATCCGCCAGTCGGTCGTGTTTCTCGACAAGATGAAGGGCGCCACAAACCATGAGCAGCGCGCCTGCGCGGCCCACACGATCAAGGGATCCGCCGCGGTATTGGTGCCTGGCAGGTCGCGGAATGCGCGGAAGCCGTCGAAGGGGCTGATACAGGGGAGCCGCTGGTTGCGCTGGAAGGCGCGATCGACGAAGCCAATACCTACATCAAGGCTCTTCTGGACTGAGTATCTGTTCCGGCCGGCGCCCGAAGCCGCCCTTCGGAAGGCAACCGCGACCGTTTCGACCGCCTTGCGGCACGGCTCAGGGCAGCTTCGCGCTTGACTGTTCGCGCTGAGTGGTTATCTGGGGACGAACATCTCCTTGGCCCAAACCCTCAATCCAGCGGACCTTCATGCCCAAAATCACATTTGTCAGCGCCGATGGCGCCGAGCGGACGGACATTGACGCCGCCTCCGGTTCGACCGTCATGGAAAACGCCATCAAGAACATGATCCCGGGCATTGAGGCCGAATGCGGCGGCGCCTGCGCTTGCGCGACGTGTCATGTCTATGTGGACGACGCCTGGGCGGAGAAGGTCGGATCGCCGGAGCCGATGGAAGAAGACATGCTCGACTTCGCCTATGACGTGAAGCCGACCTCGCGCCTGTCGTGCCAGATCAAGGTGACCGACGAACTCGACGGTCTCGTCGTCCAGGTGCCCGAGCGCCAGGCCTGAGAGCATTCCTGAAAGTCGGTCGCCGCTTTTCGAAATCGAACCCGCACCCGGCCTCCGGTGCCCGGCGCGCGTCGCGCAGCATGTGCCGGGGTGTCAGGTGGCTGCCGTCACACCCATGCCAACCCGCCAAGACATTTAATTATTTGTAATTATCGCGGGCTCTCCGGCGCTGTTATTGATCGAACTCATGGCGGGGGGCGTGTGTCGCCCTCACGCTGCCATGCAGGCGTGTGCCGCGCCAATCCCACAATTGGTATCGGACACGCTCGGCAGGCACTGAGTTGAACTCGATTGTCTGGATCTGTTGAGAGGGTGATCGCTCTATCGGATCCATCGCGTGAGGCGGCGTTTCATGAATATGCAGGATAACCCCCGGCGGGCGATGACATAGCGGCAATTCTGGCGCGCGAAAAGGCGGCCGGAGGAGGGCGCAGGCGGCGGATCATCCTGATGGTCGTGGCGCTGGTGGTACTCGCAGCCGGTGGCGCGTGGTATTGGACGCTGGCCCGGACCGGCGACAGCGTCCGTTACACGACCGAGACGGTCGTCCGGGGTGACGTCACGGTTTCGGTGACCGCGACCGGTACGGTGGAGCCCACCAATCAGGTCGATATTTCGAGCGAATTGTCCGGTATCGTTCGCTCTGTCGTGGTCAACTACAACGATGAGGTAAGCGTGGGCCAGCTTCTGGCAACGCTGGATACAGACAAGCTTGCGGCGGAAGTGGCCCATGCACGCGCCACCCTGCTGACCAAACAGGCGTCGCTTACCCAGGCGCGCGCGACGGTGCAGGAGAAATCGAGCTCGGTTGCCCGTGTGCGCCAGCTCGTGCAGCGCAATGTGGCCTCGCAAAGCGACCTCGACACGGCGGAGGCGGAGCACGCTCGCGCGCTCGCCGGCGTCGAGATCGCCAATGCGGACATCGATGTCGCCAGGGCGAGCCTGCAGATCGCCGAGACCAATCTGGAGAAAGCCCGGATTGTCTCGCCGATCAACGGCATCGTGCTCGATCGCGGCGTCGACCCGGGTCAGTACGTGGCGAGTTCCCTGCAAGCGCCGGTCCTGTTCACGGTCGCGGAGGATCTTCGGCAGATGGAGCTGCTGGTGGATATCGACGAAGCCGATGTGGGGCAGGTGGTTGCCGGTCAGACCGCGTCCTTCTCCGTCGATGCCTATCCGGATCAGACGTTTCCCGCGATCATTCGTCAGGTGCGCTATGCGCCGGTGACTGCCGACGGCGTGGTCACCTATCAGGCGGAGTTGACGGTCGACAACGGTAAGCTGCTGCTGCGTCCCGGCATGACCGCGACGTCCGAGATAATCGTCAAGAGTGTGGAGAATGGTTTGCTGGTGCCGAATGCGGCGCTGCGGTTCCAGCCGCCGAGCACGGAGAGTTCTGACGACGCATCGGTCAGCCTTACCTCACTGTTTCGAATGGGACCGCCTCGGATCCGGTCGGCGAGCCGCAACGCGCGGCGCGCGGCTTCGCCGCAAGTCTGGGTGCTGCGCAATGGCGTCCCGGTGGCTGTCGACGTGCTGACCGGTGTTACCGACGGTCAGCACACCGAGATTGTCGGCGGCGAACTCGCCCCCGGGGATGCGGTGATTGTCAATTCCGCCGTGAATGGCTGACGGGAGTGTGGCCGTGGATATGTCGCTTCCCTCGGAAGCTGAGGACACGCCGCTCGTTCAGTTCGAGCGCGTGAGCAAGGTCTATGGCGCTGGCGAGACCGCCGTGCATGCGCTGGATGCCGTTGACCTCGCCATCCATCGCGGCGAATTCGTCGCCATCATGGGTCCGTCCGGTTCGGGCAAATCGACGGCGATGAACATTCTTGGGTGTCTCGATACGCCCAGTGCGGGGACCTATCTGTTCGATGGTGCCGATGTGAGCACTCTGTCGCGCGATCAGCGCGCGCTGCTGCGGCGCCATTTCATCGGTTTCGTGTTCCAGGGGTTCAATCTGCTCGCCCGCTCGAGCGCTCTGGAAAATGTCGAACTCCCCCTGATCTATCGAGGTATGAAGGTGGAGCAGCGCCGCGCGCGCGCCTTCAAGGCGCTCGACCAGGTCGGTCTCGCCGGCCGCGAAGGGCATACGCCGGCCCAGTTGTCAGGCGGACAACAGCAGCGCGTTGCGATCGCGCGCGCCATTGTTACCGATCCGGTGCTGCTTCTTGCCGATGAACCCACCGGCAATCTCGACACCGCCCGCAGCCGCGAGATCATGGAATTGCTGGTGAGCCTGAATGAGGAGCGTGGCATTACCATTGCCATGGTGACGCACGAACTGGAGATGGCCGCTTTCGCCCGGCGTGCCATTCATTTTGTCGATGGCCGTGTCGCACGCGATACCATCAACGCGGAGATGGCGTGATGTGGTGGGAAACCGTCAAGCTCGCCTTCAAGGCGATTCGCCGCAACACGATGCGCTCCGTGCTGACCGTGCTCGGAATCGTGATCGGCGTCGCGGCTGTCATCGCGATGGTTTCGATCGGCCGCAGCACAACGGCGCAGGTTACCGAAAGCCTGTCCAAGCTGGGCACCAACCTGCTGGTGGTGCGCCCGGGCGAGGACCAGCGTGGGCCCGGTGGCGTGCGTTCCGACGCCAAGCCCTTTGATCGTTTCGATGTGGCCGTGCTGAAGGCGCAGCTCTACAGCGTCAAGGCGGTATCGGCGAATGTGACCACCAGCGGCATCGCGGTGGTTGGCAACGAGAATCGCACCACGTCAATCCGCGGCACTGACAATGACTACCTGATCACCCAGGACTGGTCCCTGGCGCGCGGGCGCACGTTCCTTGACAGCGAACTCAGGGCCGGCCGGCCGGTCTGCATTATCGGCGAGACCATCAATCGGGAGCTGTTCGCCGGCGCTGACCCGATCGGCGAGCGCATCCGGCTGAAGGCGGTTTCCTGCGAGGTGATCGGGGTGCTGGAGGCAAAGGGCGAGTCGAGTTTCGGCCAGGACCAGGACAACACGGTCATCATGCCGTTGCGCACGGTGCAGCGTCGGATTCTCGGCAAAACCGACATCGAGATGATCTATGTGTCTGCGGCTGACGGCGTCGATACGGGCACGGTTCAGACTGACATCGAGGCCCTGCTGCGTGAGCGCCGGAAGATCGCGCCGGGCAAGGACGATGATTTCAACGTGCGCGACATGAAGCAGATCGTCTCGACCATGACCGCGACGACGACATTGATGACCGGACTGCTCGGCGCGGTCGCCGCCGTCAGTCTTCTCGTCGGCGGTATCGGCATCATGAACATCATGCTTGTGTCCGTGACCGAGCGCACGCGGGAGATCGGTATCAGGCTGGCCATCGGTGCGCTGGAGCGGCAGGTGCTGATGCAGTTCCTGGTCGAGGCGGTCGTGCTGTCGCTGTTTGGCGGGGTCATTGGGATTCTGGCCGGGATCGGGCTCGCGTTTATCGCCGTCAGGTTGATGGAGATGCCCTTTGTGCTCGACGGGACGACGATTCTGATTGCCTTCGTGTTTTCTGCCTTTATCGGCGTGATCTTCGGCTACTTCCCCGCCCGGCAGGCCGCGCGCCTCAATCCGATCGAGGCGCTGCGGCACGAGTAGGCGGAACTATTCGGCCGGCAGGGGCGTGTAGTTGGCACGCTTCCAGATTGTTTCGTGTCCGATCGCCGGATCGCGAGGGATCAGCCGGGCAAGCCCCAGGCTGGCGCAGGCCATCACCGCGCCGACAAGGAACACCGCCGCCGGCGAGATCAGCCAGATGAAGCCGAAGCTGACCGGGATCACGACAGCCGCGATGTGGTTGATCGTGAAGGCGACGCCGGCGGTCGGCGCGATGTCGGCTGGATCGGCGATCTTCTGGAAATAAGTCTTCATGGCGATCGCGATGGCGAAGAAGGCGTGGTCGATCACGTAAAGCGCGCCGGCGACAGTGGCGTTGGTGACGAAGGCGTAGGCAATGAAGATGCCGATCAGCCCGATGTATTCCAGCGTCAGCGCGCGGCGCTCGCCGAAGCGCACGATCAGCGAGCCGATCGAGGGCGCCAGCAGCATGGAGAAGACGCCGTTGACCAGGAACAGGGCGGCGACTTCATGCACGTGGTAACCGAAGCGCTCGACCATCAGGAAGCCGGCGAAGACGGTGAAGATCTGACGACGCGCGCCGCCCATGAAGGTCAGCGCGTAATACAGCCAATAGCGCTTCTTCAGGATCAGCTTCTTGTGCTGGGGTACCGCCTCACGGAACTGCGGGAAGCTGACAACCAGAAACACCACAACGATCAACGTCAGCGCGCCGGCAATCGCGAAAACCAGTTCGAACGACAGGTCGAAGGTCTTCCATGCCAGGAAGATGACGCCGTAGGCGACCAGTTGCGCCATCGCGCCGACGGAAATGATCTTGCCCATTGTCGCGGCTGCGGTCGCTTTCGGCAGCCACTGCAGAGACAGCGACTGGCTCATGGTCTCGTAGTAATGGTAGCCGAGCGACATCAGCAAAGTGGTGGCGTAGAAGCCGTACTCGGAGGGAAAATATCCGGTGATCGCCACGCCGACGCCGAGCAGCGTCAGCGAGATAAGCGCCAGGGTCTGCTCGCGCATGACCAGCAGCACGTATATCGCGGCGAACGACAGGAAGCCCGGGATCTCGCGGATGGTCTGCTGGATGCCGATCTCGCGGCCGGTGAAGCCGAGCTCATGCACGGCGAAATTGTTCATCAGGTTCCACCAGGCGGCGAACGACAACTGCATGGCGCCGGCCATGATCATCAGCATGAGCGCGGGTGTGCGCCAGTCTGCCTTGGAACCTTGCATGGCGGTCGGCGGGGTGGGGGAACTGAGCGGCATGGGGATCCTGTCGATAGACTCGATGGTGCGTTGCGATCCGAAAAGGACGCCTTGCCCGAAAGCACAGACCGGGATCGTAGGCTGCCTCGGGAGGGGCGGATATCCGTCCTATAGCGCCGATCCCTGAGCGCGTGTTATCGTTATTTCGTCAAAAAATGTCTCCCAGTCGCCAAAGGCATCAGGCAGGTTTGAAATGATCCATCCCGATGTGTTCACCACCACCCGCGAGGCCGTGAAGGCGCCGGTGATCGCCTATGCCGGAACCCAGGAGAAGGGATCGGTCAACACCGGTCACAGCCACCCCCAGGCGCAGCTTTTCCATATCGTTTCAGGGTCGGTGACGGTGGAAACGCGCAGCGGCAGCTTCGTGGTGCCGCCGGAGAGGGCGCTGTGGATGCCCCCGCGCATGCATCACACCTGCACCTATCACCAGCACTCCACGCTGCGGTATCTGTATTTCCGTCCCGAGCTGGTCACGCATTTGCCGAAGCAGCCGGCCGTCATCCGGCTGTCTCCGTTGTTGCGGGAACTGGCGCTGGCCTTCATGGCCCATCCGAGGGAATACGCCGAAGACGGGCCGGCGGCGCGCCTGGCGGCCGTCATTGTCGATCAACTGGCGGCGGAACCCGCGACGCCGCTGCATCTGCCGATGCCGCATTCGGCGCGGCTGCGCAAGGCGATCGCCGGAATCATCGCCGATCCGTCGAGCGCCGACAGTGTTGTCGACGTTGCGGCGTCCGCGGCTCTGTCGCAACGCTCGTTTGAGCGGCATTTCACGGCGGAAACGCATGTTTCGTTCCGCGCCTGGCGCAAGCAGGCGCGCTTGATGAAGGCGGTGGAATGGCTGGCGCAGGGCCGTGCCGTCGGCGAGATATCCGATGCTTTGGGCTACGAGGGCCGAGCGCCTTCATCGCCACGTTTCGCAAGGCTTTCGGCACCACGCCGGGGCGCTATTTCGCCAATACCGCGTCATCCGGTCGTCCGGCCACGCGCGACGTCGCACCTGCGGTTTGACATTGCTCAACGCGGACGCTCGTTGAATGGCGGATGCTGGCTCCAACGAAGAGGAGTGGATGCGCCATGTACAAGAAAATCCTGGTCGCCGTTGACCCCGCCGAAACCGACTTCTCCAAGCCCGCGCTCGCCAAGGCGGCGCAGTTTTCCAACGATTATGGCGCGGTCCTGCGTCTGCTGTCGGTGATGCCCTTTGTGCAGGGCTATGTGTCCGAGTTTCTCCCGCCGGATTTCGACGAGAAGACGCTCGCCGACATGCGCAAGCGGCTTGAGGACATCGGTCGAGGCCTCGGCCTGCCAGCCGACAAGGTCTCTGTCGATGTGCGCACCGGCGGCGTCTATCACGAGGTGCTGGAAGCGGCGAAGACGTTTCACGCGGATCTGATCGTGGTCAGCTCGCATCATCCGGGCTTCGCCACCTACCTGATCGGCTCCAATGCGGCCAACGTCGTCCGCCATGCGGATTGTTCTGTGCTGGTGGTCCGGGAGTAGGAACAGGGGGGGTTCGTCTACCGCACCAGTTCCTTCATCGCCGCGTCCAGGCCCTCGAGTGTCAGCGGATACATGCGGTTGTCCATCAGCTGACGGAGCATCTGGGTGGACTGGGTGTAGTCCCAGTGCGCTTCAGGCGAGGGATTGAGCCAGACCGCGTGCTCGAACGTCTTGGTGAGGCGCTCCAACCAGACGGCGCCGGGTTCCTCGTTCCAGTGCTCTACCGATCCGCCGGGATAGGCGACCTCATAGGGGCTCATGGCGGCGTCGCCGACGAAGATCAGTTTGTAGTCGGAGGGGTAGGTGTGCAGCACGTCCCATGTGGGAATGCGCTCGGAATGTCGCCGCGCGTTGTCCTTCCAGACGAATTCATAGGGGCAATTGTGGAAGTAGAAATACTCCATGATCTTGAATTCGCCGCGGGCGGCTGAGAACAGTTCCTCGCAGACACGGATATGATCGTCCATCGAGCCGCCGATGTCGAAGAACAGCAGCACCTTGACGGTGTTGCGGCGTTCAGGCCGCATCTTCACGTCGAGCCACCCCTGGTGCGCGGTGGCCTTGATGGTGTTGTCGAGATCGAGCTCGTCTGCCGCGCCCGCGCGGGCGAACTTGCGCAACCGTTTCAGCGCCACCTTGATGTTGCGGGTGCCGAGTTCGACGGTGCTGTCGAGATCCTTGAACTCGCGTTTGTCCCAGACCTTCACCGCGCGGCGGTGGCGGCTTTCGTGCTGGCCGATGCGGATGCCTTCCGGGTTGTAGCCATAGGCGCCGAACGGCGAGGTTCCGGCGGTGCCGATCCACTTGCTGCCGCCCTGATGGCGGCCTTTTTGCTCCTCGAGACGCTTTTTCAGCGTCTCCATCAGCTTGTCCCAGCCGCCCAGCGCCTCAATCTGCGCCTTTTCTTCCTCCGAGAGATGTTTTTCGGCCAGCTTGCGCAGCCATTCCTCCGGGATCTCCGCCTGTTCGACGGCGTCGCTCATCAGGTCCAGGCCCCGGAACGTGTGGCCGAACACCTGGTCGAACTTGTCCAGGTTGCTCTCGTCCTTCACCAGGGTGAGGCGCGCGAGATAATAGAAATCCTCCACCCGTTTCTCGGCGAGATCGGCCTCGAGCGCCTGCATCAAGGTGAGATACTCGCGCAATGACACGGGCAGTCCGGCGGCTTTCAGATCGGTGAAGAAGGTGATGAACATCGTGGACCCTTTGATGGCGGCGAAGGGTCGTTTGCGATCAGCGTTTCGTCAAGGGGAGATCGAGCAGCGTGGCCTTGTTGCCGCCAGTCACAGTGAGCCGCACCCTGTCGTTGCCCGAAAGCGCCATCGTGAGATTGCTCGCCTGGTCGTCACCACTGATGCGCAGCTGCAGGGAATCGCCATGGCGCTTCCCCGAAAGCGATCGTGTGCCGGACAGCGAGGCGCCCTGGAGACTGCCGACGTACAGGCCTGGTCCTTCGGACCAGCGCAGGTTGCCGGCCATCTTGGCGCCCTTCGCGGCGCCCGAGCATTGGCCGGATATCGTCAGGGTCATGCCGTTTTTCGTCGTTTCCAGGCGGCATTCGATCATGCCTGGCTCGGCGTTGGCGTTATCGCGCAATTCGCCCTTGCCTTGCCACGACCCGACCAGGCGGTCGAGAATTTCGATATCGGCGGGGCCGCCGAAAACGGGGGATGTTGTGAGCAGGAGCGTTGCGAAAGCGGCGGCGCGATGCATGGGCCATTTCCCAAGGAGTTGCTGTGAATGGGCAAAGCACAATGACACATCAACGCGCCCGGACTTCCGATACGTAAGGAACGAATATGGCGGTTTCGCGAAGCATCCCGGGGATGCGTGAGGCCCCGGGATGGCGGTGGAAATCGGCGCGGAGCGTGCGCCGCTCCCGCGACGGCGGCCTCCGTCACCGGTTTTTGAGAAAATTCTCCAGCCGGCGCAAGGGCCATGAGAGCGTCCAGAGGGGCGACGACTTGATGGTGTCCAGTTCCCGCCAGGCGGCTTCGGCGTTGGCGCGAAGAGCGTCGACGCCTTCGGTCAGGGAGTCGGCGCTTGATTGCACCTTCACGATCGTGTTCGCGATGGAACCCGGCGGCAGCTGGGACTGATGCGCGCAACCGCCGGGCGTCGGGGTCTGAAGCCCCTGCGCCGGCTTCAATGGCGCGAGCGACGCGTTGATTCCGTCCAGGGCTGTAGCGACGCGGTTCAGCTGGTCATTGAGTATCGTCTGTCTGGCATGAAACAGCGCCTGAAATGCCCGCGCCTGAAAGTCGCGGCGCCGTTTGGGTGCGGTGAACATCTGGACGGCGCGCGCGTTTTCAGCTTCCCGTTCCCCGACGCCCATGGTCTCGCGGCCATGCGCGGGGAACTTGATGCCTTGCACCGAAAAACGCGTGCCAAATGTCAGATCGTCGCGTTCGAGGAATTTTCGCCACATGTGCAGATCGGACCACAGGTCCTCGGGTGCGGGGCTCCAGCCGCGCGCCAGCTTTCTGTATGCCGCCATCCGGTAACCGGCCACGGAAGGGCCGAAGAAATTCCATGTGTCGAGGAGCATGTGATCACGGGTCTGCGGTTCGGACAGGTCACCGACGTGGACTTCGATAGTCCCATCGGTCAGCAGTTCCGCCTGCAGCAAGTTGCCGAAATCGACATCATCCAGCAGAGCCGACAATTCCGTGAGATGGTCTGGAAACCAGATGTCGTCGTCGCCGATATGCGCCACGAAGCGTGCCGTTGTATCCGCGAGCGCCGCATGCCGGTGCGCCTCGCCATGCCGCTCGCCCTTGTCAAAATCGAACACCTTGACGCGTTTGTCGCGGGCGGCAAACGCATTGGCGCAGGCTACGGTTTCGCGCGGCGCGCCGTCGCAGACGATCAGAAGTTCAAAACTGGATTCGATTTGCGCAAGCACGCTTTCGACCGCAATGCGCAGCATGTTCGGCGGCCTGTGCACGGGCAGCAGGATCGCGAAGAGAGGGGTGTTGTCGCTCATCGCAGGCCGGCCATTTGCCTCAGTTCATGAATTCGCTCGACGATCATCAGTCCTTCCGCTGCGGAGCTTCGCGGTGCGGGGCCTCCTTTGAGATGAGAGAGGAAGGCCGACAGTTCGAGCAGCAGGGGCATCTCTGTTCCCACCGGCAGGCGCTGAGGCGTCGCCATTTGTCCGGGCGCCGCCGCGACGGTCAGCAGGCAATCGTCGTAGGAATCGGCGAGTTGGGCAGTCCCCAGCGTGCCGATAACGGTCACCGAGCGGCGGGACGCCGGCTGGCACGCAGACACCTCGGACGTGACCAGAACATCGCCGGGTCCATCCTGCAGGGTTGCGATAATGCCGTCCCCGGGTCTTCCGGGAATGAGGGCATCGGCCTTTCGGGCCGCTGGAATGTCGCCCATGATTTCGAGAACGATTGAAAGGTCATGCGGCAACAGGATCCAGACCGCGTCGACGTCATTGTGCGGATTGCCCCAGCCCAGTCTGTAGGTGCGAATGGCGAGGATCTCGCCCAGCGCGCCGGACTTCGCGTGTTGTGCCAGCGCGACCACACCGGGGTGGTATCGCCATTTGTCCATGACGAAGATCCGGTCCCCGGCCATGTCGACGAGGCGCCGCGCCGCGGCGGGATTATCTGTCATGGGCTTTTCGACGAAGATCGGGCGTTGTCGATTGGCCAGGATCTCAAGCACATGCGCATGCATATGCGTCGAACACGCGACGACATAGCCATCCATACCGGTCAAATCACGCACATCGCCAACGGCGGAGAGGGCGCCTGCTTCAAGGGCGGCCTTCTGGCTCAAGGGTCCCGGCACGGCGACATGGACCGCTACGCCCAGGCAGCGGAGATCGCGGAAGATGTTCTTGCCCCAGCGTCCGAACCCGACCAGCCCGATGGATACGTCTGCAGGATCTGCGGTCAAACCAGCGTCTCCGCCGCCTGCCGGTTCAGTTTGTGCTGAAAGGCCTCGTTCATCGCATCGAACGATCCCGCCGCGGCGTCGCGCGCTGAGAGAACGGGATCGCTGCTCGGCCATCGCAGCCCAAGTTCCGGGCAATCGTAGCGGCAACCAAGGTCCTCAGTCGGTGTCCAATAGGCTGAAAGGCCGTAGATGTAGACCGTTGGAACCGGAAAATAGAACCCGTGACACACACCGGGCGGGATAGAGATCGAACAAGGAGCGTTGCCTTCGAGCGTGATCAGATCCGATTCCCTGTGCGTCGTGCTGTCGGTGCGGATGTCATGCAGTCCGAGAACGAGTGTTCCCGAGAGAACGACCAGATAGTCGAAATGGTCCGCGTGAACATGCACGCCACGGATCACGTTCTCGCGGCTGTGGACCACGTTCCACTGCACCGTATCGCAATCATCGCCCCATTCGTATCTGTATATCTCCACCAGACCGCCACGCGCGTCCGTCAGATGATTGAGTTCTCGAGTTAGAATGCCGTCGATCACCATGAACCTGCTCTTGGAATGCGGGGACAATCACTGTTTGCCGGGCTGCGCCCGATCGTGGCGCGCGATGTGTGAAACCGGCATTAAGCATAATCGCCGGATAGGCGATCGGACAATCACGCTTGGAAAAAAGTGAAATCCTGCCCGACTCCGTCGCAGGTCAATCCGGGGTGGAATTGCGTTCGCGGTCTTCCTCGCTGTCGACGGCTTTCGTCAGCTCCCCATGAAGTCCGTCATGCGTGGCGGCTTGGTTCCAATGAATGGCGCGGGACGGCACACGTCGATGGCGGCGGCGCCGATACGGGCGGTCAGCAGGCCGTTGATGACTCCCTCGCCAAGGCGTGCCGACAGACGTGCGGCAAGTCCGTGACCCAACACCTGCTGGACGAGACTGTCGCCCGCCGCCATGCCGCCTGTCACCGCCAGGTGGCCGAGGACGTTTCGAGCCAGTCGCAGGAAGCCGATGGTGCCGGGCCGTCCGCCGTAGAGATCCGAGATCCGCCGGATCGTGCGCATGTTCTCGATGGCCACATAGGCGAGATCGATCAGGGCGCGGGGGCTTATGGCGGTGACGACGGACACCCGTTTGGCGGCATCCGCCACAAGCCGGCGCGCTTGTGCGTCGAGCGGTGCCAGCAGCGTGCGCTCGGTGAGGATCACCAGGTCGCGCCCGTCGATGATCTCGCGCATATGCTCCCGCATCGCGGCGCGTCCCTGCGCGGTCTCGGGGCGGCTTTCGTAGAGGGCGGTCAGCTCGTTGAGCACGGGCCTGGCGGCGCGTGCATCGTCTGCGTCCGCGGCAGCCGCGAGGCGCGTGCGGATACTGTCGATCCGCTTGAGGCGCATCAGGCCGAATATCTCACGCAGGGCGAGGGCCGCCAGAGCGAAGGCGGCAAGGCCCGCAAGCGCCAGCCCGGTCCAGCCGAGCCAGTCGTTGCGCGCGAACAGGTCGCGGATCAATCCGTCGATGGCGAGTCCGATGGCGAGCGTCGCAAGCCCGCCGAGAGCCGCCGTCAAAAGGCGTCCCCACCCCGTGCGCCGCTTGCGGCGAGCGGGTGCCAGCGGGCGGCTCGCCGGTTCTTCCGGCTCAGGCACGATCCGCGCCGCGGCCTTGGGGAACGTGTCGTCGGTCCGCGCGTCCTGCACGATGACATCGCGGGCGTCCAGGCGGAAGGCGCGCGGCGTTCGTCCGCGCGTGCCGGTCTCCTTCTCGGGCGCCCGGCCCGGCGGTTGTCTCGGGGGGTCATGCCAGCCGGTCTCCGATAAGGAATTGCAGGGCCCGATCGAGGCGGATATGGGGCAGTGAAAGCGGCCGCCCGCCCGGAGTGCGTTCGAGCTTCGGCGGCTGGAAGCGCAGAAACCGCAAGCCCGCCTGAGAATGTGATTCAACGGCTTCATGTTGTGATTCAACCGCAACATCTTCATTCGTATTATTAACAGCGTAAGTTTTATAAATTGATTCCGGAAGATCAGGTAAGTCCCCGGGAAACATGGCGATTTCTGATGTTCCGTCAAAAGCCTCGCCGTTGATCCTTTCGCCGGCGAGCGGCGTGCCCAGGATGGCGGGAAGGATATCGCCGCCCTGTTCGACCTGCGCTTCACGGGTCGCGCGGATCGCGGCCATGGCCACCACGTCCACATCCGCGCCGGCGAATTCGGCACGCTCGATGGCCTGGGCCACGAGCCGGCGGAGGATTGCTTCCAGCCGGTCGTGATCGCCGTGGTGCACGTGATCGGCCTTTGTGGCGGCGAACAGGATGCGGTCGGTCCGGCGCGCCAGAATTGAGGACAGCCAGGAATTCTTTCCGGGACGGAAGCAGGTGAGAATGCCTTCAAGAGCGGCTTCCAGATCGACGATCGCCGCGGGTCCCGCGTTGAGCGCCGCCAGCGTATCGACCAGGACGATCTGCCGATCGATGCGAGCGAAGTGATCGCGGAAAAAGGGTTTCACCACGTAGCGTTTGTAGGACTCGTAGCGGCGCTCCATCATCGCGTGCAGTGAGCCCTTGCGCATGGACGCGTGTTCGTCCACGTCCAGCGGCGCGAAGGTCAGGGCGGGGGATCCCTGCATGTCTCCCGGCATCAGGAAGCGTCCGGGCGGCAGCAGCGACAGGGCGTGCTCGTCGTGGCGGCAGGCAGCCAGATAGCTGGTGAACCGTGCCGCCAGGTCGCGGGCTGTGGATTCGTCCGCGTCTGCCGCGGGATCGGCGCCTTCCAGGCTGCGGTGCCAGTCTTTCGCGAGCGGCGCGCGCGCGGGAGAGCGTGACAGCGCCAAAGCCTCGCGGCTCCAGGTTGCATAATCCTTGGACAGCAGCGGGAGGTCGAGCAGCCATTCTCCTGGATAATCGACGATGTCGAGATGCAGCTTACCGCTGCCGAAGGTCCGACTGAGCCATGCGGCGGATTCGAACTCCAGCGTCAACCGCAGCTCCGAGACCTGCATGGTGGAATGCGGCCAGACGCGGTCGTTGAGCAAGGCGTTGATGTGGGATTCGTAATCGAAGCGGGGAACGGCATCGTCGGGCTGCGGCTGCAGATAGGCGCGCGCCAGCCGTCCGCCCGCCAGAGCCTCCAGCATCGGCAGCCGTCCTCCGTGGATCAGGTTGTGCACCAGAGCCGAGATGAACACCGTCTTTCCGGCGCGCGAGAGCCCGGTCACGCCGAGCCGCATGGTCGGCACGGTCAGGTTCGTTGCGGCGTCGCTGAGATTCGCCAGCGCCAGGCGGGCTTCGTCGGCAATATCGGGGAGCTTGATCAAGGGTTCGGGCCGTCATGGTGGATGGATCCGCTGGTGATGCTGTGACCCCCGCGGACATGTGCTGTGTCGGATGTCATGTAGGTGTGACAAGGGGCTTGGGCAAACACGACCTTAATCCTCGTCGTGGCTTGTCGGTGTCTGATCGATATCGCGCGGCGTGATGAAGGACTGGAGGCGGGCCGTTCGGGGCGCGACGTCCGACCAGCTCTCGATGTCGAGGTCCAGTACCGTGAGCGCCGCCGTGGGATATTTTGTCACGATCGCGGCGATCAATGCGGGGTCACCGTCCTTCGTGAGGTCGAGCGCCATCTCCTGGATCGACGGGTTGTGGCCGATCAGCATCAGCGTTTTCGCCGCCCCACCGTGCTTTCGTATGATCTCGTAGCAATCGCGATGCGGCGCGTCATACAGCGCGTGCGTCAGCAGGATCCGGTGGTCGTGCGAAAAGACGGCGAGGAAGTGCGCCAGGGTCTCGCGCGTGCGCTGAGCCGCTGAACAGAGGATCGTCTCGGGCAGAAGCGCATGGGCGTTCATGTAGTCACCCATGAGCCGGCAGGCGCGCCGGCCACGGCCGGACAGGGCGCGGTTGAAGTCGGCTCCCGGCTCGTCGTTCGACGCCGACTTGGCGTGTCGGACCAAAAACAGACGGCGGTGTTGCATGGAGCCTCCAGGTTTTCGTCCGTGTATCCAGTCACGACATGCGGACGGATTAGATGCCGTTGCTATTCATCGCCTAAGTTCATGTCACGTTTAATTCGGATTTTAGCTTTTTTTCGGGTACTTGCGATTAATCATGCGGAAAGAGATTCATTCGTATTGTTTTTCCGATGAGGCGATACACGGATGGAAACGCGTTTTGAATGGTGAAGAGGCTCAGCGGGTTGTGCGCAGTCTCTCGTATGAGAGAGACGGTCGCTCGATAGGATGCTTTGAGCGCTACCGGCTGGAAAGTGCGTTCCAGCCGATTTTCCGCCGCGGCGAGCGCGGGCTCGTGCTCCAGGGGCATGAGGCGCTGCTGCGGCCGATGCTCGATGGGGTGTCGCTTCCGGTTCATACGTTCCTGAACGCGGTGGATCGCGACCAGGGCTTTTTTCTCGAGCGCCTCTTGCGGGTCCTGCATGTGCGCAATTTTTGCCTGCTTGCGGACGGCACTCAGAAGCTCTTTCTGAACATCAATCCGGAGGTCTTCACCGACGTGCTGCGCTCGGAGCGCTGTGTCGATACGTTCATGCAGCGCCTCGAGAGCCACGGCATCGAGCCGCGCCGTCTCGTGTTCGAGATTATCGAAACGATGCATGACGACAAGGTCATCCTGGCGCAGGTCGTCGAACAGTTCCGCAGCCACGGCGTTGCCATCGCGATCGACGATTTCGGCGCGCAGCACTCCAATTTCGACCGGGTGTTCGACCTGCATCCCGATCTTGTGAAATTCGATCTGCAATGGCTGTCGCGCTGTCGCGGGGACATGCGCGCGGTTCGTTTTCTCACCGGCATGGTTGAGCTAATCAAGGAACTGGATGTCGAGGTCAGCTGCGAGGGTATCGAAACCGAGCAAGAATTGCGCATCGCCCTTGATGCCGGGTTCGATCTGTTTCAGGGCTATTTCCTCGGCCGGCCGTCGCCTGCGCTTGTGCAGGGCACGATCGATTATCCGCATGTCGATGCGCATGTCCGGGCGCGCGTGTCGGTCTGAAACGCGCTAGCGGGTCGCCTGCGCGGCACGCAGCATCTGGACGACGGCGTCGTACAAGGTGTCGACCTCCTGGCGGTCGACCTCGTGGCGGTGGCTGACCCACAGGATGTGATCGTTACCACCGACCCGTATGGGCCACATGGTTTCGAGCAGTTCGCGCGACCCGATGCGCCCGACGGCGAAAGTCAGGCCGATTGAAGAGGCTGCCTCGCCCTGTACAAGCGGGAAACCGCTCGACAGATAGTTTTGTTCGAGAGTGTGAAGCGCCCGCACGACGGCGTTTGGTTCCATAATCCCGATCACGGCGTGGATGTCGGCGGACTGATAGGTGCAACTGGCCAGCATGTCGCCGAACGCGCTGGTGGTGTCCGTCCGCGTCAGCGATGCGATCCGGTTGGGGCAGCGAAGTCCACTGAAGTGCACCAGGCCCGCCGCCTCGTCACGCCAGCCACTGACCGCGTGCGAAGGTTTCGGCATCAGACATGCCGCGAGCAGCGCGAGGACTGTGGCGACGAGGAACGCGCGCGGTTGTCCGGCCATGGCGGTCAGCGGCTTTCGCGGCGCGCCATGAAGGCCAGGCGCTCGAACAGATGCACATCCTGTTCGTTCTTGAGCAACGCGCCATGCAGCGGCGGTATCAGTTTGGTGGGATCGCGTTCCTTCAGCGTCGCCGCATCGATATCCTCATTCATCAGCAGCTTGATCCAGTCCAGCAGCTCGGACGTCGAGGGCTTCTTCTTCAGGCCCGGCACATCGCGCACGTCGTAGAAGATCTGCAGCGCCTCGCGCAGCAGCATGCCCTTGATGCCGGGGTAGTGGACGTCGACGATTTCACGCATCGTGTCCGCATCGGGAAACTTGATGTAGTGGAAGAAGCAGCGGCGCAGGAAGGCGTCGGGCAGGTCCTTTTCATTGTTGGACGTGATGATCACCAGCGGTCGCCGTTCCGCCCTGATGGTCTGTCCGGTCTCGTAGACATGGAATTCCATGCGGTCGAGTTCCAGCAGGAGGTCGTTGGGGAACTCGATGTCGGCCTTGTCGATCTCGTCGATCAGCAGGACCGGACGGTCGTCGGATGAGAAGGCTTCCCAAAGCTTGCCGCGCTTGATGTAGTTGGCGATGTCGTGCACGCGTTCGTCGCCAAGCTGACTGTCGCGCAGGCGCGAGACCGCATCGTATTCGTACAGGCCCTGCTGCGCCTTGGTGGTCGACTTGATGTGCCATTCGATCAGGGGCGCGTTCAGCGTCTTGGCGACCTCGTTCGCCAGAACCGTCTTGCCGGTGCCCGGTTCGCCCTTGATCAGCAGAGGCCGCTCCAGGGTGATGGCGGCATTCACCGCCACACGCAGATCTTCGGTGGCGATGTAGTCGGCAGTGCCTTCAAAACGCATGGCGCGGGGATCCTCTTTGATATTTCGCGCCTGATCCTAGAGCAAAAATCGTTCAAGGAGCATGACCTGATTGACACAACGCACGGCTCACATCACATCGGCGCCACTTCCACCGCATTCAGGCACCCTCTGCGGGTGGACTCGGTTCGCCAGCTGGCATCGCGATGCGTGAATGGCTCGGCAAGGACCGTCGCCGCATCCGGCAAACTTTGCCGCGGGCGGCACGAATTGCCATTCGCCCGCTGTGTCTCCCGCCCTTTCCATCCTGAGAGTTTATTGATTCCATTGCGTTTTATCTCCTTCGTTGGGATTGGCACGCTGTTTGCCAATTGAAGGACAGCTCACTGCGGACACGGCTGCGCGTTCCGTACCAACTTTAGGAGAAGTCGATGGGAATCTACGGGGCCATCAATGCGGCGATTTCCGGTTTGAAATCTCAGTCCTACGCACTCGAGAATATTTCCGGCAATATCGCGAACTCACAGACCATTGGTTACAAGCGGCTCGATACGAGCTTCGCCGATCTGGTTGCCAGCGGCGGTACGGACCAGACCACGCAGATTGCCGGCACGGTGCTGGCGAACTCGCGCGCCACCAATGATATCGCCGGCGATATCCAGCGCTCCGACATCGACACCTTCATGGCGATCAACGGCGACGGCTATTTCGTCGTGCAGCAGAAGGTGGGCGAGAGCGACGGCCGGTCGATCTTCTCCGGTGATAACGTGTACACGCGCCGTGGCGACTTCCAGTTCGATGAGGAAGGCTTTCTCGTGAACGGCGCCGGATACTATCTGTTCGGCAACGCCATCGATGCGACGACGGGCAACCCGTCGGGCAGCGTGCCGGAGCTGATCCAGATCCAGAACGACATTCTTCCGGCCACCGCGACCACCGAGATTCAGTATCGCGCGAAGATCGCGACCTATCCGTTGACGACCAACGCGGATCCTGCCGATCCGGGCTCCGAACTGCTGGTCGGTACCCCGGGCGCTGACATCACGGCGGCGACCGAGAGCGACTTCCTTGCCTCTTCCGTCGCTGGCGAAGCCATCACGATCTACAACGACAACGGTTCTCCGGTGAACGTCCAGTTGCGCTGGGCCAAGACCGAAAACGCTGATCCCACGGCGGGTCCCCCGGCGACCCTCGACACCTGGAACCTCTACTATCTCACCGACGCGGACGCGACGGGCGCGAATGCGCGCTACACCAACGTGGGTGAGTTCCAGTTCAACGGCAATGGGTCGTTGGCGGTACCCGCCACGACAAGCATCACGCTCTCCAATGTGACGGTGAACGGTGCGGTTGTCGGCGACGTCAATTTCAACTTCGGCTCCGGCGGTCTGACGCAGACCTATGATCCCAATGGTCGAGTGACGGTCAACACGTTGAACCAGAACGGTTTCTCGACTGGCGATCAGACCGGCGTGAAGATCAGCGGCAACGGCCGGATCGTGGCCACCTACAACAACGGCCAGACCCGCGCGCTCTATGAGATCCCGATCGCCTCGTTCAACGCCGATGGGCGTCTCGCGCGGCTTGAAGGTGGTGCCTTCGCGCAGACGACGGACTCCGGCGTGCCGTTGTTCAGCGCGACCGGATCGGTGGAGGGCAACGCCCTTGAGGCGTCCAACACCGATATCGCGGATGAGTTCTCCAAGTTGATCATCACCCAGCAGGCCTATTCGGCGAACACCCGGATCGTGACCAGCGGCGATGAGATGCTTCAAGAAGCGCTCAACATGGTCCGATAGGACCCTTTGCCCCGCCGCCGGCTTTCATCTCGGCGGCGGGGCGCACGTCAGATGGGTAAACAAGTAGGGTTGATGTCATGGGTCTGAGTTCCGCGCTCAATACCGCTCTGTACGGCCTGGCATTCAACCAGCGCCAGCTTGACGTCACCGCAGCGAACATCGCCAGCGCCGACACGGTTGGCTACACCAAGAAGAGCGTCACCGCTTCCGTCTACTATGGCAACGACGGCCAGGTCATCGGCGTGGTCGGCGATCAGGTGAACCGCAGCCTCGACGAGCAGGTGCAGGCGCAATACCGCACCAGCCAGGCCGACATGGAGTTCATCAACCTGATGGCCTCTTATTCGTCGCGCGTCGACGAGCTGGTGGGCAGTCTCAACGACCCTGGCTCGCTGACCCAGGTGATGTCGGACTTTGTGGGCAGCCTTGCCGATCTGGCGTCGAGCCCTGAAGACTTCACCATCCGCCTGACCACGATGCAGAACGCCAAGGCGCTGGCATCCGAACTCAACAGCGCCACGGCCACCATCCAGAGGATGCGCCAGGATGCGGAAACCGGTATCAGCGATACGGTCGACCGGATCAACGAACTGGTCAAGAACGTCGGCGCGATCGATCAGGAGATCGTCCTGCAGAAGGCGGGCGGCTTCTCGGCAACCGATCTTCTCGATCAGCGCGACCGGTACCTGGATGAGCTCTCCGGGCTCGTCGATCTGAATATCAAGGAAGCCGAAAACGGTTCGGTGCGGTTGCACACGACCAACGGCATCCTGCTGCTGGACGTCTATGCCTCCGATCTGCGCTTCGACAAGCGCGCCACGATATCGGCGGAGTCCCAGTGGGACGCCGATCCGGCGTTGCGCGGGGTCGGGACGCTGACGCTTGTGGCGGCGGGCGGCTCGACGACAGATCTGATTTCCACCAACGGCATCGGATCGGGCGAGCTCGGCGCTTATCTGGCGATGCGCGACGACTATCTCGTGACTGCGCAAAACCAGCTTGACGAGATCGCGAGCCAGCTGTCGCTCGCACTGTCCAATTATACGGTTCCCGGCACCGCGGCCGGAGGACCCAACCCGGCGCCCGCCGGTTTTGACATCGATCTCTACAATCAGCTCGAGAAGGGCAACGTCGCGACGCTGACCTACACCGATGTCGGCTCCGGTGAGAGCCGCACGGTCAGTTTCGTGCGCGTCGACGACCCCTCGCAGCTGCCGCTCGCCAATTCGGCCACGGCGAACCCGTCGGACACGGTGTTCGGCATTGATTTCACGGCGGGCACGGCTGACACCGCGTCCATCGTGGCGCAGATCCAGACAGCGCTCGGCGGCACCTTCACCGTCAGCGACGAGGGCGGTGATGTCATCCGCATCCTCGACGACGGCGGCACGGCGACCAGCGTGACCGGCCTGAGCGCCAACGTTACCGCGACCGGATTGACGGGGGAGGGTACTGCGCTGCCCCTGTTCACGGATGGGGTGACGAACCAGAGCTATACGAACGCGCTCGACGGCCGAGATCAGAAAATCGGCTACGCGGGCCGAATCACGGTCAACCGGGCGCTGGCGGAAGATTCCTCGCGACTGGTGATCTACGAGACGTCTCCCGAGACGCTGTCGGGCGATCCGACCCGGCCCCAGGCGCTTTACGACGCCCTGACGAAGACGGCGTTCCAGTTCGACAGCGCGTCCGGGATCGGCACCAAGACGGCGCCGTTCAACGGCTCGGTGGTCGACTATCTGACCGAAATGATCGCGCATCAGGGCGCGCTGTCCGCGGGCATCGAAACATCACGGGCGGGCCAGGAAGTGGTCAGCAACAACCTGCGCGACCGGCTGGATGCGTCCTCTGAAGTGAATATCGACGAAGAACTCGCCCGGCTGATCGAGTTGCAGAACGCCTATTCCGCCAACGCGCGGGTGATGACGATTGTGCAGGAAATGTTCGACGTCCTGATGAGAGTGTGAGGTAGGGTATGTCTGTATCAACGGTCTTTTTCAAGGATGCGTCGCTGGTCACCCAGCTGACGAGCATGCGCGCGAAGTTCGATGATCTGCAGCGCCAGCTGGCAACCCAGAAGAACTCCACCACTTACGGAGAGCTTGGCAGCACGCGCAGTCTCGATCTGTCCTTGAAGCAGCGCATCGGCGAGGTGGGAACCCATCAGCGCACCATCGATCTGGTCACCCTGCGCATGTCCGTGCTGGACCAGACGGTCGGTCGCATGGGAGAAATCCGCAGCGAGGCGCGCGCCGCGATCGATCCCAACAACTTCGTGCAGCAGACCGACGGCAGCACCAACAGCCAGACGTCCGCGAAGGTATCGCTCATCGAAATGATCGCATTGGCGAACGCGGACGTGGGCGGACGGCAACTGTTTTCCGGCAAGGACGTCGATACCGCGCCGGTCGTCTCCTACGAGACCATGATGGGCGGGACGGCGACGCAGGCCGGGCTGCAGCAGGTCATGGACGAATATCTGCAGGCCGATCTGGGCACGCTGGAGAACGGCCGTTTGACCAGTGGGCGCGCCGCCGGCACCGTGTCGCTCGCCGAGGACGGAACCCATCCGTTCGGCTACAAGATCGTCGAGGATACCAGCGGTGCAGCGGGACTGAGCAACGTCACCGTTACCTACAACGCCGGCCCTCCGGCGGATCAAGCGTTCGATTTCACCGGGCAGCCGGCGGTCGGTGAGAGCATCAAGATCTACCTGGACCTGCCCGATGGATCGCAATCGGTGATCGAGTTGCATGTGGCGGCGGAGGCCGGCGAGCAGAACGGCTTCGAGCTGGGCGCAACGCCGGACGACACTGCGCAGAATTTTCTCGATGCGCTCGATCTCGCGCTCGGCGAGGACGCGCGAACGAACCTCAAGGCCGCGTCGCACAGCCGTGCCGGCGACCGCTTCTTCGACACCTTTCAGGGCAACCCGATCCAGCGCGTCGACGGCGGCGGCCCGCCGCCAGATTTTGCCAACGCCACGGCCGAGCGCGACGGCACCGCCGACACCGTGGCCTGGTACGTGGGCGATAATTCCGCGACCAATCCGCGCGACGACGCGATCGCGACCATCGACCAGTCTTTCAATATCTCCTATGGCGCGCGTGCCAACGAGGAGGGTATCCGCGAGATCATCCAGGCGATGGCGGTATTCCAGGCGGCCGACTTTTCCGCCGATAGTGAGGCGGATCACGGTTTCTATACCGCGATGGCGCAGCGTTCTCGCAGCGAACTGACGGACACCGATGGGCGTGCCTCCGCGATCCAGCGCCTCAACATGGAGATGGCCACAACCTATGTGGCGGTGCAACGTGTGGATGAGCGCCACACCACGACCCAGGCCTCGCTTGCCGGTGCGGTGCAGGATATCGAGGGCGTGGATCTGGAAACGGTTGCGGCGCAGGTGTTGCAGTTGCAGACCATGATGGAAGCCAGCTACCGGGCCACGTCCATCCTCTACAATCTGACGCTCGCCGACTATATCTGACGGCGGGGACGCAGGGCCGCGGAAGCATCCAGGATACTTGAAATGCAAAACGCGCCGTGGATCGCTCCCGGCGCGTTCTTCGTTGTGCAACGAGAAGCAGGTGGCCGCGGGCGGCCGCGCTGCTATCCCTGGTTGCGCAGGCCTTCCGCGATATTGCGGTTGATGGTGATAAGCACGGTCAGCCGTTCTGGAGTCGGCTTCAATTCCGTGTCGATCGTGTGGTTGAGGATGAACACGCCAAGGCTGAGAATGTTGTTCTTGATCGCCTCAGGGAGCGGGTTGCCCTCTTCCTTGATGGCGGCAAGAAAGAAAACCCACAGACGGCGATTATAGGTCAGACGCTCATGGATCAGCTCCGACGAAGCGTTGTCCCAGTCATCCTTTAGTGTCTGGAGCTGAGCCGCCGCTTTCATCAGCAGGGTTGCCTCCAGGTCCCGGGGACTGACTGCGACCTGGCTCATTCTTTGGTAAGCCGTTGCCGCCTGATTGTGCATGCCCGATCAACTCCTGCTCATAGTCTATCAGCATCTTCGCATCTTTAAGAGCATGATAGAGCGAACCCGTTAAGATCTTGTTATTGATGGTGTCGATAAGCGGGAAAGAGCTCGGCGCCGCCTTGAGAAAGTCATCGACAAGATCGAAATAGAGATCCTGATGTGGACGTGAATCCTGATCCAGGTATATGAGCTGGACGACAAGGTATATGCGTTTGGCCGGCGTATCGGCCGTCTCCTTGGTCAGGATGTCCTTCTCACGCAGGATCGGTGCGTCGCCTGATATAAACAGGCGCGTCCTGTGATCTCCATTCGTAATAACGCTGGATCCCAGTATAAAGCGTTCGCCGGGTTTTAATTCGATTTTCAGAGCCATGGTGACCGGTATCGCGGTTATTGATTGAAGCTGTGTTGACGATCCGTGCCGGAACAATACAGCGCGCTGGCACCATCGGTGGCAAGCTTATCAGGTTGACGTAGAACTACCAGTGCGAAACCGGCATGCTGGTGTCGTTTCGTTGCGATAAGCGCGCCGAATTCAATGTGTTGTTGATTTGATGCGCGGGAAAACTGAGGAAATGAGGCGCGGTGAACGGCACACCGGATGCGCCGCCAGACAGTCGCCGTGAAACGGTCGGGAGAATATGTAACCGGCGCCATCAGGCAAGTCGTCGCGCCCGTAGCGTTTCCGGCCGGATATTCGCGTACCCGGCCGGAAAGGGAGCTAGAACAGCTGCAGCGGAGCCTGATCGGCCTGCGAGGCCAGTGACAGGGCGGTCGAGGACAGTTGCTGACGGGTCTGAAGTGCCAGCATGTTGGCCGCCTCCTCGTTGCCGTCGGCCAGCACCAGGTTGTCGGCGCCGGTTTGCAGCGTGTTCATCATCGCCTTGGTGAAATCGCGCCGGTTCTCGACGATCGACAGGTTCGAACCGAAGGCGGAGGACTGCGACCGAACCGTGTTCAGCCCCGCTTTGACCGTGGAGATGAGCGCATCGATATCGTTGTCGCTGTCGAGATCCTGGGCGACGATGTCGCCGAGGTTCAGATAGGCGGAGTTCAGCGCTTCGGCGTTCTTGGTCTGAATGTCGATGGTCGAGGTGTCGGTCTCGTTGAACGTCAGGCGCAGCAGGTCGCCACGCAGCAGGTTGACGCCATTGTAGGACGCGTCATCCGACAGCTTGTCGAGCTGATCTCGCAACTCATTGAACTGTGTGGCCAATTCGGCGCGAATGGTGTTGCCGCCGATCGCCGATGTGCCGGTGTCACCATCAATCGTGCCGGTGGTTGTGACGCCGGTGACGGTCAGTTCCTGAGTCGACTGGTTCTCGATGCGCAGGCTGCCGCTGTCGTTGGTCGCGCGGACCTTGCCCTTGAGGTCCACGTCGCTGTTGATCGACGCGACGATCTGGTCGACGGTCAACGCCTCGTTGACGGCCGCCGGCACGCCCTGCGCCGCCAGGCCGGCGATCGCGCCGGTGCCACCGACGGTGATCGCCTGGGTGTTGTCGTCGGCGGTCAGGGTGAAGGCGCCCGTCGTCGGATCGATCGAGGCTGTGACGTCGACATTGGCATCAAGGTTGATCGCGCTGATCAGGTCGTCCAGATCCTCCGTCGCGGCGGTGCCCACGGTGTAGGTCACCGTGTCCGTGCCATCGCCGATGATCAGGGTTTCGCCGTTGGCGAAGCCCGCGGCGGCCAGCGTCGTGCCTCCGGTCAGCCCGGTCGCGGTCGAGGCCGTGGTGGCGGCCGCGGCGGTGTTCGTCGTCAGGTCGACGTCGACAGCCGTCGTGCCAACCGAGCCACCCGAGAACGACAGCATTTCCGTGCCGGCCGGTGTGGCGCCGAGGCCGAGAGTGTAGGTGGATGTCTGGAACGTCTTGTCCTGACGCGCCTGGCGCAGGGTCGACTGCATGGATTCCAGCGTCTTGGTGATCGAGGTCAGGCCGTTGTCGGCCGCCTCCAGCGTCTTGACGCCGTTGGACATGCCGTCCATCAGCGCGGACAGCTCGTTCGAACGCGCTTGCAGTGAAGAGGCCGTGAAAAAATTCGTCGCGTTGTCGAGCGCCGTGTTCACCTTCTTGCCGGTGGCCAGGCGATTCTGGGTCGTGGCCATCAGATCCGCTGTCTTTTGCAGCGAAAGAAGGTTTTGGCGGACGCCGGCGGAGAGGGTGATATCAGACATGTTGCGTTCCCGGTCTGGGGATGAATCGGGCTCCTTTTGCAGAGCTGGCGATTCGTGTGATCAGGAACGTTAGCAGTTTATTAATACCAAGTGAAACCGCGTCTTGACGGAATTACACTTGGCAGTATTGGCCGTAAAAGCCGCCTCGGATGCTTGTCGTTCTGATGGAGGACCTTTGCGCTGAGCAGGTTTGCGTGCCGCTCGCGCGCAAGCATTTGCGCAACGGGCGTTGGACAGGGCGCAAGACAGATTTGATGCGGGGATCGGGACTACGCCCGGGAAAATAAGTGTTGTAGGTGGGGAAATCGGGCACAAAAAAACGGCGGAGCCAGTGGCCCCGCCGTTCGATTTTCTTGAGATGCTGCGACGATTAGAAGAGACGCAGCGGAGCCTGATCGGCCTGCGAAGCGAGCGACAGGGCCGTCGAGGACAGCTGCTGACGGGTCTGCAGAGCCAGCATGTTGGCTGCTTCCTCGTTGCCGTCGGCCAGCACCAGATTGTCGGCGCCGGTCTGCAGCGTGTTCATCATCATCTTCGTGAAGTCCTGACGGTTCTCCACGATCGACAGGTTCGAACCGAACGCGGACGACTGCGACCGGACCGAGTTAAGCGCTTCCTTCACGCCCGAGACCAGACTGTCGATGTTGGCGTCGCTGTCCAGATCGACAGCTTCGATGTCGCTGATGCCCAGCGTCGCCGAGTTGACCGTCTCGCCATTCTTCGTCTGAATGTCGATGGTCGACGTGCTGGTTTCGTTGAAGGTCAGCTTCAGGTTGTCGCCGCGCAGCAGGTTGATACCGTTGAAGGAGGCATCATCCGACAGCTTGTCGAGCTGATCGCGCAGCTCGTTGAACTGCGTCGACAGATCGGCACGCACGGAGTTTCCGTCGATGGTGCTGGTGCCGGCGCTGCCGTCAATACCACCGGTACCAGTACCCGTGAGCGTGAGATCCTGCGTCGACTGGTTCTCGATGCGCAGCTTGCCGTTGTCGTTCGACGCTCGCACAGCGCCCGAGAGGCTGGTGTTGGCGTTGATCGCGGTGACGAGTTCGTCCACCGTCTTCACCGTACCGGTCGTCGCGACCACACCGTCGGTGCTGACGTCGTTGTTGGCAAGGCCGATCACGGCATCGACCGAGGCGTTGGTTGTCGTGACGGTCACATTGGCGCCGTCCGCACGGCTGACGTCAAGACCACCCGCGGTGCCGGCGGTGGTGAAGCCACTGGCGCTGAGAGCACTTTCCAGAGCGGCCTTCTGACCCGTAGCCGAGCCGGTGAAGGTGTAGGCGACGGTGTTGGTCCCGTCAGACAGGGTCAGGGTTTCGCCAGCGAGGGCGCTCAGATCAGGATCTGCAACCGACAGATCCGTGCCGCCGGCGCCGGTGAGCGTGGCCGCCGTGGCCGCGACATCGGCCGTGTTCAGAGCCACATCGACCGGCGTGGTGCCGACGGCGCCACCGGAGATCGACAGGGTTTCAGCGGTCGCCGTGCCGATCGTCGCGGAATCGATCGTGAAGGACGAGGTCTCGAAGGACTTGTCCTGGCGGGCCTGGCTGAGGGTCGACTTCATCGACTCCAGCGTCTTGGTGATCGAGGTCAGGCCGTTGTCAGCCGCTTCCAGCGTCTTGATGCCGTTGGACATGCCGTCCATCAGCTGCGACAGGTCGTTGGAACGCGACTGCAAGGAAGACGCCGTGAAGAAGTTGGTCGGGTTGTCGAGGGCCGAGTTGACCTTCTTGCCGGTGGCGAGACGGTTCTGGGTGGTGCCCATCAAATCGGCGGTGTTCTGCAGCGAGAGCAGATTCTGGCGTACGCCAGCCGAGAGGGTGATATCTGACATAACTGAATTCCTTCTTGGAATTAACGACAACTCCCTTCTGGGAGGATCGCCAATAACTGCATGAGAGGAATTAACGAGATGTAAATGCCTACGGACCGCGCGGTTTTGCTGGGGTTTTTTCCGACCGGATGAAAAATCCGGGAGGCAAAAATGGCATGCGAATATTCTCGTCGCAGTTGTTGACGTGAGGAACCGTGCGTAGACGCGTAGGCGCCGGCCCTTCTGTGGCGCGAGAGGCGACCTCGTGCCGTTTCGGCTTGTATTTGCTTGGTTTTTTGTAAAGTCGCGCGCTTGCGAGCGGCGACTCCTGTGCCCAAGGGCGATGAAAGCCGAGGGGCGGGACTTTCGCATGGACAACAAAAAACGGCGGGACTTTCGCCCCGCCGCCGGTCGTTTTGGAATCGGCGTCTGAAGCTAGAACAGCTGCAGCGGCGCCTGGTCGGCCTGCGAGGCCAGCGACAGGGCGGTCGATGACAACTGCTGGCGGGTCTGCAGGGCCAGCATGTTGGCTGCTTCCTCGTTGCCGTCGGCCAGCACCAGATTGTCAGCGCCGGTTTGCAGGGTGTTCATCATCTTCTTGGTGAACTCCTGGCGGTTCTCGACGATCGACAGGTTGGAACCAAACGCCGACGATTGCGATCGCACATCGTTGAGGGCTTCCTTCACCTGGGCAACCAGGACGTCGATGTTGACGTCGCTGTCGAGATCGACGGCGGTGATGTCGCTGATGCCCAGCGTCGCCGAGTTGACCGTCTCGCCATTCTTCGTCTGAATGTCGATGGTCGACGTCGAGGTCTCGTTGAAGGTCAGCTTGAGATTGTCGCCGCGCAGCAGGTTGGTGCCGTTGAACGACGCATCATCGGAAATCTTGTCGAGCTGATCGCGCAACTCGTTGAACTGCGTGGCCAGATCGGCCCGCACCGAGTTGCCACCGATGGTGCTGGTGCCCGCGCTGCCGTCAATGCCGCCGGTGCCGGTGCCCGTGACCGTGAGATCCTGGGTTGACTGGTTCTCGATGCGCAGCTTGCCATTGTCGTTCGACGCGCGCACGGCGCCCGCGAGGCTGGAGTCGGCGTTGATCGCGGTGACCAGTTCATCGACGGTCTTCACCGCACCGGTTGTCCCCGCCACACCGTCAACACTGACGTCGTTGTTGGCAAGGCCAATCACGGCATCGACCGAGGCGTTGGTTGTCGTGACGGTCACATTGGCGCCGTCCGCACGGCTGACGTCAAGACCACCCGCGGTGCCGGCGGTGGTGAAGCCACTGGCGCTGAGGGCCGATTCAAGAGCGGCCTTCTGGCCCGTTGCCGAACCGGTGAAGGTGTAGCTGACGGTGTTGGTGCCGTCCGACAGGGTCAGGGTTTCGCCGGTGAGGGCGCTCAGATCCGGATCGGCGACCGACAGATCGGTACCGCCGGCACCGGTGAGCGTGGCCGGTGTGGCCGCGACATCGGCCGTGTTCAGGTCCACGGGATTGGGGTGACGCCGACAGCACCGCCGGAGATCGACAGCGTTTTGGCAATCGCCGTTCCGATGGTGGCGTCGTCGATGATGTAGGAACTCGTCTCGAACGACTTGTCCTGGCGCGCCTGGCTCAATGTCGACTTCATCGATTCCAGAGTCTTGGTGATCGAGGTCAGGCCGTTGTCGGCCGCTTCCAGCGTCTTGATGCCGTTCGACATGCCGTCCAACAGCGCCGACAGGTCGTTCGAGCGGGCCTGCAGCGAGGAGGCGGTGAAAAAGCTGGTCGGGTTGTCGAGGGCCGAGTTGACCTTCTTGCCGGTGGCGAGACGGTTCTGGGTCAACGCCATCAGGTCGGCTGTGTTCTGCAGCGACAGCAGGTTCTGGCGGACACCGGCGGAGAGCGTGATGTCAGACATGTAGGTTCCCTTTCTTGGAACGAAAAACCACTCCCTTCTGGGAGCCCGTCATTAACTAATTTCGTATGCTTAACGAGACGCTAATTTTGGTCCATTTTCGGCGAAATTCCGCCAGTTTTACTACCTATAGGCAGTGTTGACGCTGGCAGAAATCGCCGTGATATGGTTAATTTTTTGGAGGCGCGCCGTATTTGTCGGGAGGGGGTGCCGGATGGGGGCGTTCGGGCAAATATGGCGCCGCGGGTGCCGACAGCACGGGCGGAGCGCTCTGCGAAGCGGCCAGGGATGGAATTGATGTTGTGAAAAGCGGCGCGGCGGGCGCCGCGTTCATTGTAAAAGAGAAACGGCGGAGCCAATGGGCCCCGCCGCCAGACTGCTGACAAGCCACCTCCGCGATCGTCGTCATCCTCGGCCTTGTGCCTCTTCGTCATCCTCGGCCTTGTGCCGAGGATCCATTCTTTTCAAGCGCTTATGGATGCTCGGGCGAGCATGACGAAGGAGAGGTCGGGGGCTTTGTCATCAAAAAAACGGCGGAGCCAGTGGCCCCGCCGTTCGATTTTCTTGAGATGCTGCGACGATTAGAAGAGACGCAGCGGAGCCTGATCGGCCTGCGAAGCGAGCGACAGGGCCGTCGAGGACAGCTGCTGACGGGTCTGCAGGGCCAGCATGTTGGCTGCTTCCTCGTTGCCATCGGCCAGCACCAGATTGTCGGCGCCGGTCTGCAGCGTGTTCATCATCATCTTCGTGAAGTCCTGACGGTTCTCCACGATCGACAGGTTCGAACCGAACGCGGACGACTGCGACCGGACCGAGTTGAGCGCTTCCTTCACGCCCGAGACCAGGCTGTCGATGTTGGCGTCGCTGTCGAGATCGACAGCGTCGATGTCGTTGATGCCCAGCGTCGCCGAGTTGACCGTCTCGCCATTCTTCGTCTGAATGTCGATGGTCGACGTGCTGGTTTCGTTGAACGTCAGCTTCAGGTTGTCGCCGCGCAGCAGGTTGATACCGTTGAAGGAGGCATCATCCGACAGCTTGTCGAGCTGATCGCGCAGCTCGTTGAACTGCGTCGACAGATCGGCACGCACGGAGTTTCCGTCGATGGTGCTGGTGCCGGCGCTGCCGTCAATACCACCGGTACCAGTACCCGTGAGCGTGAGATCCTGCGTCGACTGGTTCTCGATGCGCAGCTTGCCGTTGTCGTTCGACGCTCGCACAGCGCCCGCGAGGCTGGAGTCGGCGTTGATCGCGGTGACGAGTTCGTCCACCGTCTTCACCGTACCGGTTGTCCCCGCCACACCGTCAACACTGACGTCGTTGTTGGCAAGGCCAATCACGGCATCGACCGAGGCGTTGGTTGTCGTGACGGTCACATTGGCGCCGTCCGCACGGCTGACATCAAGACCACCCGCGGTGCCGGCGGTGGTGAAGCCACTGGCGCTGAGAGCACTTTCCAGAGCGGCCTTCTGACCCGTAGCCGAGCCGGTGAAGGTGTAGGCGACGGTGTTGGTCCCGTCAGACAGGGTCAGGGTTTCGCCAGCGAGGGCGCTCAGATCAGGATCTGCAACCGACAGATCCGTGCCACCGGCACCGGTGAGCGTGGCCGCCGTGGCCGCGACATCGGCCGTGTTCAGAGCCACATCGACCGGCGTGGTGCCGACGGCGCCACCGGAGATCGACAGGGTTTCAGCGGTCGCCGTGCCGATCGTCGCGGAATCGATCGTGAAGGACGAGGTCTCGAAGGACTTGTCCTGGCGGGCCTGGCTGAGGGTCGACTTCATCGACTCCAGCGTCTTGGTGATCGAGGTCAGGCCGTTGTCAGCCGCTTCCAGCGTCTTGATGCCGTTGGACATGCCGTCCATCAGCTGCGACAGGTCGTTGGAACGCGACTGCAAGGAAGACGCCGTGAAGAAGTTGGTCGGATTGTCGAGGGCCGAGTTGACCTTCTTGCCGGTGGCGAGACGGTTCTGCGTCGTTGCCATCAGGTCCGCTGTGTTCTGCAGCGAGAGAAGGTTTTGGCGGACGCCGGCGGATAGGGTGATGTCACTCATAACTGGGATTCCTTCGTGGAACTCAAACAACACATCCTTCTGGATGCGCCATAGGAACCTAGGTCTCCCCCCTTAAGCGGATATGAACGCTGAAGTACAATGTATGTAATAGCTATATTAATTGATATAAATATCACGTATTTTGTTTAATCAACGTATGCAACTCTGCGCAAATTACTTATTTATCGCTAGTAAGAATTGCCAATAATGCGAGTTTACTATTTGCAGGTGCATAACAATCACCATGAAAAAATTGGCCCCGATATATCTGCGTAGGCGTGCCCTGATTCAGGGTCTTGAATGGCCAAAATCCGCCATTTCTGCGCAAGGAATCGGCTCGTTTTCGACCTGCATTTTTGGTTTCTGGAAGGTTAAGCGGTGCGCCGCGCCCATTTGCACTCCGCGCAGCCGGCCGTTGCCCCGTTTTGACGCGCAGGGCTGCGGAGCCGCGCGCGGACGGCCGAACGCAAACCGCAGGCGGCACCGGTTGGGTGCGCCTGCGGCGGGCAGTGTCGCGATGGGGCAGGGGATCAGTAGGTGCGGTTCACGCTGGCAGTCGTTGCGGCGTAGGCCGAGGACTGCTCTGTGTCTGCAAGCGCGCGGCGCAACCGCAGGATGGACTCCTCGGGATTTGTCGAATGACCTCGCCCGATGTCTCGTCCACTTCGCGGAACACCAGCGTGTCGGTCACGCTGTCTCGAATATTCTCGCGCTTCAGCCGGCGTTCGACGGCCACGCCTTGTGCCTTGTCGCGGCTTTCGTCTCGAGCCTCGGGGAAGGTGGCAAGCCGAGCCAGGGTCTCGCGCGCTGGCGAAACGGCCTGAGCCTCCGGAATATCTGTCTTCGCCACAGGTGTGGTTGCTTCAGGAGCCCGGGGGCTGGGCGATATAACCTGGATCGGCAGTGGTCTGACTGCTCCTGTATCCATGATCGTCTCCTTCGGCGTGACCTTTCGCGCCGCTCAAATCATGGAACAAAATAAGCTTAGGACTCTAAGGTTCTTCTAATGGAGGCCTGATAATTTTACTAAAATTTAACGGATTTCGCGGAGGGCAGCACGGGCGCCGATTCGCCGTGTCGCGGAGGGCGTCCCGGCAGCCGCGCGTGAGCGAGCCGCCGGCGCCCGGGAGGCTACGGCTGCCTAGAGCGGTTCCTTGTTAAATGGAACCATTCTGCGGCGATGAATTTTGTCGAGGATCAAGAGGATTGGCGAAGGGCATATCGCGGATATGGCCGAGACGGGCCTCGCCGATAATCGGGAAAATTCATCCCGCCCAAAGGGTTGGTCGAAACCGGCCGCCCGCCGCGTCAACGGCCTCCGCCGTAGCATGGGCTACGCCGTTCGCCCGTTTCCTCGCGGATCGAACCGGTTTGGACCAACAGAATTGATCCCATTTGACAAGGAAACGCTCTAGGTGACCGACTCATAAGTTCGCAACCATATGCGGATTGAAGCGAGTTGGACTGACGCGAGAAAATTGTCGTCGCGCTTGTCGTATCGTGTGGCAATGGCCCTGAAGTGTTTGAGTTTGCTAAAGAAACGCTCGACGGCGTTGCGTTGTCGATAAACCCAGGCGCTGAAGGGGAAGGTTTTGACGCGGTTCGGCATGGCGCGGATGTTGGCCCATGCGCCCCGCGCGGCCATTTCGGCGCGCAAGGCATCGCTGTCATAGGCGCGGTCGGCGAGCAGGATGTGACCGGCCTTGAGCGTTTCGAACATGTCGGTGGCCGAGCGTCCGTCGTGGGCCTGGCCTTCGGTCAGCTTGAGGCGGATCGGCCGGCCCTCGGCGTCGACGAGCGCATGGATCTTGGTGGTCAGGCCGCCGCGCGAGCGACCCATGCAACGGGATCGCTCCTCTTTTTTTGGCCGTTGGCGGCATGCTGGTGAACGCGGATCGATGACGAGTCGATCATCTGCACGTCACCGTCGTAAGCATCTGATACCGCTTCAAGAATGCGTGCCCAATGACCGGCCTTGCGCCAGCGGTTGAAGCGGTTGACGCAGGTCGTGTACGGGCCATAGCGCGCCGGAATGTCGGCCCAAGGCGCTCCCGTGCGCAGCCGCCAGAAGATGCCGTTCAGCACCTTGCGGTCATCGGCGCGCGGGACCCCACGCACCTTTGTCGGCAGAAGCGGCTGTATCACAGACCACTCGAAATCCGTCAGATCGAAGCGAGCCATCCTGACCTCCATTGATGGTGGTCAGTGAATCAGAACCCTCGCGCCAAGGGAATCCCGTTTATGAGTATGTGACCTAGAGGCTGCGGTTCACGGAGATGCCGTGGGCGGAGACCGGTCCCGCGGGCGGCGAGCCCGCGCGGCCATAGGTCTTGGGCGGCTGGATGGTGCCGACGCATTTGGCCACGGTCCGCACAAGACCTTCGGCCACTTCACGCGCGGTGGACAGCACCGCGAGATTGATCTTCAGCACCGCCTGGAATTCCGAGTGCCGGCTTCGCAGCGCCGTCACCGCGTCCGGCGCGAGGTTGCCGAGCGCGACGGAGTTGCTGCGGGTGCGGTTCATCATCGCGATGTAGGTCTGCATCAGGTCGGCCTTGCGCGGCTGCAGGTCGCCCGCCTCGCTGAGCTTGCCGGCGCGCACCAGGGCGGTTTCCTCCTCGATCGCCATCAGCAGCGAATTCATCGTCCGCTCCAGAGTGGCGCATTCGGCTTCCGCTTCGGCCCGGGTGGTGATCGCCCGGCGCGGAGCGCTCTCCTGGCTGGTCATCGTGCTCATTAGAAATGGCCTTCCTGTAATGCGATGAGTTCGCTTTGCACCGACTCGGCGATGCCGATGCCGCCAGCCTTGACGACCGTCTTGGCGTATTCTTCGGCGAGCATGCCGCGCCAGGTTTCCGAGGCGTTTGAATCGCCGAACGTGCCGCCGCCCTCGACGGTTTCGAACATCGCGTTGAACATGTTCTGCAGAAAAACCGCTTCGAAATCCTCGGCCACGGCGCGGGTGGGGTCGTTGAGTTTCGCCGCCGCGTCGCGCGCGGCCGGGCCGTTCGTCTGTTGCTGCCCCTTCATCCGGGCCAGCAATTGTGTCTGGAGCTGAGCCTGCGATTGGGTCTGGCTGGTGAAAAGCGGATCGGTGGCCATTACATCACCTCGATTTCCGCTTGCAGCGCGCCGGACGCCTTGATCGCCTGAAGGATCGAGATGAGATCGCGCGGACCGATGCCCAGGGCGTTGAGCCCGTCGACCAATTGCTGCAGCGTCACGCTTTCGCGCACCAGAGCCAGCTGCCGGTCGCCGCCGTCCGTCACGGTGAGGTCGGAGCGTGGCACGACAACCGTCTGGCCGTTTGAGAACGGTCCCGGCTGACTGACCTCGGGGCTCTCGGAAATCGTCACGGTCAGGTTGCCCTGCGCCACGGCCACGGTGGACACCCGCACGTTCTGGCCGATGACGATGATCCCGGACTTCTCGTCGATGACGATCTTGGCGGGCAGGTCGGGCTCGATGAGTAACTGCTCGATATCGGTGAGCAGGTCGACAATGTTGCCGTCATAATCGCGCGGCAGGGTCAGGCGCACGGTGCTGGGGTCGGCGGGCTCCGCCGTCGGCAGGCCGATCAGTTCGTTGATCGCCAGCGCAATGCGGCGGGCCGTGGTCAGATCGGGATTGCGCAAGGCGACCCGCAGGGAGGTCATCGATGCGAGCTGGAATTCCACCTCGCGCTCAACCAGGCCACCGTTGGAGATGCGGCCCGAGGTCGGGACCCCGCGGGTGATGGTCGCCGCGTCGCCGCCGGCCGAAAAGCCGCCGATCGCCAGCGGGCCCTGGGCGATGGCGTAAACCTCACCATCCGCGCCAAGCAGCGGTGTCACGAGCAAGGTGCCGCCCTGCAGACTCTTGGAGTCGCCCAGCGCGCTGACGGAGACGTCGACGCGGGTGCCTTGCGTGGAAAACGCCGGCAGGTTCGCCGTCACCATGACGGCGGCGACATTCTTGGTGTTGATATTGACGCCGCGGGTGTTGACGCCCAGCCGCTCCAGCATGGCCTGCAGGCTCTGGCGCGTGAAAGGCGCGTTGTTGAGGCTGTCGCCCGTACCTTCCAGGCCGACAACGAGGCCGTAACCGATCAGCTGGTTTTCACGGATGCCCTCGAAATCGGCGATGTCCTTGATGCGCGAGGCCGCCTCGGCACTTCCGCCCGGCATCATCGTGCTGCCGGCTAGGAGGCCTGCCACCGCACATGCCGTCGCCGCGGCCACGATGGCGGGGCGCAGCAAGGTGGTCAGGAGGCGGGGCGCGAAGGTCATGGTGCTGGTCCGAAGTCGGTTGCAACTTGGCCAAAAGGAATGCGAGAGCCGTGCCACAGCGAGGCGCGGACGCGATATTTCGCAAGTCGTTGTTTCTTAAGAGCTAAATTTCACCACATTGAAGCGCTACGAGGAAATTCACAGCCAGTCCCAAGTCCGTCTCGGCAAATTCTGCCGCTTGGCGGAAAATTGCATTACACTGGTGGCAGTTTCTGCCTGTGACACACAAAGCCAGAGGAACACTCGACGATCATGCGAATTTCCGGCCCAGGAAATCTGTCCGGCGTGCAATCGCGCCCGGCCGCCAAGCGCAACAAGAAGTCCGGGGCGACCTTTTCCACCGAGGAGCCCACGGAAAGCGCCCGCTCGGGAACGGTCGCCGGCAGCGGCGCGGTGCATGGCGTCGACGCGCTGTTGTCGTTGCAGGAGATTGACGATCCGTTGGTGGGCCGCAAACGGGCGGTGAAGCGCGGCCACGACATGCTCGATGCACTGGAGGCGATGCATGCGGCGCTGCTTGCGGGCAATGTCCCGGGCGAGCGGCTGGAGCGAATCACCCAGCTCATCAGCATGCGCGCGCCATCGGGTGATCCGTCGCTGGAAGCGATGATTGACGACATAGAATTGCGCGCCCGCGTCGAGCTCGCCAAGCTTGGCCGGTTTCCCGCTTGAGCGACGGTTCCGCGTTGCAGCGCCTTGGATTTCAAGCAATTGCACGGGTCGATGCGGACGCTTTGAGGCCTTGGATCCGGCAGGACCCTGCGGATTTTTGCCCTCCGTATTTGTTTGACGGAAATTTCATATCTCCGGCGTTGTCGTGGGGCGAGAGCGCCGCTATATTCCGCCCGGCCTTAGTAGGTTTCCGGAGTTGCTCATGACGGTTGCAGTTGAGGAAGAATATCGTCCCAAAGAGGGCGATCCGTTCATGAACGAGAGGCAGCGCGAGTATTTTCGCACCAAGCTGCTCGTATGGAAGGAAGAGATCCTCCGTGAAAGTCGGGAAACGCTGACCCACCTTCAGGAGGAAAGCCAGAACCACCCCGATCTCGCGGATCGGGCATCGTCGGAATCGGATCGCTCGATCGAGCTTCGTGCAAGGGATCGGCAGCGCAAGCTGATCTCCAAGATCGACGCCGCATTGCAGCGCATCGAGGACGGCAGCTACGGCTACTGCGAAGAAACCGGCGAAGCGATCTCGGTGAAGCGTCTTGACGCCCGGCCGATCGCCACCTTGTCGGTTGAAGCGCAGGAGCGCCACGAGCGCCGCGAACGCGTCTATCGCGACGATTGAGCGGGAAGACCTCCTTCCAAAACAGAGATTTGTTAGCGCCGCCTCCGGGCGGCGTTTTCTTTTTGACTGCGCGTTGGACCGTGTCCTGTCGTGCTGCCGGCCTCGTTCGCGCTGCCGGCCGGGTTGTCGTGTTTGTTGAATCAAAACGGGCGCGGCACGCTGGGGAGCATTGCGCCGCGCCCGTTTTCGCGGATCGGCCCCGGGGAGCGGGGGCGATCTGCGGGGGCTCTGGCCGGCGAAGGTCCTGGCGAAAATCCAGATCCCGACACCGGCAGCATGTGACCGTATCGGCAAGGCCTGCGCCCCGTGGGACGCAGGCGGGGCCGTCCTAGAACGGCAGGATGATGTCGAGGACCTGGCTGCCGTAACGCGGCTGCTGGACTTCCGTGATCTGCCCGCGGCCGCCATACGAGATGCGGGCCTCGGCGATCTTCGACGACTCGATGGTGTTCTCTGCGCCCACGTCCTCGGGCCGGATCACACCGGCGACGATCAACTCGCGCACTTCGAAGTTCACCCGGATCTCCTGGCGTCCCTCGATCACGAGATTGCCGTTCGGCAGCACCTGGGTGACGACCGCGGAGACGGTCGTCTGCAGCACTTCCGCGCGATCCACAGATCCTGAACCGCTCTGGTTGGAGCCGGAGGAAATGTCGGCGAGGTTGCTCGCCGCCATGCCCGCGGGCAGCAGGATCGTGTCGATCGCGCTGCCGATCGCCCCGCCGGCGCCGACGCTGTCGGAGGAGGTTCGCGAACGGGACGTCGCGTTGTCGATCTCCGCCTTGTCGGAAATCGTCACCAGAACGGTGAGGATGTCGCCGATCTGGCGGGCGCGCTGGTCCTTGAAGAAGGTGCGCGCGCCGGAACGCCACAGCGAGTTGGGGCTGTAGTGAACCTGGGTCGGTTGTGGCATCGGCATCTGCACGGGGCGGTAGCCGGCGGTGGTTGTCGGATCCTGAATGGCGCTCAGCGAAGGTGCCTCGCCGATGTTCTTAAGCCTGTCGGCGGCGCTGCAGCCGGCTGTGATCGCCGCAAGGCAGCACGCCGTCAATGCGCGGCAGGAGATGAGACCAAGACGCTGGGCACTCATTGCAGCGCCTCCCTGAGACCGGCGACGTGAGACGTGCCGCTGATGACTGTGACCCGGCCGGGACCGGAAACGGTGGCTTCGATGCGGCGAAGCGACTGGGCGTTCAGAACCTCGATCGTGTCGCCTTCGGAGCCGTCCTCAAGCGCCTGTCCCTGGACGGTGAGCAGCATCCCGGGCACGCGGTATGTGATGATGACCTTCTCGCGCCGCTTGACCATCAGGGGCGGCTGGAAGTCGCGGCTTATCAGCGGTTGGCCGGGGCGCTGGCTGCGGCGTGCGACCAGGCCGACGATATCGGCGGCATCGATGACATTGGCCGCGCGCAGCCGGTTGCGCGGAATGCGCTGGGTTGACAGGTCGGAGCGCTGCACCGTGTCGCCGCGCAGCAGCCGGCGCGCCAGGATCGCCACGTCGACCGTCTCAACCGCGGTACCGGCGATGGCGATGGTCTTGTCGCGGTGACCCTGGCGGACGGTCAGCCGTGCATCGAAGCGGCCCGAGCGGGCGGAATAGTCGAGCTGCTCAAGATACAGGGGCACGGTGGCGGTAGCGCTTGCTTCTTCCCGCGGCAGGGCATGCGCGAAGTTGACGTCGATGCTGTCCGTGCTGACGGCGCCGATCCGCTCCGCGAGCGCCTCGCGCAGCATGCTGGTGATCATGTCCGGGGTGATCTTGGTGCTGGCGCGGCGGACGATCACCTCGGTGAGATTGTCGCGGTCGGGGTTGGCGAGTCCGGCCGACGCGGCACGGTCCATGACGAATGAGGCGGACACGGTTCCCGACTGGCCAAGATCCGGTGCCCGGAACAGCGGCGTCAGCGCCATGTGGCCGGCGTTGACGAAGAAGTCGCCGATCGTGGCGATGTTGCTTTCCACGGTGATGTCGCCACGCAGAACGGGACGTTCGCCGGCGAAGCCGGCCGTGGTGCCCAGGATGCTCGCGCCCATGACGCTCGCGCAGAGCGCGGCGATCAGGGTGAGGGAACGGATCATTGTCTGTCGCTCCCTTTCTAGCGCAGTTGCGAGGTTGTGGAGGCCATCTCGTCGGCCGCCCGGACAACACGCGAATTCATCTCATAGGCGCGCTGCGCGGCAATGAGGTCGGAGATCTCGGTAACCGCCACCACGTTGGCCATCTCCAGATGCCGCTGCAGGATGGTGCCGGTGCTGTCGATTCCGGGATCGGAGACCTGTGCCGGACCGCTTGCGTCGGTTTCCATGAACAGGTTGTCGCCGATGGCCTCGAGCCCGGCCTTGTTGACGAAGCGCGCGAGCTGGATCTGGCCGAGCGTCTGGGCCTGGGCGGCGTTGCCGATGATCGCTTGAACGGTGCCCTCGGAGTTGATTGTCACATCCTTGGCGTTGTCGGGGATCGTGATGCCCGGAACCACGGTGTAGCCGTCTACGGTCACCAGCGTGCCGTCGGGGCTGCGCTCGAAGGAGCCGTCGCGGGTGTAGGTGGTGCGTCCGTCCGGCATCTCGACCTGGAAGAAACCTTCGCCGCGAATGGCGACGTCGAGTTCGCGCTCGGTCGACTGGACGTTGCCTTGCGACATGATGCGGGTCGTCGCTGCCGTGCGAACGCCGGAACCGATCTGCACGCCGGTCGGCACCACGGTGCCGGAATCCGATGTGGCCGTGCCCATGCGGCGCAGGTTCTGGTACAGCAGATCCTGGAACTCGGCGCGCTGACGCTTGTAGCCCGTCGTGCGCATGTTCGCGATGTTGTTCGAGATGACCTCGACGTTCAGCTCCTGGGCCATCATGCCCGTCGCTGCGATGTGAAGAGATTTCATTGGATTGCCTCCTCAGGGCTGCACGGGCGGATCATGCTTCCAGGCTTCCGAGCGAGTTGATGGCGCGTTTGAGCAGGTCGTCCTGCTCCTTCATCATCTTGGTGATCGACTGGTAGTCCCGCGTCACTTGGATCATGCGGGTCATCTCGACGACGCCACGTACGTTGGACCCTTCGATCGCGCCTTGGGACAGGCGCGGCGAGTCGACGTCGATCGGATTCTCACCGGTGAACAGATTGTCGCCCTGGTTCTGCATCGCCTGCGGCTCCTCGAAGCGCACGATGCGCAGCTTGCCGCGCACACCGTTCTCGCTCGATATCGTGCCGTCGCGGGCGATCGTGATCGCTGTATCCGTGGGGCCCAGCGTGATCGGGCCGCCGTCGCCCAGAACCGGACGCCCGTCGGATGTGACGATCTGACCCTCGGTGTCCGTCTGGAAGTTGCCGCTGCGTGTGTAGCGCTCCCCCTGGGCCGTCTCGATCACGAAGAAGCCCTCATCCTCGATCGCCACGTCCAGCGGATTGCCGCTTAACGTGATCGAGCCGGTGCTGAAGTCGTGAAACGACTGATAGTCGTGGACATAGGAAAGGGTTTCATCCCTACGAGGAAATTCTGACGCCTCAGCCACCGGCATGAGGTATTCCTCGAAGATGAGATTCTGGCCCTTGTAGCCCGTGGTATTGAGGTTCGCGAGATTGTTGGCGATGACATCCAATTTGCGCATGAGCGCGGTCTGGCGAGTCAGGCCTATGAGCTCGGCGTTCTCCATCGTTAACGATTCCTTTTGCTCCCCAGCAAACGCCGCAGTCTCCCCAGACGCGGCGCTTGTTAACCACGTTGCATGGGGCGTGCCAGTTTCTAAATGCTTGAAATCGTTGAATCGGAACGGCCGGCTGGCCTGGGTTCGGGCAAGAATTGCCGAGCGATTTTTCCTTCCGGCAAATGCTGCCCGGGCCGGCTCATTAACGAATTGGAAACCTTTCGTTAACCATTAACACTTTAGAAACTAGTTGCGCCTGGGGAGCGGGCGCAACGGATCGGCAAGGGGCCAAAAATGGCTAATGTGGATACCGGCGCCGAACTCGACGAAGAGGACGGAGCCGAAGCGGCCGAGGCGGCGGGCAAAAAGAAGAAGCTGATCATGGTGGCTGCCGCCGCGCTTGTCGGCGCGCTCGTGATCGGCGGGGGTGCCTCGTATATGTTCGGCATGTTTGACGGGGCGCCCGTGCGCAACGCCACGCAAGGCTCGGAAATGGTCGAGCCGGAAGTTCCTCCGGCCCGGGACGTGGTGTTTTACGATCTTCCGGAAGTGACCGTGAATCTCGCTGCGACCGGCCGGGCCACGTACCTCAAGGTGCAGATCTCGCTGGAAGTCGCGGACAACGACATGATCGATCAGATCGAGCCGTTCCTGCCGCGCGTGCTGGATGCGTTCCAGGTTTACCTGCGTGAGCTGAGGCCTTCGGATCTCGAAGGCTCCGCGGGGCTGTTTCGCCTGAAGGAAGAGTTGCTGCGCCGGATCAATACCGCGGTCTATCCGGCGCGGGTCGACGGTGTGCTGTTTAAGGAAATTCTCGTTCAGTAGGGCTGGGCGGGATGGTGGGAGCGAACCATGGCCGATGATGACGACGATCTCGACGTTGGCGATATCGACTCTGCGTGGGGCGATGCCCTTGCGGAGCAGCGCGAGGACGAGGACGAGGACGACGGCGATGATCTCGCCGCGGCCTGGGGCGCCGCGCTCGAGGAGCAGGGCGCTGGCAGCGCGGACGACATGGCCGCCCACTGGGCCTCGATGGTCGATGACAGTGAGCCGGAAATGGAAGGCGCCAGCCGCGGCGCCGACCGTGTGCTCAATCAGGAGGAAATCGACAACCTCCTGGGCTTCAACATCGAAGACACGATTTCGGGCGACCAGAGCGGCATTCGCGCGCTCATCAACTCGTCGATGGTCTCCTACGAGCGTCTTCCGATGCTCGAGATCGTTTTCGACCGCCTGGTCCGCCTGACGACGACATCCTTACGCAACTTCACCTCCGACAACGTCGAGGTGTCGCTCGACTCGATCACCTCCGTGCGCTTTGGCGACTATCTGAATTCCATTCCGCTGCCGGCGATCCTTTCGGTCTTCAAGGCCGAGGAGTGGGATGGCTTCGGCATGGCGACGGTGGAATCCAGCCTGATCTACTCCATCATCGACGTGCTTCTGGGCGGCGGCCGCGGCACCGCCGCGGTGCGCGTCGAGGGGCGTCCCTACACGACCATCGAAATCAACCTCGTGCGGCGGATGATCGAGATCATCCTCGCGGATGCCGAGCAGGCCTTCGCGCCGCTCTCGCCGGTGCATTTCAATCTCGAGCGTCTGGAGACCAACCCGCGGTTCGCCGCGATTTCCCGGCCGGCCAATGCCGCCATCCTCGTCGAGCTTCGCATCGACATGGAGGATCGTGGCGGCAAGGTCGAGATCATGCTGCCATACGCGACGCTGGAGCCCATCCGCGAGATGCTGCTGCAGATGTTCATGGGCGAGAAGTTCGGCCGCGATCCGATCTGGGAAGGCCATCTGGCGACGGAAATCTACGCCGCCGAGATGGAAGTCGACGCGGTGCTCTACGAGACCGAGGTGCCGATCAGCCGGATCATGTCCCTCGATGTCGGTGACACCTTGATGTTCGACATCGGGCCGAAGGATCCGGTGGCCGTGAAATGCGGGGATATCCACCTGTCGGCGGGCAGTCTCGGCTGTGTCGACAGCCACATCGCGATTGCGCTCAACCGCGGTCTCAACCGCCAGAAAATGACCATGTCGGCCTTTGAACGGGCTATGCAGAAAGAAATGGAAACGTCGTGACCAACCTCCCTCTTGGAATGATCATCGAAGGTCTCGTCGCCGTCTTGCTGATGCTGACGATTGGCTATTGCGTCGTGCTCAACGGCCGTCTCAAGCGGTTGCGATCCGACGAGGAAGCTCTGCGGGCGACGATCTCCGAGCTGATCACGGCGACCGAAATCGCCGAGCGCGCGATCCTGGGCCTGAAGGCGACAGCCAACGACTGCGATACGACGCTTAGCGACCGTCTCTACGAGGCCGAGCGCGTGTCCCTGGAACTCGTCGAGCAGATCTCCACGGGTGAAACCGTGCTAGGTCGCATCAGCCAGATCGCCGATGCGGCGCGTCCGGGAGTCGTGCGGCCGCAGAGGACAGCCTCCACGGGTCACGGGAACGCCGCCGGCGGAAACGCGGAACCCGAGGCCGCGCCTGCGCCTTCAAAACCCATGTCCGGCAAGGATCTGAAAGCCGCCGCTGCGGAAACCGCGGCCCGGCTTGAGAACTTCCGCCGCCGTTCCTCGGAGCGCGCGGCGTGAACTTCCGTCTTCTCCCCATCGTGCTGTTTGCGACTGTGGCGCTGCTTGTGCTCAAGAGCGCTTCACTGGTCGTCTCCGACGGCTTCGTGTTCGCGCCGGTCGTCGTCGAGGCGGCCGCCCAGGACGCGGCTCGCACCGATGCGGGGGAGGGCGACGACGCTGTTGCCGGCGGGATGGAGGCCGCGGATTCGGCTCCCGAGGCCGACATGTCTTCCGCCGGCGAGAACGATCGGCCGGATCTGGGCAAGTCGCGTTCCGAGCGCGCGGTTCTCGAACGTCTGCGGGAGCGCCGCGAAACGCTCGATGGGCGCGAGCGCCAGCTGGAACTGCGCGAGCAGCTTTTGCGGGCCGCCGAAAACCGGATTCAGCAGCGCGTCGGTGAAATGAAGGCGCTGGAAGATCGTATCGGCGTCGCCACCAACAAGAAGACGGAGCAGGAGCAGCAGGAATTCGCCAATCTGGCCAAGATGTACGAGTCGATGAAGCCCAAGGATGCGGCACGGATCTTCGATCGCCTGGAACTCTCCATCCTGCTGAAGGTATCCAAGGCGATGAAGCCGGTGAAGCTTGCCGACGTGATGGCGAAAATGGCGCCTGAGGTGGCTGAGCGGCTGACCGTCGAGCTTGCCACCGGCGGCAATGGAATGAGTGCCGACACGCCCATGGCCGAGCTGCCGAAGATCGGCGGAAGCTAGGATGGGGCGGCTCGCCGCGGCCCTGGTGCGGCGCGCCTTTCAAAGCGGGAAGGTTTCCTGCGGCCTGTGCCCTGCTGCCGTTCAGTCCGCCGCCTTCACGCCGATGCTGTTTTCGGCTTCATGACCTGACGGTCGCTTAAGATCTGAATGATTGACGTAAGGGCGCGTTAAGTCCGGCCTCCTAGGATGGGTGTTTGGGGCACAAGTGGAACATTGGATTGAAGCGGTGATGGCGAGACGGGCAGTCGCACAGCGGTGTCTGAGTGCTGTCGCGGGCGCGTGTCACGTCTTGACGTGGCTGGTCGTGTCCGTGACGCTTTCGCTTGCCGCGTCGCGGGTTGCCGCCGCCGCGGAAGTCCTTCCGGCCGATGTGGAAGCGCGCGCGGAGGACGGGTTCGGCCGCATCGTGCTGACGTTCCGTGACCGTTCCCTGCTGCCGTCGTTTGATGCGCGCATCTCCAGCGGCGTGTTGCGCATCGCGTTCGAGAACGAGGTCGACGTCAAGGTCTCCGATATTCCGCTGGCCCTATCCGATTACATTTCCGTGGCTCGTCGCGATCCCGACGGCACCGGCATTCGCCTGGCCCTCAAGCACGACCTTCGCATCAACACGATGGAAGCGGGCGAGAAGCTGTTCATCGACCTGCTGCCGCCGAACTGGACCGGACTGCCGCCGGGCCTGCCCGACGACGTGGTGCAGGAACTGGCGCGCAGGGCGGAAGCCGCGCTGCGGCGGGTGCGCGAGCTGGAGCAGGCGCAGCTGGAAAACCGGACCGGCCCCAAGGTCGAGCTGCGTATTGGTGAACACCCCACATTCACCCGGCTGGTCTTCGATTGGACATTGCGCTTCGATTCCAAATTCATACGCGAAGACGACCTGGTGAAGGTGATCTTCAACCATTCCGCCGAGCTCGACCTGAGTGAGTTGCGCGCCCGCTTGCCGGTCGGCGTAGTCGACGCGACGGCGTTCGATGCGGATGAGTCCCTCAATTTCCTGATGCGCGTCGATCCCGCGGTGGACATTCGCGCCTTTCGCGAAGATCAGACCTACGTCATCGACATCGTGCAGCCGCTCGACGCCGGCGATGGCGTGAGCGACGCCGCTCAACCGGCCGCGGGGCCGGGAATGGTGACCCAGCGCGTGTCGGCGCCCAGCTCGCGTGAGCAGGGCTCGTCCGCATCTCCGGAAAGTGCTCCGGCGATGGCTCCCGAGCCGCTTGCACCGCAGGCGCCCGTGATGCCGGACGATAGATCGGGCGCAATGCCGGAGCCGGCCACCACTGCGATGACGCCGGTCGTGCCCCGGCCGGAGAGCGCTCCCGTGCCCAACGCACTGCCGGCGGAGCCGATGCTTCAGCCTGAGCCGGCGCGGGCCGCGGAGATGCGTGCCGAACAGCCGCCCGCCGAATCCGTGGACGAAAGCCAGACCGGGTCGGTGGTCGAGCCCATGAGCATCGGCGATCTGATTGCGGCCAACACGTACACCGGGATCCAACCGGTCCCGGAGCCGGCATCGGACTATGCCCAGTCGACGGATGCGCCGGTTACGGGATCGCAGGCGGTCCCGGTTACGGAGGCGCCGAACCCGGAGGCGTTCACCGAGGACCAGGTCGCGGAAATCCGCAACTTTGTCAGTGTCGAGGCGCGCCGGATCGGCGATACGGTCCGCGTCGTGTTTCCGTTCGCCGATCCTGTGGCGGCTGCAGTGTTCCGCCGCGGCAACTCGGTCTGGCTGGTGTTCGACACCGACGTGCCGATCGATCTGCGCGCGATCGAGACGGCGATGGGAGCCTCCATGCGATCGATCGACGTGTCCGAGCACAGCGGCTGGCAGACCGTGACAATGCGATTGACCGATCGGGCACTGACCACCATCGGGACCGACGGCGCGGGTTGGATCTTGACCATTGGCGACATGATTTTGGAGCCGTCTCGCCCGCTTCAGCTGGAGCGCAACGTGCGCGGGGATGGCAGTTCGGTCCTGCGCGTCGGATTCGGTGCGCCCAAGATGACTCACGTCATCGATGACCCGGCGGTCGGGGACCAGATTATCGCGGTGACCGGGCTCGGTCCGGCACGTGGCCTTATCAAGGCGCAATCCTTCGTCGAATTGCAGACCCTGACGTCGGCGCATGGTGTCGCGATCCTGCCGCATGTCGACGATTTGAAGCTGAGCTACGCGGGTGACGATATCATCATCGAGCGCGCCGACGGTCTGGCGCTGTCCAATGGAAACTTGTCCAGTGGCTCGAGCATCCATCAAAACGGTCAGCAGGAGGAAGAGGAGCAGGGCTTTATCGACTTCTCGCGACTGGCAATGCCCAATCCGGCCGACTATCTCAAGATGCTGCAGCGGCTTGAAGGGAATGTCGCGGCCCTGCCTGCGAGGGAGCGCAAGACGGCCCGGCTGGAGCTCGCGCGCTTCCAGTTGGCCAACCGCTACGCCCACGAGGCGATCGGAATTCTCAGCCTGGTCAACGAGGAAAGCGGCGTTGCCGCCAATGATCCAACCTACCATATGCTGATGGGAGCCGCTCTCGTGCTGGCCTCTCGGCCCACGGAGGCGCTGGCCAATCTGAAGTCGTCGGAACTGCTGGACAACCCCGATGCCGCCGTCTGGCGGGTGATGGCCGAAGCCGCGCTTGGTGAGTGGACGGCGGCGCGCCTGGCGATCCCCCGGGCACAGGCGGTCATCGGCAACTATCCTCCCGAGCTGCTGACCGAATTCAATCTCGTGAGTGCGCGGTCTCTTGTCGAGGTCAACGATTTTGGCACCGCGGCCGCATTCTTGTCGGAAGTTGATTCCGATTTCATGACGCGCGCGCAGGCCACGCGCTACGACATCCTGCGCGGACGCATCGCGGATGCCGCCGGCCGGTTTGAGGAAGCCCTTCGCGCCTTTGACATCGCCTCGCGTTCGAAAGACCGTCCGGGCGCCGCTGAAGCCAAGCTGCGGGCCCTGAGGATGCGCTACCGCGACGGCGATCTGGATGTCGGCGAGGCAACGGAGCAGCTCGAGAGCTTGACCACGGTCTGGCGAGGAGACGAGGTCGAGCTGCAGGCGTTGCGCTTCCTGGCGCAACTTTATGCCGAGACGGGCCAGTACCGCTCCGCCTTCACGTCATTGCGCGCGGCCATTCAGGCACAGTCGGGTTCGCCGACGACGCGGCTGATGCAGGAAGAGATGAACGGCGTTTTCACCACGCTGTTCCTGGACGGCAAGGCCGATGACCTGCCGCCGATCGATGCGCTGGCGCTCTACTACGATTTTCGCGAGCTGACGCCCGTCGGCCGCAATGGCGATGAGATGGTGCGGCGACTGGCCGACCGGCTGATTTCGGTCGATCTTCTCGGGCAGGCCGCGGAGCTGCTGCAGCATCAGGTCGACAACCGCCTGAAGGGCGCCGCACGCGCCCAGATCGCCGCCGATCTGGCGCTGGTCTATCTGTTGGATCGCAAGCCCGAGAAGGCGCTCGCCGTCATGAACCGGACGCGCCAGGCGCATCTTCCCAAGTCGCTCGATCGTCAGCGGCGTATTGTCGAGGCGCGCGCGCTCACCGACACCGGCCGGTCCGATCTCGCGCTGGAGCTGATCGGAAATCTGCGCGGGGCGGAAATCGACCGCCAGCGTGCCGACACGCTATGGCAGGGCGAGCGCTGGCAGGAAGCCGGCGAGCAACTGGAAGGCATGCATGGCGTGCGCTGGTCGGATCCGCTGCGCCTCGACGAGCAGGAGCGCCTCGATATACTGCGTGCGGCGATTGCCTATTCGCTTGGCGGCGATCAGCTCGGGCTTGATCGGTTGCGCTCGAAATACGTGGCCAAGATGTCTGACAGCCCCTCAGGCGCCGCCTTTGACATCGTGACCCGGCCGATCGACTCCAAGGGGGTCGAATTCATGGCGATCGCCAAGGAAATCGCGGCGGTGGATACGCTGGAGAGCTTCCTGGCGGAGTATCGCCGGCATTATCTCAACGGTGGCGCGCCCGCTCCGGACATGGAGCCTCTTCCCCAGGCAGGTGCGGCCGCTGATGCGCCGGACCCGGCCGCAACGGCCGGATAGCCCGCTGCGGGCGCGCAATCAGCGCATCCTCTAAAATCTGACGGTCCTGCCATTCCCATGCCGCGTCCGCCGGCGCGGCGCGCGGAAATGCACGTCGCTGGACAATCAGCCGCCGGCAAAGCTGCGAACAAGGCTCGCCGCCAGCAGGTTCCAGCCGTCCACCAGCACAAAGAAAATCAGCTTGAACGGCAGTGAGATCACCACGGGTGGCAGCATCATCATGCCCATCGACATGAGCACCGAGGCGATCACTAGATCGATGATCAGGAACGGCAAATAGATCAAGAAGCCGATCTCGAAAGCGCGGCGCAGTTCGCTGATGATGAAGGCGGGAACCAGAACGCGCAGGGACAGCTCTTCCGGTGTCTCCGGCACTTCCTGTTTGGCCAGTTCCAGAAACAGTCCAACATCCTTCTCGCGCACATTGGCGCGCATGAACTCGTGAAACGGCACGGCGGCGCGGTCGAAGGCCTCGGCGAATTCGATGTTCCCGGCAACGAGCGGCTGGACACCTTCCGTGTAGGCGGTTTCGAAGGTGGGGGCCATCACGAAGGCGGTGAGAAACAGCGCCAGGCTGATCATCACGGAGTTGGGCGGGGCTGATTGCAGCCCAATGGCCGAGCGCAGCAGCGACAGCACCACGACGATGCGCGTGAAGCTCGTGACCATCACCAGGATGGAGGGCGCGAGGCTGAGCACCGTCAGCAGCGCCACGAGTTGAACCGCGCGTTCCGTCAGCGAGGTGTTCTCGCCAAAGGTGACCGACAGATCCTGCGCATGGGCGACCGCCGCCCATCCGAGCGCAATTGCGGTGAGCGTCAGGCCACCAAGCAACAGGCGTCTGGCGCCGAGCCGTCGCGCGGGACGGCTTCGGGAGTGCCTCATTTCTTGTCTTTTCCGCCGATCTCGTTGAGAAGTTTCGCCATTTCCTCCTCGATCGTGTCGATCGTCACTGCCTCGTCCTGCGCGTCGCCGTCCTTCTTGGATGCTTCGCTGGCGTCCGTATCACCACCCGGGTCCGTCCTGGACTGGTCGTTCGCCGCCTTTGGCGTCTCCGCTTTCTTGGAGTCTTCAGGGTTTGCAGCGGGTTCGTCGGCCTTGGACGCCTCGGGTTTGTCTTCGACCTTTGGCGTCTCAGCCGTCCCTTGACCCTCGTCCCGCTTCTGGGTCTCGGGGCCTTGGGCGTTTCGGCGGGTTTGGGCACTTCGGCGAGCTTGGGCGCCTCCGCGGGTTTGGGCTCGACAGGTGCTGGGCCGAGCAGCGCCTCTTCCAGATGGGCCGCCAGATCGACGGTCTGCTGCTGGGGGCGGCTCGGTGCGGGTTCTGGTTGCTTCGCGGTCTCCGGCGCGGGAGCGGCCTGCTTCGCGCCGTTGGAGGAGGGCGCCATGCTGAGGCCGGCGCCAAACACCGGTGTCGGCGCGGCCGGTGCCGCGGGCCCAGGGGCTTCGGGCTTGACGGCCGGCGCGTTGACGCTCACGGGAGGCGTGACCGGCGCGGGGGCCGGGCGGACGAACGGTGCGGCTGCCTCGGGCGGTGTCTGGATGCTCGGCGCCGTGCTTGTCTGCACGGGCGCGCGGACCGGCGCCGAGACGGGTTCGCGACCTCGCTCCGCACTGGGGAGCCGGAAGGAGCGGCCCTGTCGCCGCTGCTCGATTGGACGGGGGGATAGCGCTGCGCTTCGGGCGCGGACGGTGTCTCCGCGGACTTGGTGCCGTTTGCGGCGGCGCCTGCGCCAGGGCGCCCGTATTGCGGCCTCTCCGGCTGACGCGGGGCGGACTGTTGCGGGGCTGCGGCCGGGCGATAGCCCGGCTGCGCCTGGGGCTCGGCGCCGATCTGGTCAACCGCGTCACGCGCACGGGCCACGGCTGCGGATGCGCCCGAAGGTCCGGACTGTTGGGAAGGCGGGTTTGCGGACTGTGCGGGGGCCGGAGCGCCGCCATAGGGGCGGGCGCCTGCAAGCAGGCTCGATTGCGCCGGCGGCGCGGTTGCCGGTTGTCGCGGAGCCGGCTGTTGCGGCGCGGGCTGTTGTGGCTGCGGCGCGCGTGGCTGCGCCTGCTGCTGGGGCGGTGGCGTTTGCGCGGCTGGCATGGGCCGCGCGCTCGCGGGGTGCTGCTGGGGAGCGGGCGGCGGAGCCTGCGGCGCCTGCAGCGGCGCTTGTTGCGTGGCGGCCACAGGACCCTGGGCGGCCTGACGTCCGTAACCCTGGGCGGGCTGGCCCCGAACGATGTTCTGCTCGACGACGACGTCCGACGGACCGCCGACCAGCAGCAGGTGCTCGATGTTGTCGCGGCGCACCAGAATCAGCCGGCGGCGCGCGTCCAGGGCGGTCGTATCCATCACCGCGATGCGCGGCTGGCGGTTGCGCGGGCCGCGGCCGACGCGCACGCCCGAAAGCCGGCGCAGGATCCATACAAAGACAGCGATCAATCCAAGGACGATCAGCAGTGCGATGACGAATTGGAGGCCCCTGGCAAAGCCGGGATCAATATTGAACGCCTCCTCCAGCCAACTGTTCATTCCATCCTCACTGTCTTCTTCGCGACTGTCTCAACGACGCGTCGGGCTTAGCCTGAGCGATCCTTCGCAGCGCGTGGTCTTGCGCACGGAATCAGCATATCCGCAATTGCGGATCCAGACTTATTAGCGCGTCGCGGGCGGCTTGTCCCACGCCCAACCATTTTTTCCCGGTTCAGGTCCGGCACCGGGACAAGTCTTTTACCGATCCGTTTCCCGGGCGGAACGATGGTCCGCCCCTGTGCCCGGCGACCGGCAATCGCGCCTGCGGATCTGGAGTGGTGGCCGCATGAGCGTGCCCTTGCCCCGCGGCGAATCTTTGTCACTCGCGCAAGGTTAACAGAGTTGGGCATTTTTTGCCGGTTCGGTCCTTAACGAATGGTTTTCGTACGAGGGTGTGCGATGGGTGAAAGCGGCGTATTCGTTCACTTCCATGGTTAGCGAAACATTAACGGCGTTAAGAACTCGTTAACCTTATGCCCGGCAGAATGTGCCTATCGGCCTTGGAAGCAGGGGTAAATGGCGGTTTTCCGGGCATGACCCGTCGGGAATCGCGGCAGCCGCCCGACCAGGCCCAGAGGGTAGGGCAGCGCAACAGAACTGGCGAACTCATGGCCGTCACCGATCTTCCGATCTTTCAGGCGCTGCGGACCAAGATGCAGTGGCATCAGACGCGTCAAAAGGTGCTGGCGGAAAATGTCGCCAACGCTGACACGCCCGATTTCCATTCGCGTGACATCAAGCAGGTGAGCTTCACCAACACCTTGAAGGGGTCGCGGTCGCAATACGTCCAGCAGGCGGTGACCCAGGAAGGTCACATGCGGACCGGGAGCCATAACGGGCCGAACCGGCCCCGCGAAGTCGGCAGTTTCGAGATTACCCCAGAGGGCAACTCCGTTGTCCTGGAAGAGCAGATGATGAAAATCACCGCCAACCAGATGGACTACCAGGCGGCCACGTCGATCTACACGCGAGGCATGGGCCTCATCAAGACCGCGCTCGGCAAACGCTGATCGTTTTACCGGAGCACCACAATGGACTTTGTCAGATCGCTGATGATCGCCGCGTCCGGCCTGAAGGCGCAAAACGGACGCATGCGGGTGATCGCGGAGAATATCGCCAACAAGGATTCCACCGGCAGGACGCCGGAAGAGGATCCCTATAGGCGCAGAATTCCTACCTTCCGCTCCGAGTTCGACCGGGAACTGGGCGCCCGGGTCGTGGAGCTCGGCCGTATCCAGCTCGACAGGTCCGAGTTCCAGGTGCGCCACGAACCGGGCCATCCGGCGGCGGATGCCGCGGGCAATGTGCGCATGCCCAATGTCAACACGCTGGTTGAAACCGTGGATATCCGCGAGGCGCAGCGGTCTTACGAGGCCAATCTCAACGTTATCCAGTCGACGCGCCGCATGCTGCAGCGAACCATCGACATTCTCCGCGGCTAAGAACCCTTCACCGCCCTGACACAGTCAACATTTGACGGCTCGAAGCGTCCAATTCCAGGAACAGTCCCATGGCCACACCATTGATCGCCGCAAATGCCTATCAGAACGCGGCAAAGCTCGCGGAGCAATTTGCCCGCGGCGGCGCCGACGCCAAGATCGAAGGGGCGGGCGGCGCGGATTTCGGTGCAATGGTGAAATCCGCCGTCAGCGAACTGGTTGACAAGGGCCGGTCGACAGACGCCAAATCGGTCGACATGCTGCAAGGCAAGGCGGATGTGGTGGACGTGGTCACCGCCATCTCGGAAACCGAGATTGCGCTGGAGACCATGGTGTCGGTCCGCGACAAGGTGATCGCCGCCTACGAGGAAATCATGCGGATGCCGATTTGACCGATGGCGCGCGGTTGATGCAGGGGCTTCGTCCCGGCCGGCCCTTGGAGACTTCTCGATGACCGGAGCCGAAGTGCTCGATATCGGACGCGAAGCGATCTGGACGCTGCTCTATGTGGTCGCGCCGACGATGATCGTCGGGCTGGTGGTCGGCGTGACGATTGCCCTGGTGCAGGCGCTGACGCAGGTCCAGGAAATGACGCTCGTCTTCGTGCCGAAGATTCTGGCGATTTTCATCGCGCTGCTCTTGACGTTGCCGCTGATGGGCCAGGTGATGAATGCCTTCATGATCCGCGTCGTCGGCTTGATCGCGCAAACCTGAAGGAGGTTCGCGGACCGTGAACCTGTCCTTTCTCCCGCAGACAGCCTTCCTGTTCATGCTGATCTTCGCCCGGCTGGGCACGATGATCATGCTGATGCCGGCATTGGGCGAAACCAACGTGCCGGGACGCATCCGGCTGTCGCTGGCGCTCAGCCTGACGCTGGTGCTCTATCCGATTGTCTCGGTGCGCTATTCCGCCGGCGTGCCGGCCACGATGCTCGGTATCCTGGTGCTGCTGGGCGGTGAACTTCTGGTCGGCTTCTTCATCGGCCTGGCGACGCGGCTCGTCATGGCGGCCATCCAGGTCGCGGGAACGATCATTGCCGGCCAGAGCGGCCTGGCGTTCGCCATGGCGTTTGATCCGGCGCAGGGCCAGCAGGGCGTGCTGTTCTCCAACTTCCTGTCGATTCTCGCGATCACGCTGATTTTCGTCACCGACCTGCACTATCTGCTCGTCGGGGCGCTTTACGACAGCTTCACGCTGTTTCCACCCGGCGATCTCATGCCTGTCGGCGATCTGGCGCAAAATGCTGTGCGCACCGTTGGCGAGGCCTTCTCCATCGGCATCCGCATCTCCGCCCCGTTCATCGTCTTCGGTCTGGTGTTCTATTTCGGTCTCGGGCTGCTTAACCGCCTGATGCCGCAAATGCAGATCTTCTTCATCGCCATGCCCGCGAACATCTTCATGGGCATCGGTCTTCTCATGCTGCTGCTGGCAACCATCATGACCTGGTACATGGATCATGTGGAAGCCACGCTCGGCCAGTTTCTGGTGCGATAGGAGCGGTCCATGGCGGACGACACAGAACAGTCGGAAAAAACAGAAGATCCGACACAAAAGAAACTGGAAGACGCCCACAAACGCGGCGATGTCGCCAAGAGCCAGGAGGTCAGCACCTGGTTCTCCCTGATGGGGGCGACTTTCATCGTGGCGCTGTTCTCGCCGTCGATCGCCCAGGACCTGTTCGTCGGCTTGGGCAACATCTTTGCGCATCTGGAAGAGATCCCGCTGGATGCGGGCGGCATCCGCGCGTTGTGGATGGACTATGGCCGAATCCTTCTGGTGGCGCTGGGGCTGCCAATGCTGTCCATGATGATCATGGCGGTGGCGGGCAACATGGTGCAGCACAAGATCGTGCTGTCGGCGGAAAGTCTGACGCCCAAACTGTCCAAGATTTCTCCAGTCGCCGGTTTCAAGCGTCTGTTCTCCAAGGACAGCCTGGTCAACTTCCTCAAGGGCGTGGTCAAGATTTCCATCGTCGGAGGGCTGATGGCGGCGGTCATGTGGCCTGAGCGCGATCGTCTGGACACGATGATCATGCGCGATGTGATCACCATCCTGCCGGAAACCCGGGAGATCGCGTTGCAGCTTCTTGGCGCCGTGGTGGCGGTGATGACCATCATCGCGGGGCTCGACATGTTCTACCAGCGCAACAAGTGGTTCGAGAAGCAGAAGATGACCGTCCAGGAGATCAAGGACGAATACAAGCAGTCCGAAGGCGATCCGATGGTCAAGGGCAAGATCCGCCAGTTGCGGATGGAGCGCTCGCGCAGGCGCATGATGGCCGCTGTACCCAGCGCCACGGTGGTTGTGACCAACCCGACTCACTATGCTGTCGCCCTGAAATACGAAGAGGGCATGGCGGCGCCTCTCTGCGTGGCCAAGGGCACCGACGCAACCGCCCTGAAGATCCGGGAAGTCGCCAAGGGCGCGAAAATTCCGATTATCGAGAACCCGCCACTCGCGAGATCGCTGTATGCGCAGGTGGACATTGATGCGGAAATCCCGGAAGAACATTATCGTGCGGTCGCGGAAGTGATCGGCTACGTGTTGCGGCTGCGCAAGCGGCCGAGTTGGCAGGCGTGATGCGTGGTGCAACGGTATCGGTCGGCCGCGCGTTCGCATGTGACGATAGCCGAGCGGTGTTCGCCTGATCGGGTGGCGGTGAGCGTGCCGGCCGAGCGGTGTCAGGCGGACGTCATGGCGTGTGATGTTGCGTTGAGGAATGCCACGGGTGTTGTGGGAATTGGATCTGTGTTGCGAGCGGTCGAAATTGGAACTCTACAATGCGACGGCAGCGTTGCTGCGCCGGGTGGGCCTGCGGAGCGGACCGGGGAGTGCGGGCTGACATGAGTGACATCGAGGCGCGTTCGCCTGAGCCGGTCATCGACCGGTCGGAGCGATCGGGAAGCATTGGCCTTCTCGTCCTGCTCGGGCTCGGGCTCGTGGCCGCCGCCGGAGGGCTGGCTTTCATGAGCCGCGAGCAGGCGGAGCCCTATGTGCTGGGTCTGCTGGGCTTGCTGGCCGTGGTCGGCGTCTTCTGCCTGTTTGCGGCTGCGATCGGTCTGCTGCGCTTCGCCAGCCGCCAGCCGGGCAATCCGCTCGCGCAGGCGTTTCTCGATTCCCATGAGTCCGGTGCGCTGATCACCGATTCCAGTGGCCGGATCATCTATGCAAACCAGGCCTATGCCGAGTTGACGGGAGCCGCGAGCGCGGCGGATGTGCGCGCGGTGGAACGTGTCTTTTCCAGCGATCCGGACGCCGCCGACGCCATTTACCGGCTGTCGCAGGCCACCCGCAGCGATCTGAAGGTCTTTGAGGAAGTCCGCCTGCCGCATCCCATCGGTCAGTTCGAAGGATCCCCGCGCTGGTATCGCATCAATGTGCGGCCGCTGGAAACCGGCGACAGCGCGGGCGGCCGCCACAAATACACGGTATGGAGCGTCGCCGATATCACCCGCGACCGCACCGAACAGGAATCCTCCTTCCAGGAACTGCAACGCGTCATCAATTTCCTCGACCATGCACCGGCGGGCTTCTTTTCCGCCGATGGCGAGGGGCGCATCGTCTATCTCAACGCGACGCTGGCCGATTGGCTGGGGCACGATCTTGCGCAGTTCGAGGCGTGCTCGCTGCTGCTGTCGGATGTGGTGCGCGGGGACGGCGCTGAGCTGATTCATTCGATTTCCGGCCAGCCGGGGGATGTGAAGACCGAAACGCTCGATCTCGATCTCGTGACCCGCTCGGGCCGAACCATTCCTGTGCGACTCCTGCACCGCGTGCCGTTTGGCGCGGACGGGCACGCAGGTGAAAGCCGCACGCTGGTGCTCAACCGCTCTCCGGGCGAGGAGGCGCAGGAAGCCTTGCGCGCCGCGGAGGTACGGTTCGCGCGCTTCTTCAACAACACGCCGATCGCGATTGCCTCCGTGGACCGCGAGGGACGCATCGTGCGCACCAACGCGCCGTTCGTGCGTCTGTTCGGCAAGGCGGAGCCGGGCGACGGCTCGCACCGGCCGATTGTCGACTTCGTCGCCGGCAACGGCCGCGACGAGCTTGCCAATGCGCTGACGGCCGCGGCCGCGGGCCAGGGCGAGATCGCGCCCATGGACATCCAGTTGGCCGGGTCCGACGACGACCGCTCGGCCACCTTCTACATCTCCGCCGTCGAGGATGGTGAGGACGAGGGCGAGGCCGCCATCGTCTATGCGCTGGAGACCACACGCCAGCGGGCGCTGGAGCTGCAGTTCGCGCAAAGCCAGAAGATGCAGGCGATTGGCCAGCTTGCCGGCGGTGTGGCGCATGATTTCAACAACGTTCTGACCGCCATCATCGGCTTTTCCGATCTGCTTCTGGCCAACCACCGGCCGGCGGATCCGTCCTTCCAGGACATCATGAACATCAAGCAGAACGCCAATCGCGCGGCCGGCCTCGTGCGCCAGCTGCTGGCGTTCTCGCGGCGTCAGACCCTGCGTCCCAAGCAGCTTGAGCTGAACGACGTCCTGGCGGATCTCTCGATCCTGCTCGATCGTCTGCTGGGCGAGAAGGTCGAGCTTAAGGTCGTGCACGGACGCGATCTGTGGCCGGTGATGGCCGATCTCAACCAGTTCGAGCAGGTGATCGTCAATCTGGCGGTGAACGCGCGCGATGCGATGATCGACGGTGGGCAACTGACCATCCGCACCTCAAACGTTACCCGCGAGCAGTCAACGACCTTTGATAACACTCGCGGCATGCCGACCGGCGAATACGTGCTCATCGAGGCGACGGACACCGGCACCGGCATGTCGCAGCAGGTGATGGACAAGATTTTCGAGCCGTTCTTCTCCACAAAGGACGTGGGCAAGGGCACGGGTCTGGGTCTCTCCACCGTCTACGGCATCATCAAGCAGACCGGCGGCTACATTTATCCCGTCTCCACCGTGGGCGAAGGCACGATGTTCCGCATCTTCCTGCCGCGCCATGTGGTGGAGGAGAACGCCGTGGCCATTCCGGCCGACGTCCAGCCCGAAGCGCCGATGACCGATCTCACCGGTTCGGCAACAATTCTTCTGGTGGAAGACGAGGAAGCCGTGCGCGCCTTCGCCGCCCGCGCTCTCGCCTCGCGCGGCTACACGGTGCATGAGGCAAGTTGCGGCACCGAGGCGCTGGAGGTGCTCGAGGCGGCCGGCGGTGAGGTCGATCTGGTCGTCTCCGACGTGGTCATGCCGGAAATGGACGGGCCCTCCCTTCTCAGGGAATTGCGCAAGACCAAGCCGGATCTGAAGATCATCTTCGTTTCCGGCTACGCGGAAGAGGCGTTCGAGAAGAACCTGCCGGAGAACGAGAAATTTTCGTTCCTGCCAAAGCCCTTCACGCTCAAGCAACTGGCAACGGCGGTGAAGGAAGCGCTGTCGAGCTAGAACGTGTCGCCGGTCGAAAAGCCGTCGCCGCTGCCGCCGTCCGTTCCGCCACTGAAATCGGGCAAGCCGCCGCCCATGGATCCGCCCATGGATCCGCCCATGGATCCGGGCAGGCCAAGGCCGCCGGGAAATCCGCGCATTCCGCCGCGCGGCTTGCGGCGGCGATGAGATTTGCCCATGGCGGTCTTGTAGACGGCGCCCGCGATGACGCCCTTGACCAACTCGCCGAGTAACTCGCCCGCCAGGCTGTTGTCGCTGAACTGCGAGTCTCCGTCGTCATAGCGGTTGCGGCGCATGTCGGCGGCGACGTCATCCAGCTCCGCCCTGCGATGCGCGAGTTCGCGCAGATATTTGCGGTCCTCGTCGATCTGCCGCTCGAGGTCTCTCACCTCCTCGTCGATCGCCTCGATGCGGTCCACCAGCCTTTCGTCTTCCGGGGTCGGCGTCGCCAAGGCGTTGCGCCGCAGGGTGCGCACCGAATCCGATTTCAGGCTCTCGACCAAGGCCTCCGTGGCCTGTGCGAAGGCGGGGTCCTCGCCGGAAGCGAACGTCCGGGTCTCGTCGGAGAGCTTCGCGGCGGCGACGCTCTCGGCCTCGATCATGGCGCCCGTCTCGGCGATGTCGGTGTCGAGGCCCTCGATTTGCGCGGGAAGATCCTCGCCGGCGAGTTCCTCGGCGGCGGCGCGGCTCAGGGCGGCGAGCGCGTCGGTCTCCTCGCGAACCACCTGTTCCAGCCGCTCCGCGTGTTGCGAGAGCCGGGCGGGAATTTCGGTGAGCATGGCATAGTTTGGCCGCGCCTCGTCATAGCGCACCAGCCGGGCCACCTTGCCGTCGAGCCAGCGGATCAGTCCGCGCCCAGCGTAGGACGGCAGGCTGTAATCGCGTTTCCACAAATACAGAAACAGCGGATCATCCTCGTAGGCCTTGCCTTTTTCCTCGCGATCCGCGACCGCCTGATCGGCTTTCTTGCGCGCCTGATCGGCGATCGCGACGGCCTTTTCCAGGGCGTCGCGCTGGCGGCTGAAGTCGGGGTCACCGGCCAGCTTTTCGTCGACGGCTTCCAAGATGTCGTCAAGCCGGTCCGCGGCGTCCGCGCGCAACGCCGAGAGCCGCTCGCGTTCGCGCGTCAGCGCCTCGAGCTGCGCCTCGTGCTTGTCGCGTTCGCCCGCCAGCCACTGCAGCCGTTCGTCGCGCTCCTCGATCAGGGCGCGGGCCCGCCGTCCGGCCCGGTCAAGGCGTTCGGCGAGCGCCCCGTCGGCGTCCTCCTGCAGGCTGAGGCGCGCGAGACCGAGATAGGCATCGCCTTCTTCGGCGCGCAACTCGGTGATGCGCCGCGTGAGATCCTCCAGCCGGCGGTTCACCTCGGCTTCCTCGCGCCGTGTCTCGCGCAGTTCGGCGTCGATCCTGCTCATCGTGTCGCGGCCGCTCAGCATGGCGCGCTCTCCGCCTGAACACGGTTTGGCCAGGTCATTTCCATGTCGTGATCGCACCGTTGTCCACCTTCATGACCCAATTGGGTTGAAGGGTGCCGCGTTCCTTGACGCCGATCGTCGCGTTCTGAATGATCCCATCATCCTGCTTGTCACGCTTGACCGCGTCGAAGGTCGCCTTGGGCACGCGCACGGCCCAAAGCGGGACGACCTCGGTCTTGCCGTCTTCCTCGTTTTGCACGGGCAGGGAAAGCCGCTTGCCGTCCACGCCGATCGCCTCGACAACCACATAGAGATTTCGCGTGGCCCGATTGACATCGGGAATGCGTTCCACGCCCGACGGCGTGCCGGGCCGCGACACGATGCGGATCTCGTAGCTCAGCAAGAGCTGATCGCGCAGCGCTTTCAGCTCCGCGAGCTTGCTCCGGGCGGTGTCCGCGTCCCCGCGCGCGGCCGCCGCCTTGCCGTCGTTCACCAGGCGGTTCGCCTGTTCGATTGCCGCGGTGTCTGAGGCTTCCTGGCCGATGCTTGCCAGCGTTGAGTCGAAGGCAAGCGGCAGCCCTTCGCTCAAATCCACACGCAGGGTTTCGGCCGCCTGCTGGCGTGGAGCGACGATGAGCACGCGCCAGCCGGCGAAGGCCACGATGAGCACGAGCGCCAGCGCGCCGGTCCATTTGGCTAGCGTCAGGCGATGCACATAGAGCGTCGCCATGGTGACGTTGAAGCCGGCGGGCGGCGGCGTATAGAGGAAACGGTCTTCTTTCAAGGCCGCCACGCCTTCGCGCAGCACGTGCTCGGGCACGTCGATGCCCTGGCTGGTATAGATCTCGCGCAACCGCGCATACAGCTGCGCGTCGCGATCGCCTTGCGACAGCTCTCGTTCGATGATCCTGTCGCGATGGCGCAGCGTGTCCACCACGTCCATCGCCATCATGACCTCGTTCAGCGGGAGCTTCTTGTCTGCCGCGCCTGTCATGCCATTCTCCAAGCGATCCTGGGACAACGAGAGACCGGGGCCTACGCCCCGAGCACGTTGCCTTCTGCTGCGAGCTTCGCCAGGCGGCGCTTGCCGTCTTCAACAGCGTCGCGGATCTCTTCGGAGTTCTTTGTCGCCATGGTGCGCATCTCGGAGATGATCTCGCGGGAGTTGACCTGGAAGTTGACGATCGAATCGACAAGCTTCTTGACGGACGCCGCCTGGACGGTGGGGCCGTAGCCGGCCTTCAACGCGGCTTCCTGCACCTGGTCGCCGATTTCCGCCAGCGTTTCCAGGCTCTTGGAGACGCCTTCCTTCATCGCATTCAGCGTCTGGGTGGATTCGTGCAGTCCCTGTAGCCCTGTGAAGGAGGCGTTGAGCGCGGTCAGCACGGATTCGTTGGTGGAGAAGAAGCTGACGGCCTGCGCGTAGACCCGGTCCTTGGCGCTGGTGGTCTGCATGAGACGCGCCATGATGACTTCGGAGGTGTTGTAGCCGATGGTCAGGTTGTCGGAGAGGTCCTTGGCGATCTGGTAGCGCCGTTCCTCGTCCTGCAGCTCGCGCACGCGCTCGTCGCGGGCCATTTCCAGGCGCGCCTTGTCGGCCGGTTCCGTTCCGGTGAAGCTGGCGACGGCGCTTGAGGCTTCCTCCAGCGCGGCCTTGGCGGCCTCCAGTTTCGCCGTCGCCGTCTTGAGCACTTCCAGCGCCAGCACCTCTGCCTGCTTCAGCGCGCCGCGGAAGTCGCGGTAGGCGTTCAGAATGAGCTGCTCGCGCTTGATCTGGTCCTTGGTATCGCGCGCGACGTCGAGATAGGTCTTTTTGATATCGTCGAAACGGTCGGAAATCGTGCCGCGTCGCATCCGCATCCAGGTGTTCTGCAGGCCTTCGAACGCCGAAACCTTGCCGTCGGCGAGCTGGTCGACCATGCTCTTGGCGTCGTCGCGGATGGAGTTGAACGTGTCGGTGAGCACTTCATAACGCTCGCCGATCTCCATGCCGCGGATCTGTTCGCGGACCACTTCGTTGAAGGTGGAACTCTGCGTCAGGGTTCGCGCGATGACCGTGACCTTGTCGGGAGAAAGGTCGGAAATCTGTTCCAGAAGATGCGTGATGGGGGCTTCTTCTTGGGCTCCGTCGGGCAGCAGGCCCATGTCCCTGAGAGCGCCCATGGCTTTGTCGAGATACTGCATGGAGGTGAGTGCGATGTCGGTCATGAGGGCTTCCTGAATAGGGACTGCACAGAACAAGAAAATTGGGAAATGCGGCTTTTTATCGCCTTGTTGTCCGGCATGTTAGCCGTGCCGTTCGCAAGAATGAATACACGTCATGATGGCACGTCGGATTATTTCGCCAGCGCCACGGCGATTTCCGCCGCCACGCGCGCGTTGTTGAGCACCAGCGCGATGTTGGTCTCAAGGCTGCGGCCCGCCGTCAGATCGTAGATCAGCGCCAGCACGAAGGGCGTGACCTCCTTGCCGCGGATGTGGCGGTGGGTGGCCTCGTGCAGGGCGGCCTGGATGACGTCTTCCATCTCGTCGGCCGGGATCTCGGAGGCTTCCGGCACCGGATTGGCGATCAGCACGCCGCCATGCTGGCCGAAGCGCGCGCGCGCCTTGAGCAGCCGCGCCACTTCTTCAGGCGTATCCAGCCGGAACGGGGCCTTCAGTCCGGAGCGGCGCGACCAGAAGGCGGGGAATTCGTCCGTGCCGAAACCCACCACCGGCACGCCGCGCGTCTCCAGCAGTTCCAGCGTCTTGGGCAGGTCGAGCAGCGCCTTGACGCCGGCGGCCACCACGCAGACCGGTGTGCGTGACAGTTCGTCGAGATCGGCGGATATGTCGAACGTCATTTCCGCGCCGCGATGCACGCCGCCGACGCCACCCGTCGCGAACACCGCAATGCCGGCGGCATGCGCCGCCATCATGGTGGCGGCCACCGTGGTGGACCCGGTTTTCCCCGCCGCGATCGCCACCGCCAGATCGGCGCGCGACAGCTTCATCACATGGTTGGCCTGGGCCAGATGGGTAAGGTCCGCGTCGTCCAGCCCGACGCGCAATTCCCCTCAAGCACGGCGATGGTCGCCGGCACCGCCCCATGCGTCCGGATTTCCGCTTCCACCCGGCGCGCCGTCTCCACGTTCCTGGGCCACGGCATGCCGTGCGTGATGATGGTGGATTCCAGCGCCACCACGGGCCGTCCGGCATCCATGGCCTCGCGAACGTCCGGGGCCAGGACGAGAACGTCGGTGGTTTCATGCGGCTTCATGCGAGGGACTCCGGATGTGATGCCGCCCCGTTTCCCATGCCTGTCAGGCGGCCTTGGGGGACGACGCGCGGCACCAATGTGTCTCAGCAAGGGCGATCAAGCACAAGCGAAAACCGCGTGTCAAACCCGGGCGTTCCCGCACGGGTCATCGCGCTATCGGGGCATGCGCCGTGGTCGAGTCCAGGCGCTTGGTGACCGCATCCAGGCTGATGGCGGCGCCCTCAAGCGTCAGCGCCGCGGTGGCCAGCCCGCGTGCGAGCGCCGCATCCAACGGGAACCCGCCGAGCAACCCGCTGAGCGTGCCGCCGATCAGCGCGTCGCCCGCGCCGGTGACGTGACGCACGTGGACGGGCAGGGCGGTCATCCGCCCCGCGCTGCTTTCCGAAGTCTCCCGCCGGCACCACGCCACGCCATTCGCCCCATCGGTCACCACCACCGCGCGTCCGCCGGCCGCACACAGGGCCTGGGCGAGGCCCCCGGCGGAGCGGTCTGCGCCAACCCTGTCGCCGAGAAGGGCGATGGCTTCGTCCCTGTTCGCGAAAAGCAGGTCAATGCGCGCCAGACAGGAGCGCAGCCGTGGCGCCTTGGCGATCGACACCACATCCGCCGCGATCACGCGGTCCGCGGCCATGCCGCACAGCGCGACCAGTGTTGCCTCGGAGAGATTGGCATCGATAAACCACCAGTGCGCATCGGCAAGCGCCCCGGGGAGCGGCGCGAAGTCGGTGTCCGTGACTTCCTCGGTGATGGTGGTGTCGGACACGGCGGCGGCGAGCCGCCCGTCCGGGTGATGCAGGGCGAGATAGCTGGCTGTGGCCAGCGTCGACGTACGGATCGCCGAGATGTCGATGCCCAGGTCTTCGAGAGCGGCGCGCAGCGTGTCGCCATCTGCATCCGCGCCCAGACGTCCCGCGAGCGCCACATGGCATGTCGCTGAACCGGAATTGAGCCGCGCCAGAATTCGCGCCACATTGGACGCCACCCCGCCGGGGCGCACCGCAATAACGCCCGGCGTCGAGGTGTCGGGGAGAACATCACGCGCTCCTGTGGCGATGCGGTCCATATGGATGCCGCCGATCAGCGCGATCCGGCGCGTGTCATCCGTCGTATGTTCATTCCGGTCAGCCGTCATGGATCGCGCCGCCTTGTTGGTGTGTCTGCGATAGCAAGCCGTGGGGCGGCGCGCAATTTGTTGTTGGCCGCCGCTCGGGCGCCCGGCGCATTCCGGGTGGGTGGCGATTCTGCGCCGGTATGGCGTCCCGGCGCGTGCCGGTGGTCGAGGCAGGTGCAAGAGGCGACCCGGAACATTTGGCGAACATACTGAAATTTATGGTGTTTTCATAAGTGCTTGACAACTGTTCGAGAAATTGGAACAAAAACGGTACAAACATGAAATTTGTATCGCCCGTCCCACCGTGGAATAAGGAGCCCTATACGATGTCACAGGCCGATCTCCGCCTCGTCGAGGGCACAGGAATGGATAAGACTAAAGCACTGGATGCGGCGCTGTCGCAAATTGAACGGGCCTTCGGCAAGGGGTCCATCATGCGGCTCGGTGAAGGCCAGGTTGTCGAGATCGAAACCGTATCGACCGGATCGATCGGTATTGATATCGCGCTCGGCATCGGCGGTCTGCCGCGCGGCCGTGTCGTGGAGATCTACGGGCCGGAATCCTCGGGCAAGACTACGCTGGCGCTGCACACGATCGCCGAAGCCCAGAAGAAGGGCGGCATCTGCGCCTTCATCGACGCCGAACACGCGCTCGATCCGATTTACGCGCGCAAGCTGGGCGTCAACATCGACGACATGCTGATCTCGCAGCCGGACGCGGGCGAGCAGGCGCTGGAAATCTGCGACACGTTGGTGCGCTCCGGCGCCATCGACGTGCTTGTGATCGACTCCGTCGCGGCGCTGACGCCGCGCGCGGAGCTGGAAGGCGAGATGGGCGACAGCCTGCCGGGCCTGCAGGCGCGGCTGATGAGCCAGGCGCTGCGCAAGCTGACCGCGTCGATCTCCAAGTCGAAGACGATGGTCATCTTCATCAACCAGATTCGCATGAAGATCGGCGTCATGTTCGGCTCTCCCGAGACCACCACCGGCGGCAATGCGCTGAAATTCTACGCCTCCGTGCGTCTCGACATCCGCCGTATCGGCTCCATCAAGGACCGTGACGAGATCGTCGGCAACCAGACCCGCGTCAAGGTGGTCAAGAACAAGCTGGCGCCGCCGTTCAAGCAGATCGAATTCGACATCATGTATGGCGAAGGCATCTCCAAGATGGGCGAGTTGATCGATCTCGGGGTCAAGGGCGGCATCGTCGAGAAGTCCGGCTCCTGGTTCTCCTACAACAGCCAGCGCCTGGGTCAGGGCCGCGAGAACGCCAAGACCTTCCTGCGTGAGAACGTGGAAGTGGCCGCGGAGATCGAAAGCGCGATCCGCCAGAATGCGGGTCTTATCGCCGAGAGGATCACCGATCCGGACGGTGACGCGGGCGTGGCGGACGAGGATTGATCCTCGCTCTTGCGGGCGCCTGACCGGCCGGTCGCATATGATGCGGCTGCGGAAGGGCACGCTTCAGCTTTTGCCTGTAGGTGGCGGATCGCGGTTTTGGTCCGGGTATCGCGTGCAGCGATTATGACAGTACGCCCGTCGGCAATGCGCCGGCGGGCGTACTGCGTTTCAGCGCCCATCGGCGGGGTGTCCGGCCTGGTTCAAGCGTGCAGAAGGCGATCCCCGCCGCCCGGTGCACCGTCGGGTTCACAGCCGGCGCTTATTCGGCAGCTTGAAACCGCTTCGCCTTGCCCGAATATGCAGGAGGCACTAGAAACGCTCCAAACAGTCAATCCGGAGCAGCGCGGTCGTGTTCCGCGCCGGGAAGCATGAGGTCGAAGCCAGTCCATGAGCGGCGTAAACGAGATCCGGTCAGCGTTCCTTGAGTATTTTCGTCGCAATGGCCACGAGATAGTGCCCTCAAGCCCCCTGGTTCCGCGCAACGATCCGACACTGATGTTCGTCAACGCGGGCATGGTGCAGTTCAAGAACGCGTTCACCGGCGTCGAGAAACTGGACTATTCCCGGGCGGTAACCGCGCAGAAATGCGTGCGCGCCGGCGGCAAGCACAACGATCTCGACAACGTGGGCTACACCGCGCGCCACCACACGTTCTTCGAGATGCTGGGCAACTTCTCCTTTGGCGATTATTTCAAGGAGCAGGCGATCGAGCTGGCCTGGGGTCTGATCACCAGGGAATTCGGCCTGCCCAAGGACAAGCTGCTGGTCACCGTCTACCACGACGACGATCAGGCGTTTGATCTGTGGAAGAAGATCGCCGGCCTGTCCGACGACCGGATCATCCGCATCCCCACGTCTGACAACTTCTGGGCGATGGGCGACACCGGCCCCTGCGGCCCGTGCTCGGAAATCTTCTACGATCACGGCGAGAAGATCCCGGGAGGCCCTCCGGGCTCGCCCGATGAGGACGGCGACCGCTTCATCGAGATCTGGAATCTCGTCTTCATGCAGTACGAGCAGATCACCAAGGAGCAGCGCGTCGACCTGCCGCGCCCGTCCATCGACACGGGCATGGGGCTGGAGCGCATCGCCGCGGTGCTGCAGGGCGTGCACAACAACTATGACATCGATCTGTTCCGCGCGCTGATCGCGGCCTCGGAAAACGCAACCGGCACGAGTGCCGAAGGCGGGAGCGCCGCCAGCCACCGGGTGATCGCCGATCATCTGCGCGCCAGTTCCTTTCTGATCGCCGACGGCGTGCTGCCGTCGAACGAGGGGCGCGGCTATGTGCTGCGGCGGATCATGCGCCGCGCCATGCGTCACGCCAAGCTTTTGGGCGCGCAGGATCCGGTGATCTTCAAGCTGGTGCCGACGCTGGTGCGCGAGATGGGCCAGGCCTATCCGGAACTGGTGCGCGCCGAGTCGCTGATCACGGAGACGCTGACGCTGGAAGAGCGCCGCTTCGGCAGGACGCTGGAACGCGGCCTGACGCTGCTTGACGAGGCGACGGCCGATCTGGGCGAGGGCGCCACGCTCGATGGCGAGACCGCCTTCAAGCTTTATGACACCTATGGCTTCCCGCTTGATCTGACGCAGGACGCCCTGCGTCCGCGCGGGCTTGCGGTGGATACCGAAGGCTTCAACGCCGCCATGGAGCGCCAGCGCGCTGAAGCCCGCGCCAACTGGTCCGGCTCGGGCGATGCGGCCACCGAACAGGTGTGGTTCGCGCTCAAGGAACGCGTCGGCGCGACCGAATTCCTCGGCTACGACACGGAACGCGCGGAGGGCGTGGTGCTGGCGCTTGCGCGCGACGGCGCCGAGGTCGAGGCCTTGAAAGAGGGCGAGGAGGGTGTCGTCATCGTCAACCAGACGCCGTTCTACGGTGAGTCCGGCGGACAGGTCGGCGACACCGGCACGATCGTCTCAGGCAACACGCGGCTGGCGGTCACCGACACGCAGAAGAAGGCCGGCGGCCTGTTTCTGCACTTCGTGAAGGCTGAGAGCGGCACCTTGAAGGTTGGCGATGCCGTCGAGCTGTCGGTGGACACCGCGCGGCGCACGCGCATCCGTTCGAACCATTCCGCGACCCATCTGCTGCACGAGGCGCTGCGCGAGGTGCTCGGAACCCATGTGGCGCAGAAGGGCTCGCAGGTCTCGCCCGACCGGCTGCGCTTCGATTTCTCCCATCCCAAGCCGATGGACGACGATGAATTGCGCGCGGTGGAGGATCTCGCCAACGAGATCATCCTGCAGAACGCTCCGGTCGAAACCCGGCTGATGGCGGTGGACGAGGCGATCGAATCCGGCGCCATGGCGCTGTTCGGCGAGAAATACGGCGACGAGGTCCGTGTGGTCACCATGGGCAAGGCCCTGCACGGCGAGAAGGCGGGCAAGTCCTATTCGGTGGAACTCTGCGGTGGCACCCATGTGCGGCGCACCGGCGACATCGGCCTGGTCAATCTGGTCAACGAGGGCGCGGTCGCCGCCGGCGTGCGGCGTCTCGAGGCGCTGACGGGCGACGCCGCGCGCGAATACCTGGAGACCCAGGACCGCCGCGTGCGCGAGATCGCCGGCATTCTCAAGGTGGCGCCGAATGATGCCGCCGCACGGGTGCAGGCGCTCGTCGAGGAACGCCGCAAGCTTGAACGGGAGCTGACGGAAGCGCGCAAGAAGCTGGCGCTTGGCGGCGGCGGAGCGTCGGGTGGCGATGCGGTCGTGCGTGATCTGGGCTCGGTCAAGCTGATGGCCCGCACGGTCGAGGGCATCAGCCCGAAGGATCTCAAGGGTCTGGTGGATGAGGCAAAGACGTCGCTCGGCTCCGGCGTCGTCGCCATGATCGCGGTTTCCGAGGACGGCAAGGCCGGCATCGTGGTCGGCGTCACGGCGGATCTGACGGAGCGTTTCAGCGCCGTCGATCTGGTGCGTGTCGGCTCCGAGGCGCTCGGCGGTAAGGGCGGCGGCGGCCGGCCGGACATGGCGCAGGCGGGCGGCCCCGACGGTGCGAAGGCGGCCGACGCGCTCGACGCCATCGAGTCGGCCCTGCGCGCCGCCGGTTGAGCCGGGGTCACGCAGGCTCTGCTCCGGATTCCTCCGGGGCGCGTCATTCCTGCCTGGTTTGTCCTATCGCAAGGTCCTGACCGCGCCGGGATTCGATGGTGTGATGAGTCGTCCCCGGCGTTGGGGGCGCGACAGGCTGCGGGAGGCGGCGGCGATGGTCGGACAGTTCAAGCGCCGTCTTTACGAGATACTGGAGAAGGGGGCGGCGGGCGACGCGGCAAGCCGCTTCGTCGACCGCGTGTTGATGCTGCTCATCGTCGTCAATGTGACGGCGGTGATCGTATCTACGGTGGGCGATATCGGCGAGACCTTTGGCCTCGTTGTTCTGATCATCGACATTGTCTCCGGTGTTGTCTTCTCGCTTGAATATTTCGCACGCCTCTGGGTGGCGGATCTGCATCCGCCGCTGCGCCACTACGGCGGGCTCAAGGCGCGGCTGCGCTATGCCGTGCAGCCCTTCGCGCTGATTGACCTGATCGCGGTGCTGCCGTTCTGGATGCCGCTTCTGCTGGGTGACTTCCGCGCCTTCCTGCTGTTCCGGCTGCTGCGGTTTCTCAAGCTCGCCCGCTATTCCCCGGCGTTGCGCTCGTTGATCACGGCGCTTGTGTCCGAGAGCCGCGCCATCCTCGCGAGCGCGATCATCATCGGCGGGGTGGTGCTGACGGCGGCGACCATCCTCCACCTTGTGGAAAGCGACACACAGCCGGACGCGTTCGGATCGATCCCCGCCGCCATCTGGTGGGCGCTCGCAACGGTGACCACCGTCGGCTATGGCGACGTGGTGCCCGTGACGGTGTTGGGGAAGGTCGTCGGCTCCGTCGTGATGGTGCTGGGCTATGTGCTTCTGGCGCTGCCGGTGGGCATCGTGGCCACGGCATTCGCGCGCGAGATCCACAGCCGGGAATTCGTCGTCACCTGGGGTATGGTCGCCCGTGTTCCGCTGTTTGAGGAACTGGGCCCGGCCGATATCGCCGACATCGCCAAGCTGCTGCATTCCCAGTCCTCCGCCCGTGGCGAGATCATCGCGCGTGCCGGCGAGCCGGCGGATTCCATGTACTTCATCGTGTCCGGGACGGTGGAGATCGATCTGCCGGGCGAGCGGCTGGAAATGCATGCGGGTAACTTCTTCGGCGAGATGGCGGTGCTCAAGCGCGCCAACCGTTCGGCCACGGTGACGGCTGTCACCGACTGCCGTCTTCTGGTGCTGGATGCCGACGGGCTGCACCGGATGATGCGCCGGCGGCCTGAGGTCGCGGCGCGAATCCGTGATGTGGTGCGCCAGCGGCTGGGCAAGGAAGAACTCACGCCGGGTGGCGACATGTCGAGTGAGGAGCTCGATGAGCCCGGTGTCGACATCGAGCGCGACACTTAGGGGCGGGTGGCGTTCCCTCACCCGCAGAACACATGCATGGGCGCCGTCGGCATACATTCGTTCGCGGATTTCCATGCGATCATGGAACCATTTTGCCGTCGTGCCGTTGTATCCTTGTTGGAACGGGAGACTGAAATGTTCAAGACATTCGCTGTTGTTGGAATTTGTGCGCTGGCGCTGGCTGGTTGCCAGACGGATTCGCAGGGTGACCGCGCGCTTGCCGGCGCCGGGATCGGCGCCGCTGCCGGTGCCGTAACGGGTGCCGCGATCGGCGGCACGCCGGGTGCTGCCGCGGGCGGCGCGATTGCCGGTGCGGCCGGTGGCGCCATCATCGGTGCCGCGACGACGCCGAAGAATTGCTGGGCCCGTGATCGTTACGGCCGCAGCTACCGGGTCGCTTGTCGCTAAGGCATCAGGTCCCTCGCGACTGAAAAGAAAAAGGCGGGCCTCATGGTCCGCCTTTTTCACGTTTTTGGATGCTGTTTGACGTCAGTGGGCCTGGCCCATGGCCTTGGCGAGGTTCTCGTCCACGGCGTCGAGGAAACCGGTGGTCGAGAGCCATTTCTGGTCGGGGCCGACCAGCAGCGCCAGATCCTTGGTCATCTTGCCGCTTTGCACCGTGTCGATGCAGACCTGCTCCAGCGTTGCGGCGAATGTCGCAAGCTCCGCGTTGTCATCCAGCTTGGCGCGGTGCGCCAGGCCCCGTGTCCAGGCGAAGATCGAGGCGATCGAGTTGGTCGAGGTTTCATCGCCCTTCTGGTGCTGGCGGTAGTGGCGGGTGACGGTGCCGTGCGCGGCTTCCGCCTCCACCGTCTTCCCGTCCGGCGTCATCAGCACCGAGGTCATCAGGCCAAGCGAGCCGAATCCCTGCGCCACGATGTCCGACTGCACGTCGCCATCGTAGTTCTTGCAGGCCCAGACATAGCCGCCGGACCACTTCAGCGAGGCTGCCACCATGTCGTCGATCAGCCGGTGCTCGTACCAGATCTTGGCCTTCTCGTACTCCGTCTTGAACTCGGCGTCGTAGATCTCCTGGAAGATGTCCTTGAAGCGCCCGTCGTAGACCTTGAGGATCGTGTTCTTGGTCGACAGGTAGCACGGCACCTTGCGTTGCAGAGCGTAGTTGAGCGAGGCGCGGGCGAAATCCCTGATCGACTGGTCCAGGTTGTACATGGCCAGCGCCACGCCGGCTTCCGGCGCGTCGTAGACCTCGCGCTCGATGACCGCGCCGTCCTTGCCGACGAATTTCATCGTCAGCTTGCCGGGGCCCGGGAACCGGAAATCAGTGGCGCGATACTGGTCGCCGAAGGCGTGGCGGCCGACAATGATCGGCTTTGTCCAGCCCGGCACCAGCCGCGGCACGTTGTCCATGATGATCGGTTCGCGGAAGATCACGCCGCCGAGGATGTTGCGGATGGTGCCGTTGGGCGAGCGGTACATGCGCTTCAGCCCGAACTCCTCGACCCGGCCCTCGTCCGGTGTGATCGTGGCGCATTTCACGCCCACGCCCACTTTTCTGATGGCGTTGGCCGCGTCCACTGTGATCTGGTCGTCGGTGCGGTCGCGCTCCTCGATGCTGAGATCATAGTACTGCAGGTCGATGTCGAGATACGGATGGATCAGCTTGTCCTTGATGAACTGCCAGATGATCCGCGTCATCTCGTCGCCGTCGAGCTCGACGACCGGATTTGCAACCTTGATCTTCGCCATGATCTTCAGAACCTCGTCTGGAGTGCCGCCTCAAATGTGTGCCGCCGTGCACAATCCGATGCTGCACGCGCGAACAACCCTGCGCTCCTATAGCAAAGCACGCGCCATTGGCATAGAGCGGGGAGGGACGGATGTGCGCGCCGACGGATGGAAACGGCTCGGTCGGGGCAAGCGCTTTTATTCGTCGTGGCCCGCCAGGCGTAGGCCGTCCATGATGTGGGTGAAGTCGTGCGGCGCCAGGTTCCATTTGCGCATTTCCGCGGCGGCCGAAATCCCGGGCTTCACACGTTTCATCATCGCAAGCGACGCGGCCGCGTCCTCACGCCCGAGCTGCCCGAGCGCGGCCGCGTTGAGGATATGGGTCCAGTAGAAATTCGGCATGCTGATGCGCTGCACATCCACCAGCATCTCCTCATAGAGGCACTGGTGGTAGTGCAGCCGGGCGAGGCTGAAGTGATACCAGCCCGGGTGCAGCGGGTTGAGTTGCTGGGCGCGGGCGGAGAGCTCGATTCCGCGCTCATATTCGCCCATGTACGAGAGATAGTGGCCGACTTCCGCGAGGATTTCGGGGTCGTTGGGATTAAGCTCGATCGCTCGTTGGGCCTCGGCCTCGAACTTCCCGTTGTCCTTGCGGAAGAAGTGCACGATCGCCAGCCAGCAATGCGCGTAGGCGCTGTGCGGATCGAGCTCGGTCGCCTTGAGAGCCATGGCCAGGGCGCGTTCGATGGCGTTCGGGCGCGGGTTGGCGTCAAACCGGTGTTCGGCCAGATAGACATTGGCGAGCAGGGCATGGGCCTCGGCGTAGTTGGGATCGAGCGCAATCGCCTTTTCCAGCAGCGCGCGTGCCTCCGCGTGCATCGCCTCGTCCAGCGTTGCGGTATAGCGCCGAGCCTGCAGCAGGCAATCATAGGCGTCGAGTTCCGACGGCCCCTTGCGCAATGCCCGCGACAGGGCCGTGCCCTGCATCTTGACCCCGAGTGACGCCACGATCATGTGAGTGATGGCGTCCTGGACGGCGAAGATGTCCTCGATCTGCCGGTCGTAGCGGTCCGCCCAGAGCGACACCCCGGACGCCGCCTCGATCAATTGTACCGCGACGCGCAACCGGTCGCCGTCGCGGCGGACGCTGCCGTCGACGACATAGTCCGCGCCCAGCGTCTCCGCGATGGCGCCCAGGGGAAGGGCGCGGTCCTTGAAATGCAGTGACGAGCCGCTGGCGATCACCCGCAGCTCCCGGAAAGATGTCAGGTTTGAAATCACATCTTCGGTCAGCCCGTCGCAGAAATAGTCGTCCAGGCCCTCGCTGGCGATCTTGAACGGCAGCACGACCAGGGTCGGCATGACGGCCGTCTTGTGGGGTTCGGCCGGCATCGCGTGCGGTCCCGTCGCTGTTTGCGCGGTCGTCGTGCGCGTTGTCTCGGATCCGTCGGAAGCCGCCTCCTGTGCGGCTGCTGCGCTGAAGGTGACCTCGGCGACGAACCGGAAGCCGCGTCGCGGCACGGTGCGGATCACGTCCTGTCGCTCTCCGGTGTCGCCGACGGCCCGCCTGAGAGCGAATATCCGGCTGCTGAGGGTGGTGTCTGAAACCGCGCGCCCCTCCCAAACGGTTTTCACCAGATCGTCCTTCGAGACGATCCTGTCACGATTGTCTATCAGATGCAGAAGTACACTGAAGACTTGAGGTTCTATCGCGACGGTCTTGCCGTTCCGGCGCAGCTCATACATGGCCGTATCAAGATCAAAGGAGCCGAAACTGTAGATCATTATAAATAAATGGTCCCTTGATCGAAAATCGAGAAGTTCTCACTGTAATCTCAATGCTCCCTTCAAGCAATAACGCAGAAACGGCCTTAGGCTGATGTGAATTGGACATTTGATTAAGGAAAAGCCAATGGCCTGGTCGCTTGAGGGTACCTATTTCGAAAGCTGCAATTGCGATACCGCGTGCCCCTGTCTCTTTCTGAGCACGCCGACCGAGGGCGAGTGCACGGCGCTTGTTGGCTGGCACATCGAGGAGGGGAGCGACGAAGGCGTCTCCCTGTCCGGCCTCAATGTCGCGCTCGCCGTTCGCTCGCCGGGCAATATGGCGACGACGCAATGGACCGTCGCGGTCTATGTCGATGAGCGTGCGACCGAGGCTCAGAATGCCAGTTTGATGAAGATTTTCGGCGGTCAGGGCGGCGGCCATCCGGCCCGGCTCGCGGGTCATATTGGCGAGATCGTGGGCGTGCGGTCCGTGCCCATCGACTATTCGATCGACGGCGGCAAGCATGTGCTGAAAATTCCCGGTATCGCCGATGTCGCCATCGAGCAGGTATCGGGGCAGGGCGGTGGCCCGGTGACGATCGAGGGGCATCCCCTGTGCATCGCGCCCGGATTTGCGGCCACCGTGGCGAAATCCAGCAAGCTGTCGTTCACCGATCATGGCATGGCCTGGAACCTGTCCGACAAGACCGGCGTCTTCTCGCCCTTCGCCTACCAGAGCGAACAGTGATGGCGAGCCTCGCGCACCCTTCCGTGGACGGGCGGGCTTCCGCCCGCCCGCCCTCGGCCGGCTGGCGGCGCTGCTCGCCGGCCCGCTCGCCATCGCGGTGGCATCCGGCATCTATCTGGCGGTGATGATCGGCGACATGTCGACGGTTCCCGGCATGATGACGATGATGATGGCGCCGCAGATGCTGGCTCCCTTGCCGCTTTTCGGCCTGTTCCTGATGTGGGCGGTGATGATGGCGGCGATGATGCTGCCGACCGCCTTGCCGATGATCCTGGCCTATACGCGCATGCTGGGCGTGAACCGCCGTGCCGGCTGGGTGCCGGTCTTTCTGTTCTCGGGCGGCTACGTTCTCGCCTGGGCCGGCTTCAGCCTGGCTGCGGCCGCGCTGCAGGCGGCGCTGACCCACTTCGCCCTGCTGTCGCCGATGATGATGAAGGTGGTCGCTGGGCCGATGGCGGGCGGCATTCTCATCATCGCCGGGCTCTATCAGCTCACGCCTTTGAAACAGTCCTGCCTGCGTCAGTGCCGCTCGCCGATCAGCTTCTTGATGACCCGGTGGCGCGAGGGCAATTGGGGGGCGCTGGCCATGGGCTGGAGCCACGGGCTGTTCTGTGTCGGCTGCTGCTGGGCGCTGATGGGCCTGCTGTTCGTCGCGGGCGTCATGAACCCGGTCTGGATCATCGCGATCACCGCCTATGTGCTCGTCGAGAAAATCATCCCCGGCGGCCGGCGCCTGTCGCAGCTTTGCGGGATCGGCATGACCGGGCTGGGTCTTTACTGGATGCTCGCCTGACGCGCGCCTTGTGTCTGCGGAACGAAACTAGGGGCGGCCGCCGGCGCAAGGCGGCGATGCCATTGTTTCGCCGTTGTTGCGGCCCAGCAATCGCGCATTCCTTTCATTGCGCGGTAACGATTTGATCCATGATTCCTCTGTGTTCTTTTGCGCGTGCGCTGCGGCGCGGCGCCTTCGCGCTTGCCATTGCACTGCTCAACGCGGCGGCCATCGTTCCGGCCGTCGCTCAGACGCCCGCCGTTGCGGCACCTGAACGACCGTTGGTGTTTGTGCCGGGCCTGCTCGGCTCCAGGCTGTGCCGGCCCGGCCCGGACGGCAAGGACATCGTCGTCTGGGGCACGATCGGTGCGATCGAGCATTTTCCGTCGCTGGCGTTGATGGGCGGACCCGACGATATCAAGCCGTGCGGACTGATCCACGAGATCTCCTTTCTCGGCGTCTACACCCAGGATTTCTATGGGCCCTTCATCGCGAGCCTTGAACAGGCCGGTTATCGCGACGGCGAGACGCTGTTCATCTTCGATTACGATTGGCGGTTGAGCGTCTTCGAGAATGCGAAACGGCTTGCCGCCTTTGTCGAGGCTTCCGTTCCCGGCGATACCGCGATCGACATCGTTGCTCACAGCATGGGAGGCTTGGTGGCCCGCACCTATGCGCATCAGGAACGCGGCGCGCGCGGGATCGCGCGGCTGATCAGCGCCGGCACGCCGTGGCGCGGGTCGGTGAAGGCGTTCGATCTGGTGGAAAACGGCTGGGGCGCGGCCAATGTCTTCATGGGCGGCCTGGCGAATTTTCGCCGCACCATCCTCAGCTTCCCGATGACGTTTGAACTGATGCCTGATTACGAGGGCTGCTGCGGAGGGTCCGTTGCCGAGCGTTTTGACGCCGGCCGCCCGGAGGCCTGGATCGCGCTCGACTGGGAGGGCGTCGAGGCCGCGTCGCTTCCCGATTTCGCCGGGGTCCGGACGCGTCAGATGGCGCTGCGCAAAATCGTGGACGACCCGCTGCCGGCTGACATCGCTGAAGTGCTCGTCATCGGCCTGGACCAGCGCACGTCCCAGCAATACGCCTTGGAAACTTCCAAGGGACTGGGGCATTTCGACATTCGCACCAGCTGGGAAGGCGACGGCACGGTGATGCGCGAGAGCGCCCAGCTGGACAAGCGGGTGACCTATCGGACCAGTTTCTCCACCCATGACGTGATCCTGAACGACGCGTCGGTCCAGGAGTTCCTTGCCATCACGTTGACGAAGGGGCCGGCGGTGGCCATCACGACCGTCCCCGTGCGCGAGCGCACCTCGATCCTGACGGCGGTCGGCGATCTGGTGGATCTGGTGGGGGCCGCCGTCGTCACCGACGAGACGGTCTACCGGACCGGCACGACCGCGCGGGCAACGGTGCATATCCGGCCCGACGTGATGGCGCCGATCGACGCCGCCAGCCTCAGCATGACCGTCGCGCGCGCCGGCGGTCCGGCCATCCCGGTCGCCCTGACCGCGGATCCCGGCGCCTCGGACCCGACCAATCCGTACGAGCAGTCGTTTTCGGCGCACTTTGATACGGGACCGGCAGCCGGCGAGGCCGTCGTGAGCGTCACGATCGACACCAGGGCGTGGGTGCTCCCCGCGTCGTCCGTCACACGGTTCCGGTGCTGGCGCGATAACAAGCGCCGCGGCGCCGTCTGGCGCGTGTCGGACATCGTAATAGGGGCGGGCCAACGGCCGCCCCTTTTGCGTTTTGATGCGTCGGCCGGTTCAGCCGATGATGGCATTCAGCGTGGCGCTGGGGCGCATGACGGCGGCGGTCTTGTCGGCGTCCGCGTGATAGTAGCCGCCGAGATCCGCGGGGGACCCTTGCGCCGCGTTCAGCTCATCGAGGATCTTGTCCTCATTGGCGGCCAGCTCCTTGGCGACCGGCGCGAAATGCGCCTTCAGATCCGCGTCCTCATCCTGCGCGCTGAGCGCCTCGGCCCAGTATCTGGCGAGGAAGAAGTGGCTGCCGCGGTTGTCGAGCTCGCCGACGCGGCGGCGGGGCGACTTGTCCTCGTCGAGAAGCTTTTCGATGGCCTTGTCCAGCGTGTCGGCGAGAACCGCGGCCTTCTTGTTGCCCTTGGCGTCCGCCAGGTGCTCGAGCGAGGCGCCGAGGGCGCAGAACTCGCCCAGCGAATCCCAGCGCAGGTGGCCTTCCTCGACCAACTGCTGCACGTGCTTGGGGGCCGAGCCGCCCGCACCCGTCTCGAACAACCCGCCGCCGGCCATCAGCGGCACGATGGAGAGCATCTTCGCGCTGGTGCCGACTTCCAGGATCGGGAACAGATCGGTGAGATAATCGCGCAGCACGTTGCCGGTAATCGACAGCGTGTCCTCGCCCTTGGCGATGCGCTCGAACGACAGGCGCGTGGCGTCCTTGGGGGCCATGATGCGCAGGTCCAGATCCGCCGTGTCGTGCTCGGGCAGATAGGCGTCGATCTTCTTGATCAGTTCCGCGTCATGGGCGCGGGTCTTGTCGAGCCAGAAGATGCCCGGAACGCCCATGGCCCGGGTGCGGGTCACGCCCAGCTTCACCCAGTCGCGGATCGGGGCGTCCTTGGTGCGGCACATGCGCCAGATGTCGCCGGTCTCCACGGCATGTTCAATGAGCGTGGTGCCGGTCGCGTCGACGACGCGGATCGTGCCATTGCCCGGCGCCTTGAAGGTCTGCGGATGCGAGCCGTATTCCTCGGCCTTCTGCGCCATCAGGCCGACGTTCGGCACGCTGCCCATCTTGGCGGGATCGAGGGCGCCGTTCTCGGCGCAGAACTTGATCGCCTCGTCGTAGACGCACGCGTAGCTGGAATCGGGGATCACGCACTTGGTGTCGTGTGCCTTGCCGTCCGGGCCCCAACCCTTGCCGCCCGCGCGGATCAGCGCCGGCATGGAGGCGTCGACGATGACGTCGCTGGAGACATGCAGGTTGGTCAGGCCCTTGTCGGAGTTGACCATGTACAGCGCCGGGCCGTTGTCCAGCGCCGCCTTCACGTCCGCCTCGATCTCGGCTTTCTTGTCCGCGGGCAGCGTCGCCACCTTGAGCAGCAGATCGCCGATGCCGAAGTCCGGGTCCACGCCGAGCTCGGCGAATGTGTCTGCGTGCTTGGCGAAGACGTCCTTGAGGAAGGCGCTGACGCAATGGCCGAAGATGATCGGGTCGGCGACCTTCATCATCGTCGCCTTCAGGTGGATGGAAAACAGCACGCCCTTGTCCTTGGCGTCCTTGATTTCGGCTTCCAGGAAGGCGCGCAGGGCCTTGGCGTTCATCGTCGTGGCGTCGATGATGTCGCCGGCATCCAGCGCGAAGCTTTCCTTGAGAACGCTCGCCGCGCCGTCCTTGGCCACGAATTCGATGCGCACGGCGCCGGCGCCATCCACCGTCACGGATTTCTCGTTGGAGCGGAAATCATTCTTGCCCATGGTCGTGACGTGGGTCTTGGAATCGCGTGACCAGGCGCCCATCGAATGGGGGTGCTTCTTGGCGTATTCCTTCACCGCCTTCGGCGCGCGGCGGTCGGAGTTGCCTTCGCGCAGAACCGGGTTCACCGCGGAGCCCTTGATGGCGTCGTAGATCGCCTTGTCGGCTTCTTCCTGCGCGTTCTGCGGGTTCTCGGGATACAGCGGAAGGGCGTATCCCTGATCCTGAAGCTCCTTCACGCAGGCGTTGATCTGCGACACGGACGCGGAGATGTTCGGCAGCTTGATGACATTGGCCTCGGGCTCGGTCACCAGCTTGCCGAGCTCGGCCAGATCGTCGGACTGCGCCTGCGCGTCCGTCAGGTAATGCGGGAAGTTCGCCAGGATGCGGCCGGCCAGGGAAATATCCTTGGTGCCGATCGAGATGCCGGCTTCCTTGGTGAAGGAGCGGATGATCGGCAGCAGCGAGGCGCTCGCGAGCTGCGGGGCTTCGTCGACCTTCGTGTAGATGATGTCAGGGCGTCCGTTTTCGGCCATATCGGTGTGATTCCTCCGGCTTGATAAATCGTCAGATCGAGAACTTGGGGGCGCGTCGCGCAAGCGGCGCCGATCGGCAAAACCTCTGCAGTGGCGGCAAGGATCGCGCGCCGCGCCGTTGCACGGAGGCATCCGGAATATCCGTCCGGGACACCTCCATCGGCGGCGTGTCGCGTTTGTGTACGCTTGTGCACGATCCACGCGGGCATGCGATGCTCCGTCGCGGCCCCTATAGCAAACGGCGGACGATCCGCAAAGGGCTGCGAAGGGCGAATTCCATCGAGGCGCGCAAAATTCGGGCGGCGTTTCTCATTCAGCAAGTCGGGTTGATGCGGGTCGCTTTCAGCGGACGCCATGGAGCACACGGCCAATCTTGCCCCTGCCGCCGAACAGTCCTACACAGCCAGCATGCTTACATTTGCCGTCGCCGTGTTTTTCCTCCTCATCACACCCGGTCCCGGGGTGCTTTCCATAGCCGGCGTCGGCTCCGGCTTTGGCGTGCGCGCGGGCGCGCACTATATGGCGGGGCTGTTCGTGGGCACCAATCTGGTGGCGCTGGCCGTGGTCAGCGGGCTGGCGGCCATCGTGCTGGCGGATCCGCAGATCCGCACCGTGCTGCTCTATGCCTCCGCCGCCTACCTTCTGTATCTGGCGGCCCGCATCGCGTTTGCCGGCAGCAAGGTCGCCTTCATCACGCGCGCCAAGGCACCGGGATTCCTGGGCGGGCTGGCGCTGCAGGCCATCAATCCCAAGGCCTATGCGGTGAATACCGCGCTTTTCACCGGGTTCGCCTTCTTGCCGCCGCACCAGCTTGCCACAGAGGTCGTGCTGAAATTCGTGATCGTCAACGCCATCTGGGTGCCGATTCACTGCCTGTGGCTGGCCGCCGGAATCTATTTGCACCGGCTGGACCTGCCGCGCCGCACCCAGTTCATCATCAATGTGGGCATGGCGCTTTGCATGCTCACCGTGGTGGCGCTGGCGGCCTGGGCGCAAAGCGGCGGCTGACCATCCGTCGGCTGGCCGCGGAATGCTCGTATCGCGTGGGTTTTCCTGTCAACCAACGGACGCACCGCATGCCTTTCATGACCCTCCCGTTTCGCGGCCTCTGCCTGATGGCCGCCTTGCTGCCGCTGTCGATCGCGCCTGCCGCCGCCTCGCTTGAAAGCTGCGTCGCCTCCATCAAGGCCGCGGCCATTCGCGCCGGCGTCAGCCGCGCGGTTGCCGAGGAGGCGCTTGGCGGCGTGCGGTTCGATGAAAAAGCGGTGCGGTTCTCGCGCTCCCAGCCGGAATACCGCACGCCGATCTGGGACTACATGGCCTTTCTGGTGGACGAGGAGCGCATCGACACCGGCAGGGCGATGCTGAAGCGGCACGACCGCACGCTGCGCGCCGTGGAAAAGACCTATGGCGTCGACCGGCACATCGTCACCGCCCTGTGGGGCATCGAGAGCGACTATGGCCAGTTCCGCGGCGATTTCTTCGTTCCTCACGCGCTCGCCAATGTGGCCTGTTCCGGCCGCCGGGCAAAATTCTTCCAGGGCGAGCTGATCACCGCGCTGAAGCTGGTCTCGCGGGGCGACATTGCGCTCAAGGATCTGCAGGGTTCCTGGGCCGGCGCCTTCGGGCAAACCCAGTTCATGCCCTCGACCTACGGCCGGCTGGCGGTGGATTTCGACCGCGACGGCAAGCGCGATCTGGTCAATTCGGTGCCCGATGCGCTGGCGTCGACCGCCAATTATCTGCGCAACGCCGGCTGGAGCAACAATCGGCCCTGGGGGTTCGAGGTGCATCTGCCGCGCGGCTACAACGGGCCGTCCGGGCGCAAGAAGACCGCGTCGCTGTCGGGCTGGGCCCAGCGCGGCATCAAGCGCGCCGATGGCCGCGGCCTTGCCGGTAACACCAAGGCGGGCCTGCTGCTGCCCGCGGGAAGCAAAGGCCCGGCGTTTCTGGTGACGGGCAATTTCAACGCGCTCTATTCCTACAACGTGGCGGAATCCTACGCGCTCGCCATCGGCCATCTGGCGGATCGCCTGAGGGCGGCGATGCCATCCGCACGCCCTGGCCGACCGACGATCCCGGCCTCAGCCGCGCCCAGCGGCTTGAGCTGCAGAAACGCTTGCTCGCCGCCGGCCACGACATCGGCGAGGCCGACGGCCGCATCGGCCCAATCACCCGCGCCGCCATCGAACGCGCCGAAGCCAACGCCGGCCTGCCGGTGACCGGCCGCCCCGGCACCAAGATCTTCCGCGCGCTTGGGGACGGTGAGGCGGCTTCGCCACCCGTTCGATGCCAGCCGCCAATCATCTCTCCCATGGGGAGAGGTCGCGCCGCAGGTCCGGGTGAGGGGAGCAGGACCTTCCGAATCCGCGTGAGCGCGCGACCCCTCACCCCACCCTCTCCCCAAGGGAGAGGGGGCGGATACGACGACCCTTGGCGGACGCGGCGACCCTTGGCAGATGCGGCAGGTTCCGGCGGATGCCGCGAGCCCCAAAAAACTAATCCCCGCCTCTCAACGCGCCTTTACAATTCCCCCATCGCCCGGCTCCACAGCGGGACCGTGATCGGACCGTCCGTTCGCGTGGGTCGGGGATCGTGACGGTTTCGGCTGAAAGGGCGTAACGGACCCGAGTAGGCTGGGGCTGCCGGTTTGCGTCGGAGCCTCCGTTCAGTCGGAGGGCCGGGGTCTCAATTGAAAACGGCTTCGGTGGATTGACAGGTAGCGCCGGTAAAACGTCATGGGCAAGGCGCGGGTGCGTCCGCCGAAGAAACAGCTTTTGCTCACACTGCGCAGGCGAACCCGCCCGCGCATTGCCAAATCCCGGAAAACGCCGGCCCGACAGGGCGCGGCGGGTTTCGTGCTGGACCGGGTCGCGCGTGCCCTCTGGCAATCCGGCGCGGCATCCGCTAAATCGCATGCATGTCAGAGAACTCCATTTCCATCCGTCCGCCGGCCGTCATCCTGTGCGAACCGCAACTGGGCGAAAACATCGGCACCGCGGCCCGCGCCATGGCGAATTTCGGGCTCACGGACCTGCGTATCGTCACGCCGCGTTGTGGCTGGCCGAACGAGCGCGCCCGCGAGGTCTCTTCCGGTGCGGTCCATGTCATCGACGCGGTGCGGGCCTTCGATTCCGTTGAGGAGGCGGTGGCCGATCTGCGCTTCGTCTTCGCCACCACGGCGCGCTCGCGCGAGGTCCTGAAACCGGTGCGCGGGCCGGTCGAGGCGGCGGAAACCTTGGTGCGTTTCGGCGGCGAGGGGCTGGCCACCGGCGTGCTGTTTGGCCGCGAGCGCTGGGGGCTCAACAATGAGGAAGTGGGGCTGTCCAACGAGATCGTCACGCTGCCGGTGGATCCCGATTTCTCCTCGCTGAATATCGCCCAGGCCGTGCTGGTGATCGCCTACGAATGGCGCCAGCGCGCCACGGCCGGGGCGCTGCCGTTCGACGCGGGCACGGAAATTCCCGCCCCAAGGAAGAGCTGATCCGCCTGTTCGAGCATCTGGAGGGCGCGCTCGACGTGCATGAGTATTTCCGGCCCAGCCATCGCCGTCCCACCATGGTGCGCGCCCTGCGCGGCATCTTGCAGAAGGCCTCGCTGACCGAGCAGGAAGTGCGCACGATGCGCGGTGTCGTCGCAGCCCTTGAAGGCCGCAGGACCCGGCCGCGCAAGCGCACCGCGCAGAACGCTCAAGCGGCGTCCGCTGACGGCGGCGTGGGCGTGGATGGCGATGAGACAGGGAGCACGTGATCCCGTGAGCCGCCCGGTTCTTGTCTTTGACAGCGGCATCGGCGGTCTGTCGGTGTTGCGTCACATCCGTGCCGGTGATCCCGCGCTTGATCTGGTCTATGCGGCCGACCATGCCGGCTTTCCCTATGGCGGGCGCGAGGCGGAGGAACTGCTCGCCCATGTGGTGGCGCTGCTCGGCCGGCTGATCGACGCGCATGATCCATGCGCCGTGGTCATCGCCTGCAACACCGTTTCCACGCTGGTGCTGCCCGCCTTGCGCGCGCGGTTCTCCGTCCCTTTCATCGGCACCGTGCCGGCCATCAAGCCCGCCGCCGCGCAGACGCGCTCCGGCCTGATCACCGTGCTGGCCACCGCAGGCACGGTGAAGCGCGACTATACCTTCGATCTGATCCGCGATTTCGCGCCCGAGGTCGCCGTGACGTTGCAGGGCTCGGCCGCGCTGGTGCGGCTCGCCGAGGCGAAGCTCGCGGGCGAGGCGGTCGCGGACGACGCGATCGCGAGGGAACTCGCGCCGTGTTTCGTCGATCGCGATGGCACACGCACCGATACGCTGGTGCTGGCGTGCACGCATTTTCCGTTCCTGCTGGATGAGTTTGTGCGGCTGGCGCCCTGGCCGGTCGGGTGGATCGATCCGGCGCCTGCGATCGCGCGGCGGGTGTCCGAGGTGCTGGCCCGCGGGCTCGCGCGGGGCGAGGGAACCACGCGCTATGTGTCGACATGGCCTCCCGCGCGCTTTCCCGAAAGCGTCGACGCGGCGGGCCGCTGGCAACCGTTTCCGGCCGTGTGAGGGCGCAATCGCGCGGACGTCTGCGTCCGGCGCAATGCTGCGCCGCAGCGAATTGTCTTGACTTTGCATCCCGCCTCCCGGCATAAGGCGCCATCGTCACCGCGTGTTCTGTGATCGCCGGAGCTTTCCGGCTGAAACGGAACGGGTTGCCGTTCGAAGCCTTTTCGAACCCGCGCGGACCGCTCCAGGATCCCCAAGGTCTTTGTGAGCGCGGCAATCAGGCGAACGACCCGTCCGGGGCAGTCCTTGCGACACGCCGCTGGATCAACCGGTCCCAAGGGACCGAAACCCAGAGAAGTTTCCCGATTTGACACAATTTACCGATCTCGGTCTCGGCGCGCCGATTCTGAAGGCGCTTGCCGACGAGAAGTATGAGACCCCGACCCCGATCCAGGCACAGTCCATCCCGCTGCTGCTGAAGGGTCATGACCTTCTGGGCGTCGCCCAGACCGGCACTGGCAAGACGGCCGCCTTCGGCCTGCCGCTGATCCAGATGCTGAGCGAAGACACCCGTCCGCTGCAGCCCAAGACCACGCGCGCGCTGATCCTGTCGCCGACCCGCGAGCTGGCGCAGCAGATCAACGACAGCCTGAAGACCTATTCGCGCCACGTCCGTCTGCGTACCGCGGTCGTCGTCGGCGGCGTGTCCATCCGCAGCCAGATCCGGGCGCTGGAACGCGGCACCGACATCCTGGTGGCGACGCCGGGCCGTCTGCTCGATCTCATCAACAACCGCGCGGTGCGGCTCGACGAGCTGACCCATTTCGTGCTCGACGAAGCCGACCAGATGCTGGATCTCGGCTTCATCCACGATCTCAAGCGGCTGGTGAAGATGCTGCCGCCCAAGCGGCAGAGCCTGTTCTTCTCCGCCACCATGCCCAAGACGATCGCCGACCTGGCCTCCGCCTTCCTGACCAATCCGGAAAAGGTGTCGGTGGCGCCGGTGGCTTCCACGGCGGAGAAGATCGACCAGCGCGTCATCTTCACCCAGACGCCGGAGAAAATGCAGCAGCTTTCCGGGCTGCTCAAGGGCGACGGCGTGTCGCGGGCCATCGTCTTCACCCGCACCAAGCATGGCGCGGACAAGGTGGTGCGCGATCTCGGCCGCAACGGCATCGAGGCCGCCGCCATCCATGGCAACAAGAGCCAGGGCCAGCGTCAGCGGGCGCTGGGCAGCTTCAAGACCGGCAACATGCGCGTTCTCGTGGCAACCGATATCGCCGCGCGCGGCATCGATGTCGACGGCATCTCGCATGTGGTCAACTATGATCTGCCGAACGTGCCGGAGACTTATGTCCACCGTATCGGCCGCACGGCGCGCGCCGGCGCCGAGGGCATTGCCGTCTCCATCTGTGTTCCGGAAGAATACATCTATCTGCGCGACATCGAACGGCTGACCAGCCGCTCGCTCGATCTGATGCCGGGCGCCGATCCGGATACCGATCCGCGCGCAACGTTTTCCAGCCGCAACCTCACGGCGCCCAAGCGCAATGGCGGCGGTGGTAATCGCCAGGGCCGCAACGGCGGTGGCGGTCAGGGTCGCAACGGCGGCGGTGGCCAGGGACGCAACGGCGCGCCGGGCGCGGGCCGCTTCGCAGACGGCGGACGCGGCGAAGGCGGGCGTGGTGACGGTGGACGCGGTGAAGGCGGCCGAGCTGAACGCCCGGGCGGCGGCCGCAGCAAGCCGTTCCGCGGCGGTGCTGGCCGGTCTTCCGGCCGCCCCTCCGGCGGCTCCTCGCGTCACGGCGCGGCGGACTGAGAATTGATCCCGGCGCGGGCGGGAGTGTCACTCCAATGGTTTGACATTCCGGCCGCGTTGGAATAGATCAGCAACGTTCAGACGGGTCGCTTGCGGCCCGTTTGATTTTTCACGCACCCGTGGGACGTGGCGAACGCTTCGCCGCTGTTCCTGTCAGCGGTCTGAAGACCGGCGCAAGCCGGTGGCCGGATCGCAGAGGAGGGGCGCGTGTCCTTCAATAACGATAGCAAACCCAAGGACCACGCGAATGTCCAAGCGCCAGTCTTCGAAGCATAAACTCGATCGCCGTATGGGCGAAAACATCTGGGGCCGTCCGAAGAGCCCCGCCAACCGCCGCGAATACGGTCCCGGCCAGCACGGCCAGCGCCGCAAGGGCAAGCTCTCCGACTTCGGCGTGCAGCTGCGCGCCAAGCAGAAGCTCAAGGGCTACTACGGCAACATTCTCGAGAAGCAGTTCCGCAAGATCTACGAGGAAGCGACCCGCATGAAGGGCGACGCCTCCGAGAACCTGATCGGCCTGCTGGAACGCCGTCTCGACGCCATTGTCTACCGCGCGAAGTTCGTGCCCACCGTCTTCGCCGCGCGTCAGTTCATCAACCACGGCCATGTCAACGTCAACGGCCGCCGGGTCAACATCCCGAGCTACCGCGTCAAGGCCGGCGACGTGATTGAGGTTCGCGAGAAATCCAAGCAGCTGGTGCTGGTGCTCGAGTCCGTGCAACTGGCCGAACGCGACGTGCCGGACTATATCACGGCCGATCATTCCAAGATGACCGCCACCTTTACTTCGGTGCCGGCATTCTCCGACGTGCCGTATCCGGTGATGATGGAACCGAACCTGGTCGTCGAGTTCTACTCGCGCTAACAGGCTCGCGAGGCGCCTTCGGGCGGAATTCGCTAATAGATTCAAGGCCGCCTACGGGCGGCCTTTTTTTGTTTTTCTCTGCTGCGGAAGGATGCAGCAATTTTGGGTTGATGCATGTATTGCCGCCTATGGTTTATTTGATAAGGGCAATTGCTGACGCCTTAATGGGGTATTAACCTGGTGAGTTTATTGTAGAAATACGATTCAGGCGATGTTATTTGTGACAGTATAGGGCGCGATACTATGGTGGTTTTGCAGCCAGATTCGGATCGTGGCGCTGCGAAGTCGATGAATGCCCGCGGCTTTGAAGCGATAAGTGATCTGGCGACCCGTCATCTCCGGCATATTGATGCCGAGGATCAGTTCGGCAGGCTGGTCCGTCTGGCGCGCAGCATTTTTAGTGCTCCGATCGCCATCTTGACTCTGTTCGACGGAACCGAGCATCTCCTGCAAGCTGAGTCGGGGCTTGAGCCACATCAGGCCATGCCTGACATGGCCTTCTGCGATTTCGTTCTGCACAACACCACGCCGCTGATGATTGCCGATGCTCGCACGCATACGCAGTTGTGCCGCAGTTCCTCCGTCCGTCACGCGCCTTTCATCCGTTCCTATTGCGGCGCCCCCATGGTCGACAGCGACGGCGTCGTCATCGGCACAATCGGCGTCTTCGACTATGAGGCGCTTGGCGCCGACGAGAGCCAGATGGAGAGCCTTGTCGATCTGTCGCGCATCGCTGTGGACGAGTTGCAGCTCAAGGCCGCGAAGCGCGAGGCCGAAGACGCCCGGCGCCGGCTGTTTGACGCCATCGAGGCTTTGCCTGACGGTTTCATTCTGTTTGACGAGGACGATCGCCTCGCCGTTTTCAATTCCAGAATGCTTGAGCTTTATTCAGAAAGCGCGGGTTCCCTCAAGATCGGCAAGACCTTTGAGGAGATCATGCGCGAGACCATCGCGACCGGCCAGTACCGCGATGCGGAGGGCCGTGAGGAAGAGTGGCTGCAGGATCGTCTGACGCGGCATCGCAACCCGGCCGGAATGATGGAGCAGCAGACCTCCGATGGTCGCTGGTTGCGCATTTACGAGAAGAAGACCGACACCGGCGCCACAGTCGGTTTCCGTGTCGACATCACCGAACTGAAGTTGCGCGAGGCGGAATTGTTCGAACTCGCGACGCGCGACTCGCTCACGGGCGTGCTGACCCGCCGCGCCATCCTTGATGATGTCCAGCGCGAGCACGTGCGGCTGGGTCGCTACACAAGCTGTTGTTCGGTGCTGATCATCGATGTGGATCACTTCAAGGGTGTCAACGACATCTTTGGCCATCAGACCGGCGACGAGGCCTTGCGGCGAATCTGCGCCCAGGCAAAGACGACGATCCGCGAGGCGGACAGCCTCGGCCGGCTGGGCGGCGAAGAGTTTCTCGTTGTGCTGCCTGATACCGACCTGAACGGCGCGATGATCACGGCGGAGCGGCTGCGCCTGGAAATCGCGGCTCTCCGGATTGCCTGCGCGGACCGCAAGGAGAGCGTGTCGGTGACCGTGTCCATCGGCGTTGCCGAATTCCGCAAGGGCGAGAATCCCAAGAGCCTTCTGGCGCGGGGCGACCAGTGCCTTTATCAGGCTAAACTGAACGGCCGCAACTGCGTGCACGGCGACGTGGACGAAGGCGAGTGGAGCGAAAGCCTGATGCTCCGCGGCTAGTCTGTCGCCGGCTTTCACCCGCTGCAGATCCCGAGCCCTTCCTTGCACCCATGCTGGTTTTCCATATCCTGACGCCCGCTTCATCCTTTCCAGCGGACGCGTTTTCATATATTCTCCGGATTGAATATGTTTGCGGCGCACGTTCCGCAACCCGACAGTCAGGGAAGCCCAATCGCCATGGATAAACTTGTTCTCGATCGCCGATCGCTGCTGAAACTCTCGGCTGTGCTGGGGTTGGCGCCGTCCGTGCTGGTCGCCCGGAGCACACGGGTCCAGGCGTCGGACGCTCCTGCGCATAGGTTCTCGGTAGGCGACGCGGAGATCACTGTTCTGAGCGATGGTCACATGGAGTTGCCGCTTGCAAATCTCGCACCCGATGTTCCGATCGACGAGGTGAAGAAGGCATTTGCCGAAGCCGGGCTGCCGACCAACGGACACACGTCGCAGGTCAATGTTTCGTTGATCCGCACGGGGGACGACTTGATTCTGGTGGATACCGGTGGCGGGCTGAACTTTCTCGCCACGCTCGGCGCCCTGGTCGACAGGATGGACGAGGCCGACATTGATCCCGCAGAGATTACCAAGGTGGTTCTGACCCACGCGCACCCCGATCATGTCTGGGGGATCATTGACGATTTCGACGAGAGCGAACGGTTCCCCAACGCCAGCTATACGATGTGCGCGAACGAGTGGGATTTCTGGATGGCGGAAGACGCCGCCTCCAAGGTCCCTGAGGCTCTGTACGGCTTTGTGAGCGGCGCGCAGCGCAATCTCTCGCCCATCGCGGAAAAGACCGAGCGGCTGGCGCCGGACGCTGAAATCGCGCCGGGCATTCACTATGTGCCGACGCCGGGGCACACCATCGGCCATTGTTCGGTGCTGGTTGAAAGCGGTTCGGAGCAGGTGATGATCACCGGCGACGCCCTGACGCACCAGGTGCTGGCGTTCGAACACCCGCGCTGGCACTACGGAATGGACCAGTTCCCCGATCAGGCGGTGGAGACGCGGCTTGCACTCCTGGACCGGCTCGCAACCGACAGGATCGGCATCGTCGCCTATCATCTGCCCTGGCCGGGTGTGGGACGTGTGGAAACCAAGGGGGCCGTCTGGCGGTTCGCCGCTGGATAGATCCATGCGCGCCGGCCTTGAGGGCGGGCGAGAAGGGCGATGATCCTTACTTGAGCGGCTTGCTCAGTTCCGCCAGTTGCAGGCCCTCATTGCCGCCTACGGGCAGGTTCTTGATCAGGATCGTCAGGCTGGGGCGTTCGGGGTTCTTGTCCGCTCCGGCAAGGCCGCCGAAGGCTGCGCAGATGTCGTCATCGCTTTGCCTGGAGACGGGCATATAGATGATCAGCGTCTGACACTGGACCTGGCGCATGTCGGGTTCGGTGGAGTTGGCGACCGAAAACAGCGCCAGCGCGCCAAGCGCTCCAAGACATGCCGTTGTTGTCTTCATGGTATGTGCTCCCCAATCCCAGGATCCCCACGTGGCGGGAAGTCGCCGTACAAAGGATCTGGCGACATCCTGCCCCGCAACAACTGCACAAACTCTGAAACCGCCGTTCATCTGCCGTTCATGCTAGGCGATTCTGCTGGTATTGCGCGACCCTTGCGTCATCGAAGCGGGTGGGCGCGGCTGGATTGATGGTTCCGCACTGGTCAGACAACGGGGGCGGCGCCAATAAGCTCCGGGACTTCGGACCTATTCTGCGGTTAAGTGTTTGTTAACTACAATTCGCAGAAATCCGATGTCGTAGTGGACCCTATGATCGCACCGGTGCCGGGAATGGAAAAGGGCCAGGCGTTTCCGCCCGGCCCTGTCGATGTGTGGTGCCGCTTGCGCGCGGTGGTCGGCCTCAGGCGGGCTGGCTGGTGGCGATGCCTTTTTCGGCGAACAGCGGCTGCAATTCCTGGCTCTGGAACATTTCGCGGATGATGTCGCAGCCGCCGACGAATTCGCCCTTCACGTAGAGCTGCGGGATCGTCGGCCAGTTGGAGAAGTCCTTGATGCCCTGGCGCAGGTCCGCGTCCTCGAGCACGTTGATGCCCTTGTAGTCGACACCGAGGTAATCGAGGATCTGCACAACCTGGCCGGAGAACCCGCACTGCGGGAAGGCCGGCGTGCCCTTCATGAAAACAACGACGTCGTTGGATTTCACTTCGCTGCCGATCCAGTCCTGGATTCCGCTCATATGTTCCGTCCTTTCATGTCACCGGGGTCAAGGCCCGGAGAAGTCGATCCGTATGCAGGCCGAATGCCCGCGTGTCAGTCCGGGGCGGAGGTCTGCAGCGCCAGCGCGTGCAGTTGCCCGCCCATGTTGCCCTTCAGCGCCTGATAGACCATCTGGTGCTGCTGCACGCGATTCTTGCCGCGAAACGCCTCGGACGTGACAACGGCGGCGTAGTGATCGCCATCGCCGGCCAGGTCGCGTATTTCGACCTTCGCGTCCGGCAGCGCCGCCTTGATCATCGTCTCGATTTCGCGCGCGTCCATCGCCATAGGGGCTTGTCTCCCGTTTCTTCTGATTTCTGTCGTCCGGTTCCCTCAGCCCGCCAGGCTGTCGTTCATATAGGCCGGGAACCAATTGTCGTGGGCTTGACGGAGATTTGCAATGGATATGGAGATGACGGCGCCGACTGTCAAATCCCCGCCCGCAACCATTCCGAGTTTCGTCAGGGGAACGCCGGACTTTCTCGCCTGGTTCTCGATCGTCGTCACCTTGTCGGCGGTGCAGGTCATGATGTAGCGCGCCTGATCCTCGCCAAACAGAGCGGCATGCGCCGGCTGCGAGACTTCCACGCGCGCGCCCTTGCCGCTGCTCATGGCCATCTCCGCGAGCGCCACAGCGAGGCCGCCATCGGACAAGTCGTGGCAGGCGTTGATCATCTCCGCGCGGATGAGCTGGCGGACGAATTCGCCATGCCGCCTTTCCACCGTCAGGTCGACGGGCGGCGGTGCGCCTTCCTCGCGGCCCAGGCAATCGCGCAGGTAGGCGGACTGGCCCAGATGCGAACCATGGGCGCCGACCAGCAGGATCGTATCGCCATCATTGACAAAGGCCGCATGGGCGCGGATCGAGACATCCGGCAGCAGTCCGACGCCGCCGATCGCCGGGGTTGGCAGGATCGCTTCGCCGAAGGTCTCGTTGTACAGCGACACATTGCCGGAGACGATCGGGAAGGCCAGTGCCTGGCAGGCTGCGCCGATGCCCTTGATGGCGCCCACAAGCTGGCCCATGATTTCGGGCTTTTCCGGATTGCCGAAGTTGAGATTGTCGGTCGCGGCGAGCGGCTCGGCGCCGACGGCGCATAGGTTGCGCCAGCATTCCGCCACCGCCTGCTTGCCGCCCTCGAAGGGGTCCGCCTTGCAGTAGCGCGGCGTCACGTCGACGGTGAAGGCGAGGCCCTTGGTGGTCGGTTCGCCGCTGGAATCGTTCACCCGGATGATGCCGGCGTCGCCGCCCGGCGTGACAATCGTGTTGCCCTGCACCAGCGTGTCGTATTGTTCATAGACCCAGCGGCGGGAAGCGCCGTTGGCGTTGCCGACCAGCGTCAGCACCGCCTGCGCGTAGTCGTCCGGCTCCGCGACATCCGACGCGTCCAGCACGGCCGGCGCATCGGTCGCCACCCATGGCCGGTCGTATTCCGGCGCTTCGTCACCCAGTTCCTTGATCGGCAGATCGGCGACCACGTCGCCCTGGTGCTTGACGATGAAGCGCAGGGTATCGGTCGTCTCGCCGACGACGGCGAAGTCCAGGCCCCATTTCACGAAAATCGCTTGCGCTTCCGCTTCCTGCTCAGGACGCAGCACCATGAGCATGCGCTCCTGGCTTTCCGACAGCATCATCTCGTAGGCCGACATGCGCTCCTCGCGGCACGGCACCTTGTCGAGGTCCAGATCGATACCGAGGTTGCCCTTGGCGCCCATCTCGACGGCCGAGCAGGTCAGGCCTGCCGCGCCCATGTCCTGGATGGCGATGACGGCGCCCGAGGCCATCAGTTCGAGGCAGGCTTCCAGCAGGCATTTTTCCGTGAAGGGATCGCCGACCTGCACGGTCGGGCGCTTCTCCTCGATGGTCTCGTCGAATTCGGCCGACGCCATGGTCGCGCCGCCGACACCGTCGCGGCCGGTCTTGGCCCCCAGGTAGACCACCGGCAGGCCGACGCCCTTGGCTTCGGAGAGAAAGATCTTGTCGGCGTCCGCAAGCCCCGCCGCGAAGGCGTTGACCAGGCAGTTGCCGTTGTAGCTCTTGTCGAACTCGACCTCGCCGCCAACGGTGGGAACGCCAAAGGAATTGCCGTAGCCGCCGACGCCTTCCACCACGCCGTGCACCAGATGCCGGGTGCGCGGGTGCTCGGGATCGCCGAAGCGCAGGGCGTTCATGGCCGCGACGGGACGCGCGCCCATGGTGAAGACGTCGCGCAGGATGCCGCCGACGCCGGTGGCGGCTCCCTGGTAGGGCTCGATGTAGGAGGGGTGGTTGTGGCTCTCCATCTTGAAGACCACGGTCTGGCCATCGCCGATGTCGACCACGCCTGCGTTCTCGCCCGGTCCCTGGAGGACGCGCGGACCGGTGGTCGGCAGCGTCTTCAGCCACTTCTTCGACGACTTGTACGAGCAATGCTCGTTCCACATGGCGGAGAAGATGCCCAGTTCCGTGAAACTTGGCTCGCGGCCGATCAATTCGAGGATACGGGCATATTCGTCGGGCTTCAGGCCGTGGCTGGCGATGAGCTCGGGCGTGATCGGGATGGTATTCGGAATTTTGGGGGAATTCATGGGCGTCCGAAGAATCTGCGGCCCCGGATTTTGGCCGGCGCCTGAGTTCGTATTTGCGCGACGGTGTAGCAGATCGGAAGCGAGAATGGGAGAAGAAAGCCGAGGCAATCGGGCGGCGGGGCGCACATGTTGACGCCGATCAATGAAAGCCGTGGACCCGGTGCGCTACATGTCGTGGTATGAACCACTATCTGTGTTGGAGAGATGCATGAAACGTTTGGGGTTGATGGTGCTGGCCGCACTGATGGGGAGCTTTTTCGTCGTGGCGGAGGGTCGCGCGCAGGGGCAACTGCTTGACGAATATGTGGCGTTTCTCGGGGAAGACGATCACTACAATTCCAGCGGCGCGCGCCTGACCGAACCGTGGCAGATCGTACGGCAGGACCGGGCGAATTATCATCGCTTCGGTATTCGCGATCGCGGAGACGAAGGGGATGGCTTCTTTGGTTCGCCGAGGAACCGCGCCCGGATGGAACGGATGATCCTCAACGGCTACATCGAGCCACGGGCGGCCCGGCGCATCGTCAACTCGAATGTCTGGATTCGTGTCGAGATCTACGAGGACGCGGTCAACGTGACCGTGGAGTAGGCAACGGTATCGTTCGCGTCTGCTGGCGTCAGGCGGCCGCGACGCGTTCATCGCGCGCCACCAGGCCCTTGATCAGCGCCGCGTAGCAGGCGCCGTCGATGGCGGTGCCGATCATCTCCTCCATGACCGACAGCGCCTTGTCGAGCGGCATCGCCAACCGGTAGGGACGGTCTGCCGTTAGGGCGTCGAAGATGTCGGCCGTTGTGATGCTCCGCGTCTCGAAGCGGATGTCATCCCCGCTGATGCCGTGCGGATAGCTCTTGCCGTCAAGCCGTTCGTGATGCGCGGCGGCGACAAATGCCCGCTCTTCGAACGCATCAATCTGCTGCAGGATATTCTCCGAATGCACTGTGTGCATCTGGATCGCCGCCCATTCGTCCGCGTCGAGTTTGCCGGGCTTGTCGAGGATGGTGTTGGAGACACTGAGCTTGCCGATGTCGTGCAGCAGTGCCGCGCGTCTCAGCCAGCGCCGACGCTCCTCCGGAACACCCAGTTGCTCGGCGATGACGTCGGTGTAGAGCGTCACCCGTTCGCTGTGCCCGCCGGTGTAGGGGCTCTTGGAGTCGATGACTTGCGCGAAGGCCAGCGCGATGTCGTCGAGATAGTCCTCGTCCAGCGTGATCGCGTGACGCGCCGGTTCCAGATCGAAAATGCGCTCCTGCAGATCGTCGGCGGCAAGCCCTTGCCAGAACTCCGGGTCCTTGGCGACGTGCTCGAACGCGTCGGCAAGGGCGGGGTCGAACCAGCGCCCCGCCCTGTGGAGGATCTCGCGCACGGCCGCTTCCGTCCCAATGTTCGTCCAGGTTCTGAATGCCCGCGGCGACGTCCTCCGAAAACCGCATTTTGCGGGCGATTTCGCCGCCGCGGTGGCATCGGCTTTCAATCAGCTCGCGAGCGAAGCGGTCGCTGTTGCGCACCACATTGACGAGCGCCTGGAAGCGCTCGGACAGGCCGGCCTTCAGCCCGGTATGCGACAGCACGAAGCGCAGCGCCTGCCTGAGGCTGTGGCTGTCGACGGTCTTGAAGTCTCGTTTGAAGCTGACGTCGTCGGTCAGATACAGCTCGCAGATGCGCGCGGCATTGCTGGAGCAGCCGAGATCCTTGAGCAGGAGCGTGTAGTAAAGCTCCCAGGTCTGTGCCTCGTCGAGACCTATGCGCTTGCCGATGTTGCGGCCGATCCAGCAGCGGCGCACGCAGTGGCCCCGGGGTTGCCCTTCCACCATGACGAGCGCGTGGCTCAGCGCGCCAAGCATTTCGGCGAGGCGGATCTGCCCGGACTTCTGGCCCTTGCCAGGCAGGGCGCGCGCAGCTTGTGCGGTCATCGGCATTCTCCGCCCGGAAAACGGTCCATCGGACACGCGAATTCGGATGGAAGTGATTGTTTTCAATGCGTCAGAGGACCAGAGCGGCCTTAAGAGTCTGTGTCGCTGCGGCAGAGACCGGGTTGTCTTCGATCGTGGGCCGGCACCGGGAGCGATTGAAATCAGCGTCGCGGCGGCTTAGAGCGTTTCCTTGTCAAATGGACCCATTCTGCGGCGATGAATTTTGTCGAGGATCAAGAGGATTGGCGAAGGGCATATCGCGGATATGGCCGAGACGGGCCTCGCCGATAATCGGGAAAATTCATCCCGCCCAAAGGGTTGGTCGAAACCGGCCGTCCGCCGCGTCAACGGCCTCCGCCGTAGCATGGGCTACGCCGTTCGCCCGTTTCCTCGCGGATCGAACCGGTTTGGACCAACAGAATTGATTCCATTTAACAAGGAAACGCTCTAGGGCTGTGCGGCAGGTTCGCGGGCAGGCGCGCCGCTCGCCAAGACACAGGCCGCAAGGAGCGATGATTTGGACGTCAAGGATTGTAACGGCAACGCGCTGAGCGACGGGGATTCGGTGCAGCTGGCCCGGGACCTGAAGCTCAAGGGCTCGTCGACCACCATCAAGCGCGGCACGGTGATGAAAAATATCCGCCTGACCGCCAAGGACACCGAGATCGAGTGCCGGATGGGCAAGAGCACCATCGTGCTGAAGACGGAATACCTGAAGAAGGCCTGAACAGGGCCATCAACTCGGGTCGTGAAGCCGGGCCGCTGGTCGTGTCACACGTGTTGTCTGTGATCAACATGATCAGCCGTAGCTGTCGTAACTCGCGCCGGCATTGTCGAGCAGCTGGCGGATGACGTCGAAGCCGGTCTGCACCTCGGCGCGGGTTTGCGGTGTGGTGAAACCGATGCGTACGCGATGGTGCACCTGCTCGGTGCGGCCGGGCTTGAACTCGTCCTCGTCGTCGATCAGCACGCTTTCGTTGGCGGCCGCGTTCTTGAACGTGGCCGACAGCCAGGGATCGGACAGCTTCAGCCACAGGAACGGCGTCTGCGGGTTGGCCGTGAACTCAAGGTCCTTGAAGCTCGCTTGGGCCATGGTCCCGCGCGCGGCGATTTCCGCCCGCACAGCGTCGCGGATGACGTCCGCTTCGCCGCTCAGCACCAGGCGCGCGGCCAGTTCTGCCAACAGGAAGGGGATGCCCCCGGTCACCATCTTGTGGGATGTCAGGATGCGCTGGGCGTAGGCCGGCGGGCAGGCCACCCAGCCGCCACGCACGCCGGCGGCCACCGATTTCGACAAACTGCCAACATGGAAGGTGCGTTCCGGCGCAAGGGCCGCCAGCGGGGCGCTCTGCTCGGCATGCAGCGAGCCATAGACCGCGTCCTCGATCAGCCAGACGTTGAAGCGGCGGGCGATCTCGACAATCGCCGCACGGCGATCCGGCGACATGACGGCAAGCGTCGGGTTCTGCACCGCCGGCATCACGAACAGCGCCTTGGGATGCTGCTGGGCACACAGCCGTTCGAAGTCTTCCGGAATGGCGCCTTCGTCATCGCGATCGACGACGCAGCTGCGCCGGCCGATCAGGTTGGCGCTGCGCGCCAGCGAACTGTAGGTCAGGCTCTCAAAGGCGATGAAGTCGCCGGGCACGGTCATGGCGGCGACAATCGCGAGCACGGCCGCGTGCCCGCCCAGCGTCGGCACAAGGGTCTCCACAGCTGGGCTCCAGTCGGCGCAGGCCAGCCAGCGCTTGCCGGCGTGCAGCCAGTCGTCCGGCAGGGTGCGGGTGTAGCTGGCGATCTCGTGGCCGTTGTGTGTGGTGATGCCGTGGGTGAGCCGTTCGATCACCTTGGCCTGGCCGACGTCAGGGGCCGCTGTGCTGTCCATGCGGATGTGCCCGGCGCGGGGCAGGGCCGCGCGCGTTCCGTCGAGAGGGTTTGCGGCACCCGACACCGGCGCGCGGCTGGCGCCGCCGCGACCCGGCAGCACATAGGTGCCGCGTCCGACCTCACCGCTGACCAGGCCGCGTTCGCGCACCAGCGCGTAGGCGCGCCCGATCGTGCCGACGGTGACGCCCAGATCGTAGGCGAGGTTGCGCTGAGGCGGCAGCTTGCCGCCGGCCGGCAGCAGACCGCGAGCAATATCCTGCTCGATGCGGTCGGCGAGGCGGACATACAGCGGGCCGGGAGCGGAGGTCAGATTGGGAAGCCAATTTGTCATGGTAACAATTTGTAGATTGCACCCTAGTGCGAGTCAATACTAGATAATGTGACGGGCATTTTGGGGCTCAATACGCGAATGTTGGTAGGCAGTGATGGGTACAATAGATACAATTAGCCGCTCGCGGGTGCGGATGGATGGCATGTTCAGGCCGAAAACCTCTCTTGCCACGCGGATCCTTTGGTATGTGAGCATGTGGATGCGTCTGCGTGCGACGCGGCGACAATTGGCTCAATTGTCCGACGAGTCCCTTCACGATATCGGCCTCAGCCGCGAACAGGCGAATTTCGAGGCGATGCGCCCGTTCTGGGATGGTGGCACGTCGCCTGACACGCGTCATCCGTCCCTGCGCTGATGGCTAGAGCGTTTCCTTGTTAAATGGAATCAATTCTGTTGGTCCAAACCGGTTCGATCCGCGAGGAAACGGGCGAACGGCGTAGCCCATGTTACGGCGGAGGCCGTTGACGCGGCGGACGGCCGGTTTCGACCAACCCTTTGGGCGGGATGAATTTTCCCGATTATCGGCGAGGCCCGTCTCGGCCCTATCCGCGATATGCCCTTCGCCAATCCTCTTGATCCTCGACAAAATTCATCGCCGCAGAATGGGTCCATTTAACAAGGAAACGCTCTAGCGTGTCTGTCACCCGCGAGGATGCATTTCAACGCGTTCAATCGGGCAGAAACGGTGTGCGGAAGCCGGACCGTTGTGCGTAAAGTGCGCGCGGGACCATGTGCGGCTCCGCGCGTATCGGTGTGCTCAGAGTGCGCCGGTGTAGGCGCCGCGCGCGGGATAGTTCTTTGTCTTGGCGAAATCGATGGCGCCGACGAGCTCGGAGAAATGCGGGCGGACGAAGGGCATGGTCTGCATCGAGGCGTAGTAGAGCGTGCCGTCCGGCTTGACCAGGAAGATGCCCGGCTCGGATCTACGCCAGTGCCAGCACGGCCATATAGGCGCCGTAGAGCCCGAGCAATGCAAAGCCCTCGAGGCGGCAAATCCGATGACCGGAGCGCGCGAACACAAGGAGCAGGGCGGTGGCGCCGATCATCACCCAGATGTCCAGTTGCACGATCTGCTGCGGCACATCAATCGGCTGGATGACCGCGGTGACGCCAAGGATGCCCAGCACGTTGTAGATGTTGGAGCCAAGGATGTTGCCAAAGGCGATGTCTGCCTGCTTGCGCAGGGCGGCGACCACCGAGGTGACCAGCTCCGGCAGGGATGTGCCCACGGCGACGATGGTCAGGCCGATGATCGTGTCGCTGACGCCGAACCGCGTAGCGAGCTCGATCGAGGCGGAAACAAGCCAGTGAGCGCCCAGCATGGTGATGGCGAGGCCGCCCGCGGCCATCAGGCCCAGCAGCCACGCCTTGCTCGGATGCGGCTGGGCAACGACGGCATGCGCTTCGGCGCGGTGCATCTCGGCCGAAGGCGTGCTTTTGCCGCGCTCCGCGCGATAGGTATAGCCGATGTAGCCGGCGAGGCCGAGCAGCATGGCCATGCCGCTCAGCCGGTCGATCGTGCCGGCAAGGGCGAGGCCGAGGGCGACCATTGCCGCAAGCGCCACCACGCTTCCGTCGCGCCGCAGGGCCTCGGGATTGGCTCTCAGCGGATGGATGATGGCGGCTGTGCCCAGAATCAGCAGGATGTTGGCGATATTGGAGCCGACGACATTGCCGATGGCGATGCCGGGGGAGCCGTCAAGGGCGGCAAGCACGCTGGTCAGCAGCTCGGGCGTGGATGTGCCGAAGCCGACCAGCACGAGGCCAATGAGCAGCGGCGAGACATTCAGCCTTTCAGCCAGCCCCACTGATCCGCGCACCAGCAGGTCGCCGCCCAGCACGAGCAAGAGGAGGCCGGCGAAAAGCTCGACAAACAGCATTTGCAACTCTCCAATCCCAGTCGAGCACTGAGTTGGGAGAGTGCCTGCTTGGGCACAAGGTGACTTTGGGAAATATTTTCAACAGGCTAGCGCCGCGCGCGCGATGGTTTCGCGTGCGGCGCCGCCGATGTTGGCGACGTGACTAAACCGCGCCGGTGTAGGCGCCGCGCGCGGGATAGTTCTTCGTCTTGGCGAAATCGATGGCGCCGACGAGCTCGGAGAAATGCGGGCGGACGAAGGGCATGGTCTGCACCGAGGCGTAGTAGAGCGTGCCGTCCGGCTTGACCAGGAAGATGCCCGGCTCGGAGAACAGCGCCGGCTCCTCGATGCCAATGGAGGTCTTGCCGATACCGGTGGAAATCGACAGGCCCCAGTCGCGGGCAAGCTGCAACGGCAGGCTGTGGGCGAAGCGCAGGGTCTTGGCTTCGATCTTCTCGGCCATGGCGCGGGTGCGTTCTTCGCCATCGGAGCTGATGGCGATCGTCGTGACGCCGCGTTCGTTGAAGTCGGGCGTCAGCCGCTCGAGCTCTTTCAGGTAGTTGGCGCAGATCGGGCAGTGCAGCCCGCGGTAGAAGACCACCAGCGTGGCGAAATCGCCGGTCTCGGCGGCCAGGTCGAAACGGCCGTGACCGAGCGTGTCGAGGGCGAGCGGCGGCGTCTTCTGCGTGGGTACCAGCATTCATCAACTCCCGGATGTGATAACGCGCCGCTCCTTCGCGGGCGGCGTGAACGAGATTGACCTTAGCGCACGTTGGGCATCAAATGGTGTTTGTAACTTGATCGAGAGTACGCAAATGCAGCCCGCCCGACTTGACCGCCTCTCCGCCATTCTCGAACGCTTTCGGATCAGCGCCCAGGTTTGCCCCGCGCCATCGCCCGCCTGCCGGCGCGATCCGCGCGACAAGGTGCCGAACTTGTTTGCCGCATCCGGCGCGCTGCCGTTGGATATTTGCGGCTTGGGAGTGGCGGCCTCCGGCGGCGGGCTCGCCTATTTCCCCTGCGGTGCTCCGGATGATTTCCTCGCCGCGCTTGCCGCTGACCGACCCGAGGGGCTGGTCGCGGCGCATGTGGACATTGGCGGGGAAGGAAACCCGGTGGCGCGTGCGCTGCCGGAGGTGATCGCGGCGCCGGTTGCCGCCGACAGCGCCTTGAAGGCGGTCGGCGACCTGCTGCTTGAGGAGGTGCTGGAGCCGCGCTGTGGCGGCGGCGCGGTGCTCGACCGTCTGTGCGAGGTGCTGGTGATCCGGCTGCTGCGGCACGCGATCCGCACCGGACGGACGGAAGTGGGTTTGCTGGCGGGGCTGGCGCATCGCGGACTGTGTCCGGCTCTGGTGGCCATGCACGAGAATCCCGAGCGCGACTGGCACCTGGAAAGCCTGGCGGAGCACGCCGCCATGTCGCGCACGCAGTTCGCCAAGACCTTTCGCGACGTGGTGGGCACGACGCCGGGCGGTTATCTGTCCGCTTGGCGATTGACGCTGGCCCAGCTTGAGTTGTCGCGCGGCGCGCCGCTCAAGAGCGTGGCGGGTCGGGTCGGATTCTCGTCTCCCGCGGCATTGTCGCGCGCCTTCACCCGGCATTTCGGCTATTCGCCGCGCAACGCGGCGCGCCGCGTCGCCTGAGAGCCGCCGCAATCAGGCCGCGGCGACCTTTTCAAGAAAGCCGTCGATGCGCGCGCGGATGCGCTCGTTGATGCTGCCGACGTTCTCCGACGTCTCGCGGATTCGCTCGGCCGATTGCGTCGCCATGGCCGTCGACGAACGCAGGTCGGAGACGTTTGCCGCCACCATGCGCGTGCCGTCGGCGGCTTCCGCGATGTTGCGGCTGATCTCGCCGGTCGCCGCGTTCTGCTGTTCGATCGCGGCGGCGATGGAGGCCGCGTTTTCCTGTACGTCTCCGATGATGGTGACGATGCCGGAGATCGCCGAGACGGTGGCCTGCGACGAGCTCTGGATCGCCTTGATCTGACTGGAGATCTCGTCCGTCGCGGAGGCCGTCTGGTTGGCCAGGGACTTTACCTCGCTCGCGACGACGGAGAACCCCCTGCCGTGCTCGCCGGCTCGCGCCGCCTCGATGGTGGCGTTGAGCGCCAGCATGTTGGTCTGTTCGGCGATCGCCTGGATCAGCGCGATGATCTCGTCGATCTTGCCGACGGCGGCGGCGAGCTGGTCGACGTCTGCGTTGGTGCTGCGCGCGGTTTCGCTGACCTGCGAGATCTGGTCGGACGTGCGGCTGACCTGAGCGGAGATTTCGGTGATCGATGCGTTGAGCTGTTCGGTTGCGGCGGCCACCGTCTGAACGTTGGCGGACGCGCGCACGGATGCCTCATCGGCGCTGGAAGCTTGCGCATCGTTGCGCTGCGCGGCATCGCGCAGCTCGGCGGCGGATGTCCGCGCGCCGTCGATCGCCTCGTTGCCGGCGGCAAGCAGCGCCACAATGTCCTGGTTGAACTCGCCGATGATCTGCTCGACGGTTTCCTGGCGGCGGGTGCGGGCGGCGCGGTTGACTTCAGCGCGGTCCTCCAGCCGGGTGCGCTCCACGGCGTTGTCGCGGAATACCGCCAGCGCGCGGGCGAGATCGCCGAGTTCGGTCCTGGCGTCGGCGTAGGGAATGTCGCAATCGGTTTCGCCGCGGGCGAGACGGCCTGTGACGGCGATGATCGTCGAGAGGCTGCGTGTGACGCTGCGGACGATCAGTGCGCCGGCAAGCACCAGGACAGCGAGCGTGACGCCGGCGACGGTCATCATCAGCGTCGACAGGAACGACCGCTTGTCGTTCAGCGTCGTGCGGATCGCGTCCGTGCGCTGGGTGATTGTCGCAAGCGCTTCCGTAAGCCCGGAGTCGAGCGTTTCGTAGCGGGCATTCACGGTCCTGTCGATGTCGGCAAGCGCCAGTTCGGCATTGCTGAGCTGTTCCAGCGGGGCGTGCATTTCGGTCATCAGGGCGGTGACCTCGTCGGAGAACCCCGAATCGAGGTCGCCGTCCTGCAGCAGTTCGTTGACTTCGCTGAACTTGGCTTCGATCAGCGCGACATAGTCCTGATCGGCGTCGGCGATCAGCTTGAGGATGTCGCGGCGGATGCGGTTGAAGGCCGCATCGACGCGAAACACGGCCGCCTGATCGTCGAACTCGAGTTCCTCGGCGAGGCGTGTGGAGATCTTCGTGGCGGCGTTGCTGAGATCGACGGTGAAGCCGGTGGGGCTGTCGATGCCGTCCTTTCCGGCCTCGGTAACAACGACGCTCTGGCGGTCGCGATAGCCCAGGGTGTCGAGGATAGCGACGTATTGGGTGATGGCCGCGAGATAGTCGTCGAACAGGGCCGCCGTGCCGTCGGCGATCTCGTTGTTCTCCGCGTGGATAAATGCCGGTCCGGCGCGATCCGCGGCGGCGGCGCGCGCTGTTTCGAGAGCGGGCAGGATCGAGGCCTTGCGCTCGGCCCGCATCCGCTGCTCGGCGACGCGCAGGCGCAGCAACTCGCGCTGGAAGACCGACAGTGTCTCGTAGGCCTTGTCGATCTTTTCGTATTGGCCCGAGGCGTGCGACAGCGCAGCGTCCGAAACGTATTGCAACGTGCCGGTGACCAATATGCCGACGATCGCACTCAGTGCCAGGACAATCACTCGAAGACGCAACGTCAAACGATCAAACATATCGGGCCCACTCGATGATCTTGGTGAATTCCGGGAGGAGGACGGCCACCGCTGATGCAAGGCTATTCGCTTCATCGTTAATTTTGGTCGAAGAACCAATTGAATTTATCGGCATTAATGTCGATATTTTTCACCTCTCCGGCATCACGCTTAAGTAAAAATTCATATTTTAATATGTTTTGGTGCGGCCGGGACTGCAGCGGCGCGGGCACTGGTGATTTCGCGGGCGACGGTGATGCACTACCATGCGATGTCGCCATGGGCGGCACTCAACGGAGCGGGTAGGCGGCGTGGACATCCATTCGGGACTTCAGGAAAGTGATGAGGACGAAGGCCTGATTTGTGCCTTCGAGAGACGTGACGACAGGATCACCCTGCCGCTGGACTGGGCCGGGGTGGAAGCCCCGCCGGCTGCGGGACGTTGGCGCTGGGTGCACATGAATCGGGCGTCCGACCGTGCGGCACGCTATCTCGAAGAGACCAGCGGGCTCGATCCGCTGGTCGTTGAGGCGCTGCTGATGGAGGATACCCGGCCGCGCTGCGCGCCAATGAGCGATGGCACCCTGATCATTCTGCGCGGCGTCAACCTCAATCCCAATTCCTCACCCGAGGACATGGTGTCGATCCGTCTGTGGGTCGAGGAGCATCGGGTCATCAGCCTGCGCCAGCGGCAGGTTTATGCGGTGCAGAGCATTCGCCAGGCCTGGGAAGCGGGACACGGGCCGGACTCGCCGGCCGATTTTGTGTGCGATCTCGCGCTGGGTCTGAGCGATCAGATCAGCGCCGTCATCCGCGAGATCGAGGACAACGTCGATCGGCTCGAGGAGGAGGATGAGGAGATGACGCACACGGCGTTGCGCGCCAGTCTCATGGATGTGCGGCGCACCGCGGTGCCGTTCCGCCGCTATCTGTCGCCCCAGCGCGACGTGTTCCTGCAGCTCAATGCGCTGAAGGCTTCCTGGCTCGATGAGGATGCGCGGATCCGCCTGCATGCGGTCGGCGATCATACGATGCGGCAGGTGGAGGATCTCGATGCGGTGCGCGAGCGCGCCACGATCCTGGCCGAGGAACTCAACACGCGGTTGTCGGAGCAATTGAACCGCAACATGTATCTTCTGTCGCTGGTGGCGGCGATCTTTCTGCCGCTGGGCCTGATCACCGGTCTGTTCGGCATCAATGTCGGCGGCATTCCATTGGCCGGCGAGCCGATGGGGTTCGCCGTGGTCTCGATCGCGCTGCTGGTGCTGGTCGGCGTGGAAATCGCGCTGTTCAAGCTGCTGAAATGGATCTGAGTCTACCCGCCTTCCGCCGGCGTGCCGAACGCGACGATCCCCGCCACGCCTCTCGCGCCGCTGCCGACGCCGAAGAGCGGGATCACCAGAGCGAAGAAGCTCAGGTACACCGCTGCTGCGATAATCTGCGCCTGCTTCATGGTGCTGACGCGCACGGCGCTGCCGATCAGATAGGCCAGCAGCAGCAGTCCCGCCATCGGTCCGATGGCCCGGACCCCGGCCAGATCGCGCAGGATGGGCACGGAGACCAGAAAGCCGCTGCCGATGACCGAGGCCAGCGGCGTGGCGATGGCACGCCAGCGGTCGGTCTGCACCAATGCGGGCCGGATGAGCAGCAGGCTCAATCCGACCGTCACGGCAATCGCGATTGCACCGAGCATTGGCGGCTCCAGGGAGCAAGGCGTCTTGGTATCGCGGCGTGCGCCGGTCAGCTTATGGCCGCCGGCTCAGGCGTCGGCGAAGGCGCAGGTCAGGCTTTCGAACAGCAACCGCCCGTCTGTGCCGCCTTGCGCTGGTTCGACGAGATTTTCCGGGTGCGGCATCATGCCCAGGACATTGCCGCGCGCATTGAGAATGCCGGCGATGTCGTTGACCGAGCCGTTGGGGTTGGTGCCCTCGGCGTAGCGGAAGACCACGCGGCCGTCGCCTTCAAGCCGCGCCAGCGTCTCAGCGTCGGCGAAATAGTTGCCGTCGTGATGGGCCACGGGGCAGCGCCAGACCTGGCCCTTGGAAAACGCATTGGAGAAGGCCGTTTCGGCGTTCGCCGTTTCCAGCTTCACTTCCTTGCACACGAACTTCAGGTTCGCGTTGCGCATCAACGCGCCGGGCAGCAGGCCGGTTTCGGTGAGGATCTGCAAGCCGTTGCAGACGCCGAGGACGAGCCGTCCGGAATGGGCCATGCGCGCGACTTCCGCCATCACCGGCGAGCGGCCCGCGATGGCGCCGCAGCGCAGGTAGTCGCCATAGGAAAAGCCGCCGGGCAGCACGATCAGGTCGACATCCGGGATGCTGGTGTCCTGATGCCAGACGGCGACGGGCTTGGTCCCGGTGACGAGCTCGAGCGCGCGCATCATGTCGCGCTCGCGATTGGAGCCGGGGAAGACGACGACGGCGGATTTCATGGGCTTGTCTTTGCTGCTTCAGATGAGGAAGGACATTGCGGCGCGTGAAGCGCCATTCACTGCACTGTGTCCGTCAGTTCGAGGCGCCGTTCGATCCTGTCCAGACGCTCGTCGTGGCGTTCGAGGATTGAATAGATGTTGTGGATGTCAGTCTGCATGGCAAGCATATGTCCACGGACGGATTGGAGTTCCGTTTTCACCTCGTCCAGCTTGCGATCCATCGTGTCCAGCCGCTGTTGCACGGATTTCAGGATCTCGTAGATCAGCTCGTTGGAAACCTCGACCATTGAAGGTGCTCCAGGTGCGCACGTTCGGTTCGGCTCAGTTTACACGAAACGCCGTTCCGGCCAATTCGCCGGTTTTGGCTACATCAATTCGATCGCGTAATTCTCGATGACCGTGTTAGCGAGCAGCTTCTCGCACATGGCTTGGAGATCCGTCCGGGCCTTGGCCGTGTCGGTTCCTTCGAGCTCGATGTCAAACACCTTGCCCTGACGCACGCCGCCAACGCCGCCGAAGTCGAGCGCATGCAGCGCGCCTTCGATTGCCTTGCCCTGCGGGTCAAGCACGCCGTTCTTCAAGGTGACGGTCACACGTGCCTTCATGGGATCTTGTATCTCTTGATTGGGAGTTCGCTTGAACGATGGGTCGCCAAAATGGCGAATGGCAGCACCCGCGGCGGGAGGCCGCGGGTGCGGGATCGTCTTACTGAACCAGCACCGGGCCGGAGCCGTGCGGGCGTTCCTCGTTGTCGTTGAGGATGCCGAGACGGCGTGCGACTTCCTGGTAGGCTTCCAGCATCCCGCCGAGGTCGCGGCGGAAGCGGTCCTTGTCCATCTTGTCGTCGGTCTTGACGTCCCACAGACGGCAGCTGTCGGGGGAAATCTCGTCGGCGACGACGATGCGCATCATCTCGCCTTCCCACAGACGCCCGCATTCGATCTTGAAATCGACAAGCCGGATGCCGACGCCCAGGAACAGACCGGAGAGGAAGTCGTTGACGCGAATGGCCAGCGCCATGATGTCGTCGATTTCCTGCGGTGTCGCCCAGCCGAACGCGGTGATGTGCTCTTCGGCGACCATCGGGTCGTCCAACTCGTCGTTCTTGTAGTAGAATTCGATGATGGAGCGCGGCAGCTGGGTGCCTTCATCCAGACCCAGGCGCTTGGCCAGCGAGCCCGCGGCGACGTTGCGCACCACGACCTCAAGCGGGATGATCTCCACCTCGCGGATGAGCTGCTCGCGCATGTTCAGCCGGCGGATGAAATGGGTCGGGATCCCGATCGCGTTCAGATTGGAAAAGATGTGCTCGGAGATGCGGTTGTTGAGCACGCCCTTGCCATCGATGATCTCGTGTTTCTTTGCATTGAAGGCCGTGGCATCGTCCTTGAAATGCTGGATCAGAGTTCCTGGCTCAGGCCCCTCGTAGAGGATCTTGGCCTTGCCTTCGTAAATGCGCCGGCGGCGATTCATGGGTACGTACCGTGGTCTGTCGAGGAAATCCATGGATGCAGGGAGGCTCCGGTGGCGCGCGCGGTACACGGTTTGTGCACAGTCTGCAGAATCGGCAGGGCCCTCCCGTAGCGAGGCGCGACACTAGCCGATCACGGTGCAAAGCACAATCGAGTGTGTACCGCAATTGTCTGGATTGCGCATCCAGTCTGCGGCGGTGTCTGGTACCGTTGATTTGGCGTTCGCGGGGGGATATGCAAGGGCCATGATACATCTCATGGTTTCGGCGTGTCGGCTGCCTATATGGAGACGGCAGGTCTTGCTAACCAAAGGTACATTCAGGAGACAATAGATGACCACGTTCGACAAGCGCGAGGACGCTTACGAGAAAAAATTCGCGCACGACGAGGAATTGCGCTTCAAGGCGACCGCGCGGCGCAACAAGCTCCTGGGTCTGTGGGCGGCCGAAAAGCTTGGCAAGACCGGCGAGGACGCGGATGCCTATGCGCGCGACGTCGTGCGCGCCGATTTCGAAGAGCCGGGCGAAGAGGATGTCTTTCGCAAGATCCGCGCTGATTTCGATGCGGGCGGCGTCGAGCAGTCGGATCACCAGATTCGCCGCACCATGGAAGAGCTGATGGGCACCGCGGTCGCTCAGGTCGAAAAAGACTGACGCCGGCGTGGCCCGGCGTGCCGCTCCTGAATCCTCTGAAAAGGCATTCTGGCTGATCTGCAGGTGCTGTGGACAATCGGCGGCGGCGATATGCGAGGTGACGGACGGGTTCCGGTCACCTTGTCGTGGCGAAAACAAACGAGGGTCGGGGATTGAGAATGGTCGAGCCTGAAAAAACGCTGGCGGACCGGTTGCGTGCCGGCGAAACCGTGATCACCGGCTGGTCGATCCTTCCCAGTCCCGCCCTTGCCGAGGCGATGGTGCGCTGTGGCTACGAGGCGGTGGTGCTGGACATGCAGCACGGCCAGCACGACCTCGGCTCGGTGCGGGACGCCATTGGCGGCGTTGTGCTGGCTGGTGGTCATCCGGTGGGCCGCATTCCCGTGGACGATTTCGCCACCGCCAGCCGCATGCTTGATCTCGGCGTTCAGGCGGTGATCGCACCGATGATCAATTCGGTCGCGGACGCCGAGCGCTTCGCCGGCTTCACGAAATATCCGCCCACCGGCGGGCGCAGCTGGGGTCCCATGCGCGCCATGGAACTCAGCGGCATGGAGGAGCCGCAGGCCTATCTGATGAGCGCGGACGCCGAGACGCTGTCTCTGGGCATGATCGAGACGCGCGCCGGGCTGGACGCCCTCGACGACATTCTGGCGGTCAAGGGTCTGGACGGCGTGTTTGTCGGCCCGGGCGATCTCTCCATCGCGCTGTCTCAGGGCGCGAAGATCGATCCCAGCGGCGCGGAGACCCAGGACGCCGGCCGGCGGATCTGCGAGGCAGCGAAGAAAGCCGGCAAGATCGCCGGCACGTTCTGCAACACCGCCGAGGACGTGAAGGCGGCCAGGGCGATGGGCTACACATTTATCGCCTATGGCGTCGACACGGTGGTGTTGAAGACCGGCGCAAGCGCGATGCTGGGCAGCGTCGCGGTCTGACATCCGCCCTTGGTTCTCCGTCTTTCTCTCCCGGCGCTCTTGTACATAGTTTGCCGCTGCGTCTAGTTTCTATTGGACTGCACAGGCAGGCACGCGTTGCATTGGGTATTTGGGGGCGGGGAATATGAACTCAATTAAATCGGGCGGCGCTGTTCTCGCGGCGCTGGTCGGTGGCGTCTTGCTTGCATCTTGTGCGACGCACATGCGCGAGAAAGACAGGGTTATGTTCGACAAGCTCGCGCAGGCCGCAAGAAACAACACCCAAGACATGCTTGATTGCACCGATCGCAGCGCGGAAGAAACCGCTCTCGCCTATTCGGGCTCCGACCGGTTCTTAGGGGTGTCGCAGATCAAATCGGCCGATGCGGAAGCCTACATGGCTGATCGAACCATTGTGTCCTACGACTTCAATCGACACGGCACGCAAATCGAATATACCGCTGCGGACGGCACGGCCCATCTCTGGTATCCGGGAAACGAGCGCATCTTGCATGGGCGCTGGAAGGTCGAGCGTCAGGAGAAATCCACAGAAGCCTGTTTTGCCTATGGGAAGAATACCCATAATCCGCAGACGGGGCACGAAGGTGCCGGCTTCGAATGCGGTCCCTTCAAAAAGGCCCAGTACTTCGATGTCGACAGCGTCCAGGGAGACGCCTTCGGCCTGGCGGCATCGCAAGGATCGGTGAAGCCCCTGCCGGACCAGGCGGTGAAGCCCTATGTGCCGAGTTGCCTTCCGTTCGTCAAACCCTATCGGACCAACGGCAAGTCTCCAATCGAACATCTGCTCGAGGATCTTGGCAAGGCGTCCTGATGTTCGCGGTCGGTCCGGTGCGCCGCCTATCCCAGCCGCGTCATGAACTTCGCAAACGACAACAGGCCTTCGGGCCAGGGGCCTTGGCCGCTGTCGGCGTTGATATGGCCGCAGTCGCCCGCACTCTCGAAATGGGCGCCCCACTCCGCGGCAATCCGTTCCGCCTTGGGATACGGGCAATAGGGATCGGTCTGGCTGGCCACCAGCGTGCACGCGAAGGGCAGTTTTTCGCGCGGGATCGGGCCGAAGCCGGGCGTTGGCGCGGGAACGCGGCTGGCGTCCTCGATGTCGGGCAGGGCCACGCAATAGGCGCCGGCCACCTTGCCACGGTCGAATTTCGGGGCCGCATGGGCGATCGTGACCACGCCGAGCGAATGCCCGACGAGCACCACCGGCCGCTGCGCCGCATTGACGGCGGTCACCAGTCTTTCGGTCCACTGTTCGCGGTGCGGCCGGTCCCAGTTTCCCATCTCCACGCGCTTCGCGGTCGACAGTTTCGTCTCCCAGCGCGTCTGCCAGTGGTCGGGTCCGGAATTGCCGAGGCCCGGAACGATCAGAATTTCGGAGTGGGCTATTTTCATGATCGACGTGTCTTTTGCGTTGGATGCTGATTGCGGTTTAAAGCGGGCCGTAAAATCCCGTTCGCAACGGGCGCGCCCAATCCGGGCGGCCGTTCCTGGAGGCTTCCGCAGCGGCCTTGTCCCAATCGTATTGGACAGTCTTCAGGTCGATCCGCCAACCGTCCCTCCGCCGTTCCATCGTCGCGTAGCGAGCGTGCGGGCTGCCGGCTTCCGCCTTGTGCGCGCTGGGCGTGCCATCGCTGTAGCCCGGCAATCCAATGCTTCCGGGATTGAGGATGGTCTGGTCTGTGGCGGACAGGGTGATCAGGCGCGCAATGTGGGTGTGTCCGCAACAGACGATCGGCGCGCGCTCGGTGCCGAGCCGCTCCTCGATGGCGGCCTCTTCGGCAAGCTGCATGCCGTCGCCGGAAATCGTCTCGCACAGATAGGTCAGATCATCGTCAGGGGTGCCGTGGCACAGAAGCATGTCCTGCGTCCAACGGATGACCGGCGGCAGATCCTGAAGCCATGAGCGGCTTTCCGCAGACAGGCGCTCGATTGTGAAGCTGTCCGTGCGGTTGCTGGGCGGGATGGTGCCCGCCGCGACGACTCGGTCGTGATTGCCCCGCACGGTTGGCCAGTTCGTCTCGCGAAGGATCGCGGCGGTTTGCTCCGGCCACAACGGACCCGAGACGCAGTCGCCGAGATTGACCACGGCATCGGGTGCCTCGCGCTTGAGGTCGGCGAGGACCGCCTCAAGCGCCAGCACATTGCCATGGATATCCGCGACGACCGCCAGTTTCATCCGCTCAACTTTCGCCAAAAACCCGCTTGAAGATCACGTCGACGTTCTTGGTGTGATAGCCAAGGTCGAAGCGCTCGCGGATCTGTTCCTCGGAGAGGTACTTGCGCACGTCGGCATCGGCCAGAAGCTGCTCTAGGAAGTCGACCGAGGCGGAGCCGGCAACCTGGTAGCTGTCCCAGACCTTCATGGCGTTGCGCTGCACGAGGCGATAGGCGTCCTCGCGCTGCGCGCCTGCCTGGGTCAGCGCCAGCAGGATGCGTTGGGAATGCACCAGTCCGCCGAGGCGGTTCATGTTGCCCAGCATGCGCTCGGGATAGACCAGCAGCTTGTCGATGACGCCGGTCAGCCGCACCAGAGCGAAGTCGAGCGTCACGGTCGCGTCCGGCCCGATCATCCGCTCGACGGAGGAATGGGAGATATCGCGCTCGTGCCACAGCGCCACGTTCTCCATGGCGGGCAGGGCGAAGGAGCGGACCATGCGCGCCAGCCCGGTGAGGTTTTCCGTCAGCACCGGGTTGCGCTTGTGCGGCATTGCGGAGGAACCCTTCTGGCCCGGCGCGAAATATTCCTCCGCTTCGAGCACTTCCGTGCGCTGCAGGTGCCGGACTTCGGTCGCCAGGCGCTCCACCGAAGACGCCACGACGGCCAGCGTTGCGAAGAACATGGCGTGGCGGTCGCGCGGGATAACCTGCGTGGAGACGGGCTCCGCCGTCAGGCCCATGGCCTTTGCGACATGCTCCTCGACGCGGGGGTCGATGTTGGCGAAGGTGCCGACGGCGCCGGAGATCGCGCAGGTGGCGACTTCCGCGCGCGCAGCCACCAGACGGGCGCGGTTGCGCTCGAACTCGGCATAGGCCTGGGCCAGCTTCAGGCCGAAGGTCACCGGCTCGGCGTGGATGCCGTGCGAGCGGCCGATGGTCACCGTGTCCTTGTGCTCGAACGCCCGGCGCTTGATGGCGGCCAGCAGCGCGTCCATGTCGGCCAGCAGCAGGTCGGCGGCCTTGACCAGTTGCACGTTGAGGCAGGTGTCCAGCACGTCCGACGAGGTCATGCCCTGGTGCACGAAGCGCGCGTCGGGGCCGACGATTTCCGCCAGATGGGTCAGGAAGGCGATGACGTCGTGCCTGGTCTCGCGCTCGATCGCGTCGATGCGGTCGATGTCGAAGGTGGCCGCACCGCCCTTTTCCCAGATCGTCTTCGCCGCTTCCTTGGGGATGACGCCGAGTTCCGCGAGCGCGTCGCAGGCATGCGCCTCGATCTCGAACCAGATACGGAATTTCGATTCCGGGGACCAGATGTCGGTCATCTCGGAGCGGGAATAGCGCGGGATCATGGCGCGGCCTTTATGCGGTGGGAGGATTTGCGCCCGCATCTAGCAGGAAACGCCCGTGATCACAATTGGCGCCGACCGCTTCTATGCGGCATATGGTCGGCTACGGCCGGAGGCAGCCACAATGCTGGTTCCGCCGTCTCGTTCTATACTGTCCGACTCGGGGGTTCAGGTGCCGCCGCTGGTAGTCTCGTCCAGCGCCTTCATGTCGTCAGGATTGTTCAAAGTGCAGGTGAATTCTTTGATGGACGCGGCGCCAACCTGCAACCTTCGGCTCGGATGGTCGTTGCAGATGGTCCCGGTCCGTTTCGCGGCGACGAATGTGAACTGATTTACGGAGTTTCCAAGCGCGCCAGACAACGTTTCCCTTGCTCGTTCTATCCATAATTCTTCGTCAGAGGTTGGCGGAAGTACGACCACGTAGCCCGGTTTGAAACGAGTTATGTAGGTGTAGTCACCTGCACGGAAAATGGTCTTGTTGAGGTTCCCGATATTTCGCAGGCCATGGGAGTATGCGTAGATATTGTCATCTCGGGCTTCGCTTCGTTTGAAGATCAGGCGCATGTCCTGTGTGCCTGAAACCGCCAGGGTGCTTTGTGCCGTGATGGCATCGGAGACTGTTGCAGGCGGCACGATATCGAACTTGATGCTTTTCGACGCGGGGCAGGAGTCGAACACGCCTTCGGACGAAACAGGGCAAAATTCTTCTGGGTACAAAATGTTCTCGCCGCTGAAAAATTTGACGATGTAAACGTCCCGGACGTTGACGTGGTTCACATCAACCGAACCGGGACCATCAGGATAAAGTGCGGATGCGCATCCTGCGAGAAGCGTCATGAACATGCACACCGCGAAACCTTGTTTCATCATCAAACACTTCTTTTGGAGGGAAATGGAGCAATTACGGGACGCGTGGCGTCACCTGATGCGGTGATGTCAGTTTTGTCAATAATGCCCGTGGGTTTGTCAGGCGGTCAACGTGTCATTCCGTCATCTGTCGCAAGCGGGTTTCAGTGTCTCGCCTGACGGGTGCTTTGTCCGTGGGCGTGGTTGCCGGCATTGGCATGCCTCGGCACGTCAGATGTCAAAGCATCAATGCAGAAACGATGTCATGTCGATTGCAACCCGAAAGCGCTGCGTTCGGAACGTTGGTCGTTGGCTTTGATCAGTTTTCCTCGATCGCGTGAGCCGTGAGTGCTGATTTTTTACATGAACCGTGATTTGATTGCTTTTTAAGCAATGAGCGCGTTTGCGAGGCAATTTTACTCGACTTAATAAGTCGTCAATAATTTCCTCGCTGTATCCCGGGCGTTTCTTCATATTCTTGAGTCGACTATTCTGAAAATTATTTCAATTTTAACGGTACCTCCCGAAAACTGACACCATCAAATTCAGAACAGATCAGGTATGCGGGGATCCTGATGAGCGCATGTTGGCGTCACCTTGCTGCTGTTGCAGCGTTGAGTTTTTCGATCGGCCTTGTTGCCGTCGCACCGGCTGTTGCCTCCGATCCGTCGGACGTTGGACTGGCGGAGATCCATGACGCATTGAAGGTCGCGCAACAGCGGCTCGACTACGTCTGGATCCTGATTGCCGCGGCGCTGGTGTTGCTGATGCAGGTCGGCTTCATGCTGCTCGAAGCCGGCATGGTGCGATCCAAGAACTCCGTCAACGTCGCCCAGAAGAACATGCTGGACTTCACCTTCTCGGTGCTCGCCTTCGCCTGCGTCGGTTTCATGATCTCGTTTGGCGCGGGCAACGGCTTCTGGATCGGCGTTGATTCGAAGTTCTTCATGCTGCGCGAGGTCGAGAGCTGGGGGCTGGCCTTCTTCGTCTTCCAGGTGATGTTCTGCGGCACGGCGGCGACGATCGTTTCCGGCGCCGTCGCCGAGCGCATGCCGCTGATCGCCTATCTGCTGTGTTCGCTGCTGATCGCGGGTCTTGTCTATCCGGTCTTCGTGCACTGGGCCTGGGGCGCGGCTCTGGTCGAAAACTCTTCCGCCTTCCTCGGCAACATGGGCTTTGTCGATTTCGCCGGCTCGACCGTGGTGCACGGCACCGGCGCCTGGATCGCGCTGGCCGCCTGCATCGTGGTGGGCGCGCGCAAGGGCCGCTTCGACGCCGCTGGTCGGCCGGTGCGTATTCAGGGTCACAGCCCCGTGCTGGCTACCGCGGGCGCGTTCTTCATCTTCGTCGGCTGGATCGGCTTCAACGGCGGCTCGACCATCGCCGCGGTGCCCGACATCGCCCATATCGTCGCCAACACGGTGCTGGCCGCGGCGACGGGCGGCACGGCCGGTTTCCTCGTCGGCTGGCGGCAGGACGGCATCTTCCTGCCGGAAAAGGCGATTTCCGGCATGCTGGGCGGGCTTGTGGCGGTCACCGCCGGCTGCATGGCGCTGGGGTCGCAGGGCGCGATGCTGGTCGGTGCGCTGGGCGGGCTCGCCGCTGTCTACAGCAACACCATCCTGGAAGCGCGGTTCAAGATCGACGACGCCGTGGGCGCGGTCGGTGTGCACGGCGTGGCGGGCGTGGTGGGCACGCTGTCGGTGGCGCTGTTCGCGCCGCTCGAGCATCTGCCGACCGGCGCCCGTCTTGACCAGCTCGGCGTCCAGGCTCTCGGTTCGGGCGTGAATTTCGTCTGGGCGTTCGGCGTCAGCTACCTGTTTTTCGTCCTGCTCCGGTCCGTCATGCCGATCCGGGTCAGCGCGGAGGACGAGGAGCGCGGTCTGAATGAAACCGAACACGGTACCCGCCTGGGCATCGGCCACGTCGAGGATGCCTACAGCGCCCTGATCAACGGGGAGACGGATCTTTCGTTGCGGCTTCCAGTCACCCAGGGGGATGAGGCCGAGCGGCTGTCGGGACTGTTCAACCGGTTGATGGATTCGATCCAGAACGAGGAACTCGCGCGCAACTTCGAGACCGAGAAGCAGCGCTCGGAGGAAGAGGCGGAACGGCTGTCCGCGCTCGCCAATTCCACCTTCGAGGCAATCACCATCTCGATTGGCGGCATTGTCGCGGACGGAAACGCCGCGCTCGAGGAACTGCTCGGCATACCGATCGACCATCTCAAGGGCCGCAAGGTGCTGGATCTCGTCGATCCTCAGGACCATGACCTGGTGCGCAAGCGCTCGCGGCTCAAGGACAGCAAACCCTATGAGTTGCGCGTCATTCACGTCGATGGAACCGTCATTCCCGTCGAGGTACGCAGCCGCCAGATTGTCTATCGCGGAAAGCGCACCATGGTCTCCGCCGTCGTCGACCTGCGCGATCGCAAGAAGGCGGAGCAGAAGATCCGCCACCTCGCCCAGCACGACCCGCTTACGGATCTGCCCAACCGCGCCGTGTTCACCGATCAGCTCGAGGCCGCCGTGCGGCGCCAGGATGCCCAGGGGGCGATGACCGGCGTGCTGCTCATCGATCTGGATCGCTTCAAGGACATCAACGATCTGCATGGCCATCCGGTCGGCGATCAGGTCATCCGGGAGACCGCGCGGCGGCTGCGCCAGGCGGTGCGGCCGACGGACACGGTGGCGCGTCTGGGCGGCGATGAATTCGCGATCATCCAGTCGGAAATCGGCTTCGCCAACCAGGCGGCGGATCTGGCGCACCGGCTGCTGTTCCTGATCGCCCAGCCGATTGACTGCGGCGGCGGCCTCGTGGTGCGCAACGCCGCCAGCATCGGCATCGCCATCTGCCCGCTCAACGGCACGGGCATCGGCACGCTCATCTCGCGCGCCGACACGGCGCTATACAAGGCCAAAAGCCTCGGCCGCGGCACCTATTGCGTGTTCGAGGAGGGGATGGATGCCGCGGTGAAGATCCGCCGGCACCTGGAAGCCGATCTCACGATGGCGATTGAGCGCGACGAGTTCGAGATTTACTTCCAGCCGCGCCTGGGCGCCGCGACCGCCGAGATCCTCGGCTATGAGGCACTTATCCGCTGGCATCATCCCACCCGCGGCACCGTCAGCCCCACGGACTTCATCCCCGTCGCCGAGCAATCCGGTCAGATCGTGCCGATCGGCAAGTGGGTGATGGAGAACGCCTGCCGGATCGCGCTGTCGGAGTTCGGCGGCAAGCGCGTGAGCGTCAACGTCAGTCCCCTGCAATTCCGCGACAAGGGATTCGTCGAGGCGGTGGAGACCGCGCTTGCGCGTTCAGGCCTGCCCGCCGAGCAGCTCGAGATCGAGATCACCGAGAGCGTGGTGTTTGATGACGACCAGCGCGCGTTCGGCGTTTTGAAGGCACTGAAGAAATTAAACGTGCGCATTGCGCTCGACGACTTCGGGACCGGTTATTCCTCGCTCAGCTATCTCAGCCGTTTCCCCTTCGATGTCATCAAGATCGATCGCTCGTTTGTGTCCTCGATGCCGTCGAGTGCCAGTGCCTGCGCCATCGTCGAGACGATCCTGCGCCTGGGCAACGCGCTCGGCATGGACATTGTCGCCGAGGGCGTGGAAACCGTGAACCAGCTCGACATGCTGGTGCGCGAGGGCTGCGACGAGATCCAGGGTTTCCTTGTCGGCAAACCGGTGCCGCTGGCCGAACTGTTGCGCGAGGTGCCGGCAGAGGTGCGCGAGACTCTGGAGACGGCCCATGCGGCTGCCGACGGGGTCGTCAGCCTCGAGGGCATGGCGGAGCGCATGCGCGATGCGGCCGGCAAGGCCCCGGCACGCGCCACCGAGCGGGCGTAGTGCCATGCGCGCTACGTGGGTGCTTGCCATCGAAGGGGCCGAGGGACACTCCGTCAATATTGCGTTTCCGCAGCGCTGTCGGCAGGATGTTGAGTGCACCTCATGGGCGATCTGGAAAGCCGTCAACGCCTGTGGCCTTCAGTGGGAGCGGGGAGATAGGTTTATCTTTTTGAATGAATTGACTTGAAAATTTTATCCTAAAGAATAAATTTGAGGAGCGTTTCGTGACGGACTGGGACAAGGTTCGGATATGGTACGCCGAGACGGTCAGTGAGGACTGTGAAACGTCGATCGATGCGGCATCGAGTGGGTGTGGAGCGTCGCTGGGGCGTTTGTACGCTTTTCTCGAGAGTCTTCGGGGCCGGCCGTTGGCGCATCTGGAGGCTCTGGTCGAAAGACCTCTTCGGTTCGGCGTCGATGCAAAGCACCCCGGCATCGCCGTCAGTTTCGCCGGCCCCTTCGAAGCCGGCGGGCAGCCGGTCCGGCGGTACACGGTTCAGCATGAGCGGAAACTCGCCGTTCTCCTCGATGTCGGCGCCAGCGAAACAACGATCGTCAGATTCATTTGCCTATGAACCGGTTGGTGCGGTTCTCGAATCAAGCAGGTCCACGTCATGTCGGAACAGGCTCTTGGCTTCGTCAAATACATTGATCTGATTTCCGCAACCGCGGTTATTCATCCGATCGGCGGCGGACCGGATTTGCAGGTGCGCGTCGGAAACCTGGAAAGCCTGAGTGCGCCGGGCTTGAGCAGGGCTGCAGACGAGCCGGTTGGTTTCGAGGTTCGGGAGGGGGTTGCGCATCTGACGCTCGATCCGATCCTTTCCGAGAGTCAAGCGGCGGATCTGCGCGGGCGCGATGTCCTGGGGGCGCCCGTGTGGTCTGGATTCAAGCCGCGGGTGTTTCTCGACCCCGAGGCAATGCCTGGCGACGAGAATTTTCTTGTCGTGGTCGACCCCGAGGAAGGCGCGCAGAGTGCGACGGCTGAACGGTCGGTTGACGATTTCGCCCAGCACCTCGACGCCAAGGTATCTCACATCCTGAAGCTGCTGGAGACGGGACGAGACGAGGCCGCGCCTGGTGAGACGCGCAAGTGGCCGCGGGTCCGTCCGCTGGAGCCGGAACTGCCCGGGACCGGGGAACAGGATGGACTGCAGCGGGTGCGCGCGTCCGTCGCCAGGTCGGATGATGCCCGGCGCGGCTATCACGCGCAGCGCGCGGTCCTGGCGTTCGGCGCATGGCTGCGCGCTCAGCGCGAGGCGCGCGGCATGACGTTGAAGCAACTGGCGGGCAAGGCGGCGACGACCGTGTCGCAGCTATCGCTGGTCGAGCGCGGTCTTGGTGAGCGGGGGCCTTCTCTCGATCTGGTGGCGCGACTGTTGTGGGCTCTGGATCTTGGCCTCGATTTCGGGGAGCCGGACAATGCTGCTGACGAGTAAAGTTCTGAACTTCGCGGCGGCACTCCTGCTCGCCATCCCCGCCTTGCACGCGCTGTTGCGCAGTCAGGGGGCGGATCGATTCGTGTCCGGGGAGCACCGGGACGCGCTGTCGAAGATCGGCAAGGGGATCGCCGGTCGCATGCGCGCGCTTGACAGCGTGCGGTTCGGCCGGTGGTACGTTCTGGCCTCGGTGCTGGGCATTGCCGCTGCCGTGACCGGTTTCTTTCTCGATCTCGCCTGCACCGCGCAATGGTTCGGGGCTTGCAGCTAGGCTTACGAGCGCCGCCAGCCGTTCTCGAAGGTGATCTCGGCGGCGCCGGTGAAGCGGCGAATGCGCTCGAGTTCGGCCAGAAGGGCCTCTTCGCGGGCCTTTGAGGCGCGCACGCAACGCTCCCACCAAAGGCCCTTGACGCGCAACTCGCCTTGCTTGCGGTGGTGCTTCATGTCGATGCGGCCGACCAGCCTGTCGCCCTCCAGCAGCGGGAAGACGTAATAGCCGAACTCCCGCCTGGCCTCGGGCACAAACACCTCGATGCGGTAGCGGTAGCCAAACAGCCGTTCGGTACGGTTACGGTCGCGAATCGCGGGGTCGAACGGGCTCAGGACGCGCAGGCGTCTGGGTGGAGGCGGGGCGGCGGCCAGCCTCTGTTCGATGTCCGGGAAGGCGAGGGCGGGGCGCGTGTCGCCGCCGGCGCCCTCGATTTCGACCTCGACCAGCGTTTCGCCATGGTTGCGGGCGCACCAGTCCTTGACGGTCTCCAGCGGCAGCGCTTCCCAGAAGGCAGTGATCTCAGTGGGCGTCGCGAAGCCGAGCCGGTCCAGCGCGCTGTGGCAGGCCCAGTCAACGAACGCCTCTTCCGTGACGCTGTGGTCGTGATGCTCGGGCGGGATGGCGCGGGCGGACAGATCATAGACCTTCTGAAATCCCTCCCGCCGGATGACGGAGACTTCTCCGGTGCGCCACAGGTATTCCAGCGCCGTCTTCGACGGATGCCAATCCCACCAGCCGTCGCCGCCCTTCTTGGGTGCGCCGGTGCCGCCCGTGGCCTCGTCCAGGCCGAGGTCCCGCGCCATTGTCGGGCCATTGGCCTCCACATGGGCGCGCACCGTACCGATCAGTTCCGCGAACCCGTCGCGGCGCCATTTCTGCCAGCGCTCGCGCAATCGCTCCTGCTCGCGCGCAAACCGGTGCCGCCAGTAGGGAAAATATTTCGACGGGATGATCGAGGCGTCGTGGGTCCAGTTCTCGAACAGGGTCGCCTCCGTTTCGTGTAGATGCTTCAGATCGTCGGGCCGGTAGGACTGCGAACGCGAGAACAGGATCTGGTGGTGGGCGCGTTCCACCGTGTTGATGCTGTCGAGCTGCACAAAGCCGAGATCCTCGATCAGCGCCTGCAGCCCGGCGGCATCGAGCCGCGCGCGCGGATCGCGGGACAGGCGCTGGCCATGCAGAAACAGGCGGCGGGCGTCGGCGTTGGAGATGCGAAGAGTCATGCGGGCCGGAACTGATCTATTGGTCGGACGGGTTTGAAAAATTGTCAAAGGTGCTGGCAATGGCGATGTACCGTCGGTCGAGACCCTCGAAGCCGAACCGGTAGACGGAGACGAGGACCACCAGCACCGGCCCAATGCCTGGGCGCGGGAATGCCAGCACGTCGGAGATGCCATAGTGCACCGGGCAGCCGCGGGAGGCGGGGATCTCGGTGTCCTCCTGCAGGATGCGCAACGGTTGCCCGGACTCGTCCTCCAGCACAAGCGCAAAGCCGCGGTTGACGACGCCCAGCGCGGCGCAGTCGTCTCGGCTCATGGCGATCTCGCTGAGCCGCAGTCGCACGGGGTCTTGGGCGGGGCCGTCGCCGGCCAGAAAAAATGGCAGGAAGCGGGCCGCGTCGCGCGCATTGTCCGCATTGTCCGAAACCAGCTCCCTGCCGTGCTGGGAGCTGATCCGAAGACGCGTCAGAATCGGACGCGCCTCGCGCCGGGCCTCAGCGCGTACCGCCTCCAGTGTGGCGGCTTCGTCGCGCAGCACGGCATGTGCCGGGGTGCCCCGCACCCAGGTGTCGGTCGCGGTCTCCAGCACGAAGATGTCCGAATAGGGGAAGCCGGAGCCGTCCTGCACGCCGAATTGCTCAAATGCGAAATAGGCGCCGTCGGGCGAGAAGCCGATGATCTCGCGGGCCGCGGCATCGGCCGCGTGCGCAGGCATCGACAGGGCGGCCAGCGCACAAAGTGCTGCTATCACGTGGATGATGGTGTGATGCATACGATGGATCATTGCTGCGGCCTCATGGTCTGGTCCCGCCCTTGTCTCCGGTTGCGGTGTTGCGGAGCGGGGGGAGCATTCTTGCCGCGAGCGGCTTGAGCATCAAGGGCAACAGGTAGATGGGCAGTTGACCGAGGGCGAAATAGAGCCAGGCGAGGTCGGGGAGCGATCCGCCCAGGGCCGCCACCATCAGCCCCATGTTGCGGTTTCCCGCCGCATGCGCCACGACAAAGGCGTCTGAGCTGGCGGCCTTTGGCAGTGCCAGCATGGTCAGGGCGATCTGTGTGAATGCGACGCCGAAGCTCAGGGCCGCGATGCCCAGCACAAGCAAGGGGTCGATCAGGAATCGGCTGGCGACGCCGTCCATGGCGGCGATGATGAAACCAAACAGCAGAATCACGTTCAACCCGTCGATCTCGCGCCGGCGCACGACCAGCCGCGCCGGGGTGGCCAGCCGCCGGATCACCCATGACAGCGCCATGGAGCCGGCCAGCAGCGCCACCAGCCGCAGAGCCAGCGACAGCGCGGAAATCGGCAGGGCCGCATCCAGCATGACGCCGGCGATCAGCGGCGCCGTCAGCGGTGTAAGCGCGGTCGCGGCGATCAGCACGGTGAGACTTAGCGCGCCGTCCAGTCCCATCAGGGCGGCAAAGGCCGGCGCGGACATGACCGGCGGCGCGGCGGTGACGATGAACACCGCCAGCATCAGGCCCGGGCTCCGCGCGTTCAGGCCGGTTGCATGCATCAGGAGAGCGGCGAACAGCGGCACCGCGAGCATGATCCACACGGCGGAGACCAGCACAAGCGTGGGCTTGCGGACGCGGGCGATCACCGCCTGCGGATCGACGCGCAGGAAGGCCAGCACCAGAAGCATGAAGATGGCCACTCCGATCATCGGCCGCAGAACGGAAGAGAGGCCCGGCAGCAACAGCCCCAGCACCGCGCTTGCCGCTACGGCGCGCACGCCGCAGTCGCCGAGCCATCGCAAGCCGCGCCCCGATTCGCTCATGGCACGGCTAGCCAACTTATTGATCATGCGGTACTTTCCCCAAACGCTGGAAGTTTCGTCCTGGACGTGATCTGGCTGAGTATTGACACGTTTGTCGGTGGCGAAAAGGAAACTCCAAGTGCAGCGCGTGGATGCGATCGTGTTGGGAGCCGGTATCGCCGGGGTTTCCTCGGCGTTTCACCTGCTCAAGCGGGGGCGTTCGGTCGCCCTGGTCGATCGGCGCGCGCCGGGCGAGGAGACGTCCCACGGCAATGCCGGCGTCATCGAGCGCGACGGGTTCGTGCCGATCACCTTTCCCGACAGTTTCCGCGCGTTGCTCACCTATGCGCTGAACCGCAGTCCGCAGGCGCACTATCACCCGAGCTTTCTGCGTGGCCTGCTGCCATGGCTGTGGAAGTTCCGCGAGCACTCCACCAATGTTGCCGTCGACCGGTTTGCCCGCGCCATCGATCAGCTTGAGCGGCATGCGGCGGCGGAGCACTGGGCGCTGGCGCATTCGACGCCGGCGGAGCGATTCTTTCGCGATACCGGCTGGATCCACCTCTACCGCAGCAAGGCCGGCTTTGCCGATATCGAGCGCGATTTGCACTACGCTCGGATTTTCGGCGCCGGCTACGACATTCTCGAGCCTGGAGACCTGAACGCGCTGGAGCCGCATCTGCGTCCCGTGTGCCACAAGGCGGTCTACTGGAAGGATTCCAGATCCGTCTCCAGTCCGGGCGGTGTCACCAAGGCCTATGCCGAGACGTTCAAGCTGATGGGCGGGGACATATTGCGCGGCAATGCGCTCAGCCTGCGCCGCGAGGGCGAGGACTGGGTGGTGGAGACCACGACGGGCGAGGTGGCGGCCAGGGATGTGGTGGTGGCTCTGGGGCCATGGTCGATGGATCTGCTGCGGCTTTATGGCTACGCGCTGCCGCTGGCGGTGAAGCGCGGTTATCACATCCACTACACAGCGCAAGGCAACGCCAGTCTGAACCGGCCGATCGTCGACATCGACAACGGTTTCGTGCTGACGCCGATGGAGCGCGGCATCCGCCTGACGACGGGCATCGAATTCGCCGACCGCGACGCGGACCCCACGCCCGTGCAGATTCGGCGGACCAAGCCGTTGGCGCGGCAGCTCTTTCCCATTGCCTCGGAGGTCGAGGATGCGCCCTGGATGGGGTCGCGGCCGTGCTTTCCCGACAGCCTGCCGATGGTCGGCCGCGCGCCGCGCCACGATGGTATGTGGTTTAACCTCGGCCATGGCCACACGGGCTTCACCAATGGGCCGGTAACCGGGCGCCTGCTGTCGGAGATGATGACGGGCGGCCGGACCATCGTCGATCCCGCGCCCTATTCGCCCTCGCGTTTCATCGATATTTGAGCTGGCGGGCCTCAGTTTTCCCGTAGCGGCAGTGCCACCGTATCCTTCACGGTGTGCACGACGATGCGCGACTGCACGTCGGAGACCAGGGCGCCGTCGAGCAATTTGAGGCGCAAGAACGTGTCGTAGCTCTTGATGTCGTCGGTCACCACCTTGATCAAATAGTCGACGGCGCCGGTGATGCGCTCGCAGATGGTTACCTCCGGCCAGTGATGCACCAGCTTGTCGAAGGTCTCCATGTTCTCGCGGCTGGGTACCGCCAGCTTGACGAAGGCATAGGCGACAAAATTCAGCCCCACCGCCTCCCGGTCGACGATGCCGGCGATCTGGCGGATGACCCCGGTTTCCTTCAGCTTCTTGATCCGCCGCCAGCACGGGGTCTGGCTCATGCCCGCCTGACGCGCGATCTCGGCGATCGACAGCGAGGCGTCGCGTTGCAGAATCTGCAGCACGCGGATGTCCGTGGGATCGAGAAGGATTTTTTCACTCATACGCTCATTTCCGGAAGAAATTCACAAAATTTATCATGGGAGATGTCACGTTAGCACGAAAATTGCGGTGAAACAGGAGCATTCTCGAGGCGAAGTTGCGCGCACCGCCATGTCCTTGGCGCGCTTTCAGCATTGTGCCGCGCGCTCAGGCTTTGAGGAATGCCCCCATGAATGCATTTGTGAAAACCGTCACGCTTGAAGACAAGTACCTCGCCCAAAAGGGGCGGGTCTACATGAGCGGCATTCAGGCGCTCGTGCGGCTGGGGCTCGACCGCGCGCGGCTGGACCGGGCCGCCGGGCTCAACACGGCGGGCTTCATCTCAGGCTATCGCGGATCGCCGCTTGCCGGCTATGACACGGAACTCCTGCGCGCGAAAAAGCACCTCGCGGCGGCCAACCTGGTGTTTCAGCCCGGGGTCAACGAGGAGCTGGGCGCGACCGCCGTGTGGGGCACGCAGAAGATCAATCTGCAGGGTCAGGGCAGCGACTACGACGGTGTTTTCGGCATCTGGTACGGCAAGGCGCCGGGCGTCGACCGCGCCGGGGACGTGCTGAAACAGGCCAACATGAGCGGCACCGATCCCAACGGCGGCGTGCTGGCGCTGGCCGGGGACGATCATCTGGCGAAATCCTCCCTCATCGCGGCGCAAAGCGAGTTCTTCTTCCTGCATGCGGAAATGCCGGTGTTCAATCCCGCCGATATCCAGGACGTGCTGGATTACGGACTGCACGGTTTGGCGCTGTCGCGCTATTGCGGCTTGTGGTCCGCCATGATCTGCCTGGCGGACACAATGGACGCTTCCGGCATCGTCGATGTCGATGACGCGCGGCTATCGTTCCGCACACCTTCGGGATTCGAGGGGATCGATATCGGCGCGCGCGACCGGCAGTTCCTGCTGGCCGGACGGCTTGAGAGCGAGCGGCTCTTGCGCGACGCACGGGTGCCGGCGGCGCAGGCCTATGTCCGCGCCAACGCTCTGGACGGCAACCGGTTTGGTGCGGAGTTCCCGCGTATCGGGATTGTAGCCACCGGCAAGGCCTATCGCGACCTGCGCCAGGCGCTTGCGCTGATGGGTATCGACGAGGCCCGCGCCCGCGCGATGGGACTGGCGATTTACAAGGTGGCGGTTTCCTGGCCGCTGGAGCCCACCGGCATCTCGCGGTTTGCCCGTGGTATCGACCGGCTGCTGGTGGTCGAGCACAAGCGCGCCTTCCTCGAGCCGCAAATCAAGGAGCTGTTCTACAACTGGCCATCGGACCGCAGGCCGCCGGTCTGGGGCAAACGTACGCCTGAGGGTGAATCGTTCCTCTCCGACGTGCTGGAACTGGGCGCGGCGGAAATCGTCGCCAGCCTGCTGAGTTTCCTGCCGCAGGACATGGTCACCGACGAAATGCGCGCCGTGGCGGACACCATGTCGCGTCAGGCACAGTGGGCCGCCTCGCACACGACGAGCACGGTGCGCACGCCGTATTTCTGCTCCGGCTGTCCGCATTCCACCTCCACCAAGGCGCCCGAGGGTGCGCGCGTCCTGCCCGGCATCGGCTGCCACGTCATGACGGAAATCTCCGGACGTTCCACCGATGGGCAGATCGCCATGGGTGGCGAGGGCGTTCTGTGGATCGGCCAGGCACCGTTCTCGCGCGACAAGCATGTCTTCGCAAACCTCGGCGACGGGACCTATTTCCATTCCGGTATTCTCGCCATCCGACAGGCGGTCGCCGCCAAGGCGCCGATCACCTACAAGATCCTGTTCAACGACGCCGTCGCCATGACCGGCGGGCAGGCGCATGACGGGCCGCTCGACGTGCCCACGCTGACGCGGCAACTGGCGGCCGAGGGCGTGCAGCGCATCGTGGTGCTGTCCGAACGGCCGCATCTGTACGAGGGCCGCACGGATCTGGCGCCCGGTGTCCCGGTGCATGACCGGGACGAACTGATGAATATCCAGAATGAGCTGGCGACGTTCCCGGGCGTCTCGGCGATCGTTTACGACCAGACGTGCGCGGCCGAAAAGCGCCGTCGCCGCAAGAAGGGTCTTTATGAGGATCCAGATATGCGGGTGTTCATCAACGACCGCGTCTGCGAGGGCTGCGGCGACTGTTCGGTACAGTCCAGCTGCCTGTCGGTGGAGCCGCTGGAGACCGATTTCGGCCAGAAGCGGCGCATCAACCAGTCCAGTTGCAACAAGGATTTCTCCTGTGTGAAGGGCTTCTGCCCCTCGTTCGTCGAGGTGCACGGCGCGCAGCTGCGCAAGGCCGAGGGCCTCGGCGTGAATCTCGACGCGCTCGTGGCCCATCTGCCCGAGGTCACGATCGCCGGGCTCGATCAGCCGGTCAACATGCTGCTTGCCGGCATCGGCGGTATGGGGTGACGACGATCGCCGCGGTGCTCGCCATGGCGGCGCACGTGGACGGGGTCAACGCCTCCACGCTCGACATGACCGGCCTTGCCCAGAAAGGCGGGCCCGTCACCTCGCACATCCGCTTCGCCGCGCGTGATACGGCGATCGAGGGACCCCGTGTGCCCACGGCCGCGCTCGACGTGCTGTTGGCCAGCGATATGGTCGTCTCGTGCGGCGCGGAGGCGCTGGCGCTGATGAACGGTGAGCGCACGCGCGCCTTCGCCAACGGCACGGTGGCGCCGACCGCGGAATTCGCCATTCGGCAGACGCAGTCCATCGACGAGGCACAAATGGTCCGCACGCTGGAGCAGGCGGCGCGGGACCTGCAGGTCCGCGATGTCGCGGGCATTGCCGAAACGCTGTTCGGCGACACGTTGTATTCCAACATGATGCTGGTTGGTATGGCGTTCCAGGCCGGCAGCCTGCCGCTCTCGCTTTCCGCCATCGAGGCGGCGATCCATTTGAACGGCGTGGCGATCGACGCCAATCTCAAGGCGCTGGCGGCGGGCCGCATTCTTGTCGCGAACCCCAAGGCGTTGCTTGACGTGCTGCCCGGACGGACGACCGTGCAGCCCATGGAACTCGATGAGCGCATCGCCTTTCTCGCGGACGAGCTCACCCGCTACCATGATGCGAAATATGCGGCGCGCTATCGCGATCTGGTTGAACGTGTCCGGGAGGCCGATTCAGCACGTGGCGTCGGCGGGATGCGGCTCACCCGCACGGTCGTCGAGAATCTCTACAGGCTGATGGCGGTGAAGGACGAGTACGAGGTCGCGCGGCTCTACAGCGAACCGGAGTTCCGCGAGAAGCTGCTGGCGACCTTTGCTGATCCGAAGACGCTCAAGGTGATGCTGGCGCCGCCGCTGCTCTCGCGTACCGATCCCGCCACAGGCCGGCCGAAGAAGCGCGCGTTCGGGCCGTGGATCTTCTCCGCGTTTGCGCTTCTGGCAGCATCGCGCAGGCTGCGCGGGACGGTCTTTGATCCCTTCGGGTACACGGCCGAGCGCAAGGCTGAACGCGCGCTTCTGGCGCGCTATATGGATGATCTGGCACTGATCCTGAACCAGCTCGAAGAGGGCAACTATGGCTTGCTGGTGGAGCTTGCCCGCGTGCCGGACATGATCCGCGGTTTCGGCCCGGTGAAGGAAGCGAGCATGGTCAGGGCGCATGAGAAGCGCGCGCAGCTTCTTGGCCGCTTCAACGCCGGCGGTCCGGCGACCAATCTCGACGACGACAGCGATGGGCATTTCCGGGAGGCGGCGGAGTAGGGGGCTTTTTGCTGTGAGCCCTGCTGTCGCCCATCCTTCGAGACGGCCCTTCGGGCCTTCTCAGGATGAGGTTTCCGTGTTGAAAGTCAGTGCCTTACATAAGAAATCCACATGTCTCACCTCATCCTGAGGAGGCCGCGCCAGCGGCCGTCTCGAAGGATCGGAAACGGCCCCAATTCCTACTTCGCGAACCGCGCTTTCCACGTCGGCAGCGTGTCGCCCTCGGCTGCCTCCGCCTCATACACGCCGCGGGCGATGGCGCGGGCAAGTGTGGCCGCGGCCGCCGCGCCCAGCGCCACGAGGTCGACGGCGGGATTCGTCAGCACGCGCTTGCCGGTCGACAGTGCGAAAACGAGATCGCCGTCGAGCGGCGTGTGCGCCGGCCAGATGGCGCGCGCCATGCCGTCGTGCGCCATAACCGCCAGCCGCTTGGCTTCCGACTTGGTCAGCATCGCGTCGGTGGCGACGATCGCGATCGTGGTGTTGGCGCCCGGCTTCAGCGTATCGAGCTTGGTGTGCACGGCGGTGGCATCGGCGGGCAGGGGGTGCGGCAGGCCGAGTCCGCCGAACTCGCCGTCGAGTTCGAACGGCGCGGCCCAGAAATGCGGTCCATTGCCGATGGTGACCCGTCCGAGCGCGTTGACGGCGACGAGTGCGCCGACTGTGGCGCCCGCCATAGTGCCGGTTTCGATCTCGCACGAGGCCGATCCCAGACCGCCTTTCAGGTTGGCCGTGGTGGCGCCGGTGCCCGCGCCCACGGTGCCGAGCGCGAAGAGGCGGGCGACGTCCTCGCAGGCCGCCCGGCCCAGGTCGCGATAGGGCGTTGCCCGGCCCCAGTCCTTGTCGCCGCCGTTGAGCAGATCAAACAGGATCGCGGCGGGCACAATGGGAACGTTGACCGGTCCGACCTGGTAGCCGCGGCCCATTTCGGCGAGCCGTGACTGGACGCCAGCCGCCGCGTCCAGCCCGTAGGCGGACCCGCCGGAAAACACCAGGGCGTCGATGTGCTCCACCGTCTGGTCGGGTTCCAGCAACGCGATCTCGCGGGTGCCGGGCGCGCCGCCGTGAATGGCGACGGAGGCGACCGCGGGCGCGTCGGGCAGCAGCACTGTGGCGCCCGACTTCAAGGCGTGATCCGCCGCATTGCCGACCATCAGGCCGGGTACGTCGGTGATCAGGTTGGTGGGACCGGCCTTCACGAGCGGGAGACCTTCACAGACGTGGGGCCTTTGTCTGCGGGTGGCGCCTGGAAGACACCCGGCGCGCGCTGGCCGGCGCGAAACTCCTGCGGCGGCATGCCGGTGTGGCGGCGGAAGAAGCGCGAGAAATGCGACGGATCCGCGAACTTGAGATCGTAGGCGATCTCCGATGCCGCGCGGTCGGTGAACATCAACTGTCGCTTTGCCTCGGTGATCAGCCGCTGGCGAATCAGGTGGCTGACTGTGACGCCGGTGACCCGTTTGCAGTGTTCGTTCAACCGGTCGGAGGTCATGTTGAGCGCGTCGGCGTAGTCACCGATCTTGCGGGTGACCCGGAAGCGGTCCTCGATCATTTCGCGCAAGTTTGCAATGGTCTGGTCCAGGCCCGACAGGGTCACCTCGGCGTAGCGCTGGCGCGAAGCGCGGGCGCGGCTGATCTCGATGATCAGCAGGGCGAGATGCGCGCGCAGCGCGATCTGATGGCCGTCGCGCGCCAATGTGAGTTCCTCATGCAGCCCGCGCATGTCGGCATGGATCCGCTCAAAGGTTTCGCCCGGCTCCAAAGGCAGCAACGGTTCGCAAAACAGGGTCTCCAGCCGGGAGCGCACCGAGCCGGCGGCATCGCGCAGGCCCCGGACCACGTCGTCGGTGAAGGTGGCGACGTATCCTTTCACATCCTCGTCGAACGTGAAGCCGTGCACCATCGTGGCGGGCACCGGAATCACCAGCGGGCCGTGGAAGGGGAACTCGTCACCTTCGAACCGCGCGATCCCGCAACCGGATGCGATCACCAAAATCTGGTGCAGGTAGCGGTGGTTGTGCGGGGCGATGGTCCAGGCATGGCGGATGGAGCGCGCCGCGATGGTTTCCACATGAATGAAGTCGAAGGCGGCCTCAAGGGGGGCTTCGCCGAACAGGTGAAACTGCGGGATCGCTTGGCTCTGGATCATAGGTGAATTTAGGCGCTGAGCCTCGCTCAGGGCAAGGACCGTCTTGCGTAATGGCGCTCCGCGTTCAGAGCCCGCGGAACGTCCGTTCCAGATAGACGAGCGCTTCCGGTGTCGCGCCGCTGTGGATCGCGAGCACCTCGCCGAAGACAACCGAATGGGTTGCCACGGTCCGGATTTCGGTGACCCGGCAATCGAGTGCGCCGTGGGCGGAATGCAGCACCGGCGATCCAGTGGCCAGATCCATCCATGAGGCCTGGGCGAAACGGTCGTCCTGGTCGAGTCCCGTGCGGCCCGCGAAGGCTTCCGCAAGCGCGACGCTGGGCGCGCCCGCCGCCAGCGTGTTGATGCAGAAAACGCCGTTTTGCTTGAGCTTCGGGGTGAACGTGCTTGCGCGATTGAGGCAGAAGAGGATGGTTGCCGGCGCGTCGCTGACGGGTGTCATCGCGGTCACCGTCACGCCGGCGCGTCCGGCCGGACCATCGGTCGTGACGACGTGGACGGCGGCGGCGATGCGGCTCATGGCATTGCGAAAAGCCTCCGCGTCGGCGGGCGCGATTTGCGCCGCCTCGGCCTGATCGTCGCTCATGTGCTTGATGTCCGTCTCTCTTGACCCTTACAGCGCCGGCGGGTGTTGCCGGCTTCGGCCCGTCGGCGTTCGGTGCCGCTGAAGCGGCCGCGGTTTTGCCGGTGGTACCCGTTCCCGGCGGCAATCACAAGTCCGTGGCCGTCCCGATCGTCGCCTCGTGCGCGGAGCGAGGGCGGGCACTGGGCATGAGCGCGCCTGTCTTTTCGTCAACGCCCGTGGACACCCCCGCTCGCCGTGCGAGAGGCACGTGACAGCGAATATCCACAACCGGCGGAATGCAACTTTCTTCCGCTTTTCATCGGTTTGCGGAAACAATATCTTTTCATCGGCGAGGTCGTATGATGGAATTGTCTCGCTCGATGCTCCTTGCTAGTGTTCGATCAGTGAATTAGAGCTGTTGGTCAAATCGCCGGCGTCAACGGCGGGAACAACCGTCTATCGGCGCTGGTGGCAGGCTGTATGCTTTCCATCTCTCCTCAAGGTCCGGTTTAGCAAGGGTGTCATGGAGTATTTTTTTCAACAACTGATCAATGGAATAACGCTCGGCTCGATCTACGGGCTGATCGCCATTGGTTATACGATGGTCTATGGCATCATCGGCATGATCAACTTCGCTCACGGCGATATCTTCATGGTTGGCTCGTTCGTGGCGCTGATCCTGATCATCGCGCTGGGGATCACCGCGGCAACGCCGCTGTTCATGCTCATCGTGGCGCTCGGACTGGTGCTGATCGTCGCCATGCTGCTCACATCCGTGTGGGGCTGGACGGTCGAGCGGTTGGCCTATCGTCCGTTGCGCGGATCGTTCCGCCTGGCGCCCTTGATCACCGCCATCGGCATGTCGATCACCTTGCAGAACTTCGTTCAGATCAGCCAGGGCGCGCGCAACAAGCCGCTGCAGCCGCTGCTCGGGGGCGGGTTCAAGTTGACCATCGCCAGCAGCGACCCGGGCGCCTTCGGCGTGCAATTGTCCTACATGCAGATCCTGATTATCGTGACGACGATTTTGTTGATGATCGGCTTCACGCTGCTGATCGCCAAGACGTCGCTCGGCCGAGCCCAGCGCGCCTGCGAGCAGGACCGCAAGATGGCCTCGCTCGTCGGCGTCAACGTGGACCGCACCATCTCGCTGACCTTCGTCATGGGCGCGGCGTTGGCCGCCGTCGCCGGCATGATGTTCCTGCTGTACTACGGCGTGATCGACTTCTTCATCGGCTTCGTTGCCGGAGTGAAGGCCTTTACGGCGGCGGTGCTCGGCGGCATCGGCTCCCTGCCGGGCGCCATGCTCGGCGGATTGCTGATCGGGCTGATCGAGACCTTCTGGTCGGGCTACTTCTCGGTGGAGTACAAGGACGTGGCCGCGTTCTCGATCCTCGTCATCGTGCTGATTTTCCTTCCCGAGGGTCTGCTCGGCAAGCCGGAAGTCGAGAAGGTCTGATAGATGGAAGAAGCAAAAGTACAAGATCGGCTGACGGCATCCGCTATGGATGCCGCTGTCGCGGGCCTCATAACTCTAGCCCTTTTCGTGCTGCTGATCGGCTTGCGAACGAAAATCGACTCAGGCGGTCTGGAACTCGAGTATCGCTGGTTCCATGTGGCCTACGCGGTGATCGGCGTCTTCACCGGGCGCTGCCTGCTCAACCTTCATGTCTGGAAGGCCGAGCAACCGATTTCCTCGCCGGTCGGCCTGTTGGTTCTGGTCATTTCGGTCGGCGCCGCCGCCAGTCTGCTGTTTGGCGCAAACTGGCTGTTCGGCTTCGCTGATGCCGGGATCGTCGCCGAATTCCTCGATGATCCGGGCATCCTCGCGGTTGTTATGGCTGTCGTCATCATCGTGCTGAGCGTGGTCTTCATGAGCGTGCTGACGCGGCTGGTCAGCCGCTCCGAAGCGCGTAACATCGTCGCCTACAAGCCGAAACCCGGCAGCATGGTTGGCGTCTCCAAGGTGCTAAAGATCATCCTTCTGGTGCTGGCCTTCACGGGGCCGTTCCTGCTGATGGCGACGCTGGGAATGAGCGGATCGCGGCAGTACATCGATCTGGGCATCCTGGTGCTCACCTATGTGATGCTCGGCTGGGGGCTAAACATCGTCGTCGGCCTCGCCGGATTGCTCGATCTGGGCTATGTCGCCTTCTACGCCGTGGGCGCCTATTCCTACGCCTTGCTGGCGCAGAATTTCGGCTTCTCCTTCTGGCTGTGCCTGCCGCTTGCGGGCATTCTCGCCGCCTTCTGGGGGATTATCCTGGGTTTCCCCGTGCTGCGTCTGCGCGGTGATTATCTCGCCATCGTGACGCTGGCGTTCGGCGAGATGATCCGGATCATCCTGCTCAACTGGTATGATTTCACCGGCGGCCCCGACGGCCTGTCACAGATCCCGCGCCCGAGCTTCTTCGGTATCGAGTTCACCAGGGGCGAGGGCGGATTTGCCGATGTTTTCGGGCTCGACTACTCGTCGATCCACCGCATCGTGTTCCTGTATTTCCTCATTCTTGCGCTGGCGCTACTGACCAACTTCGTCACCAACAGGCTCCGCCGCCTGCCGGTCGGGCGCGCCTGGGAAGCGCTGCGCGAGGACGAGATCGCCTGCCGCTCGCTGGGCATCAACACAACCAACACCAAGCTTTCGGCTTTCGCCACGGGCGCCATGTTCGGCGGCTTCGCCGGCGCCTTTTTCGCAACCCGGCAGGGCTTCATCTCGCCGGAGAGCTTCACCTTCATCGAAAGCGCGGTGATCCTGGCCATCGTCGTGCTCGGCGGTCTGGGCAGCCAGATCGGCGTGGTCATCGCGGCCATGGTCATGATCGGAGGCTTCGAGTTCTTCCGCGGGCTGGAAGAATACCGCATGCTGGTCTTCGGCATGCTGATGGTCATCATTATGGTCTGGAAGCCGCGCGGTCTGGTGTCGACCCGCATTCCGACAATTGCGTTGCGCAAGCGAAAAGCCATTAGCGGCGATCTCGTGCAGGAGGGCCACGGATGAGCCGTTGGAAAGACGATCCCGTCCTGAGTGTCGAACATCTGACCATGCGCTTCGGCGGCCTGGTCGCCATCAACGACCTGTCATTCGACGTGGGCCGCGGCGACATCACCGCGCTGATCGGGCCCAATGGCGCCGGCAAGACCACCGTCTTCAATTGCGCCACGGGGTTCTACAAGCCCACGGAAGGCCGGCTGACCATGCGTCAGGCCAAGGGCAGCCGGTTTCTGCTCGAGCGGATGGCGGACTTCAAGATCTCGGCCGATGCGAAGGTCGCGCGCACGTTCCAGAACATCCGCCTGTTCGCGGGCATGACGGTACTGGAAAACCTGATGGTGGCGCAGCACAATACACTGATGCTGGCGTCCGGCTTCTCGCTTCTCGGCATCTTCGGCATCAAGAGCTTCCGCAACGCGGAACGCGCGGCGGTGGAGCGCGCCAGATACTGGCTCGAGCAGGTCGATCTCACCGCGCGCGCCGACGATCCGGCCGCCGATCTGCCCTATGGCGCTCAGCGGCGGCTGGAAATCGCCCGCGCCATGTGTTCCGGCCCGGAGCTGCTGTGCCTGGACGAACCCGCGGCGGGCCTCAACCCGCGCGAGAGCCAGCAGCTCAACGAGCTGCTGATGTTCATCCGCAAGGAGCACGGCACGTCGGTGCTGCTGATCGAGCACGACATGTCCGTTGTGATGGAAATTTCCGACCATGTGGTCGTTCTCGACTATGGCGAGAAGATCTCCGACGGCACGCCGGATGAGGTGAAGAGCGATCCGCGCGTGATCGCCGCCTATCTCGGCGTTGCCGACGAAGAGGTCGAGCTGGTCGAGGAGGAAGTGGGCCTATGAGTGAGATTGATGTCGACGCCTCGGTCTCTGTGACAGCCTCCGTGGCCGGCGCTGATAGCAGCCGCGAGCCGCTGCTCAAGGTTCGCGGCGTGCAAACCTACTACGGCAATATCATCGCGCTGAAAGGCGTGGATCTCGATGTGCACGAAGGCGAGATCGTCACGCTGATCGGCGCCAACGGCGCCGGCAAGTCGACGCTTATGATGACCATCTGCGGCGACCCGCGCGCGCGCAGTGGCCAGATCGAATACGCAGGCGTCGATATCACCAACATGCCGACGCATGACATCATGCGCATGTCGATCGCCCAGTCTCCGGAAGGCAGGCGGATCTTCTCGCGCATGACCGTCGTGGAGAACCTCCAGATGGGCGCGTCGATCACCGACATGTCGCATTACGACGAGGACCTGAAGCGGGTGTTCGAGCTGTTCCCGATCCTGCAGAAACGGCAGGGGCAGCGCGGCGGCACGCTTTCTGGCGGCGAACAGCAGATGCTGGCGATCGCGCGTGCGCTGATGAGCCGGCCGCGGTTGCTGCTGCTTGACGAGCCCTCGCTCGGTCTCGCGCCGCTGATCGTCAAGCAGATTTTCGAGATCGTTCGCGAGCTGAACGAGAGCCAGGGGCTGACCGTGTTCCTCGTCGAGCAGAATGCCTATCACGCGCTGAAGCTGGCGCATCGCGGCTACGTGATGGTCAACGGCCTGATCACTCTGAGTGGAACCGGCAAGGAGTTGCTGACCCGCAAAGAGGTTCAGGCGGCTTATCTCGAAGGAGGAGCACACTGATGGGTGTGGTGTATGAAACCTCCCTGGGCGCGTTCATCCTGCTGACCGTGTGCATCGGCGGCGGCGCCGCTTGGATGACCGGACGAGGCGCCGCGCTGACATGGCGGCCTCTGTGGGTCCTGGCCTGGTTCACGCTGTTGCTGTCCTTTGCGCTGCGGTTCCTGCATTTTTCGCTTTTCGAAGGCACCTTGCTGTCGGTGCATTACTGGATTGTCGATCTGGTGGTTCTGTCGGTGATCGCCGTGGCGGGTTGGCGTTACACACGCACCGCGCAGATGGCGACCCAATACCGCTGGCTCTACGAGAAGACCGGCCCGTTCAGCTGGCGTGAGCGCTAGCTCCGGCTCTTTTGCGCCCATGCCGGGATGGCAAAGCATTCGACCGGACCACGTGGTCCGGCCACGAAATTCGGAAGTGGAAAAACATTGCCATTTCCGGGCGTTGGGGGGCAGAATGCCCGCCAAGATCGGCATCTCGCCGGGCACGCTTGTCCGGAGTGATGACAACGGTCGAAACCACAGCGAAAGGGTGTTCCGCAAGACGTCAAGCGGGCGCGGAATGCCTCAGCTGGAAAGACCCGCATCCAGATAGGTTCACAGTCTGCATCACAAACTGGGAGTAGTTTGATGAAAAAGTTTCTTATGGCAGGCGTTGCCATGTCTTTCGGCATGGCCATGTCCTCCGCCGCATGGGCCGACATCGCCATCGCCACCGTCGGTCCGATGACCGGTCAGTACGCGTCCTTCGGCGCGCAGATGAAGGCCGGCGCCGAACAGGCGGTCGCTGACATCAACGCGGCCGGCGGCGTCAATGGCGAACAGCTCGTGCTGGAAGTGGGCGATGACGCTTGCGATCCCAAGCAGGCCGTGGCCGTCGCCAACCAGCTCGTCGGCAAGGGTGTGGTCTTCGTGGCCGGCCATTTCTGCTCGGGCTCCTCGATCCCCGCTTCCGCGGTTTACTCGGAAGAAGGCATCATCCAGATCTCGCCGGCGTCGACGAACCCCAAGTTCACCGACGAGCGTCCCGGACCGGGTACCTTCCGCGTTTGCGGTCGTGATGATCAGCAGGGCCAGGTTGCCGGCGCATTTCTTGCTGAAAACTACGGCGACAAGAACATCGCCATCGTTCACGACAAGACTGCCTACGGCAAGGGTCTCGCCGACGAGACCAAGAAGTACATGAACGAAGCCGGCAAGCAGGAAGCCCTCTACGAAGCCTATACGGCCGGCGAGAAGGACTACACCGCGCTGGTCTCCAAGCTGAAGCAGGAGAACATCGACGTTCTCTACGTCGGCGGCTATCACACGGAAGCCGGCCTGCTGGCGCGTCAGATGCGTGACCAGGGCATGAAGACCGTGCTGGTGTCCGGCGATGCGCTGGTGACCGACGAGTATTGGGCGATCACGGGCGACGCCGGCGAAGGCACGCTCATGACCTTCTCGCCGGATCCGCGCAAGAACCCGGTCGCACAGCCCGTCGTGAAGGCGCTGGAAGCCGCCGGCAAGACCACCGAAGGCTACGCGTTGTACACCTACGCCGCGATCCAGGCATGGGCCAATGCGGCGGGAGCCGCCGGGTCGACCGATTTCGAGCCGGTCGTGGAAGCGCTTAACGCCGGTGACTTCTCGACCGTCCTTGGCGATCTCTCGTTCGACGACAAGGGCGACGTTACCCTGCCGGGTTACGTCTTCTACGAGTGGAAAGACGGCCAGTACGACTATCTGAAGTAAGCTTTCGCCCCTGTGGTGTTTGCATACGGAAACCCCCGGCGCGTTGCGCCGGGGGTTTTTGCGTTCTGGAATGGAGGTTGAGCCGCGTGTTTCCGACACGGGTTCCGTCGGCCCCTTCCTACTGCGTCTGAATGGTCTCCAGATAGGCGATGAAGGCGATGATCTGGTCGGTGTCCCATTCGATTTCGGGCATCGCGTCGTGGCCAGTGACGATGCCTTCCGCCAGCGCCTCTTCCAGATGGCTGACCGGATAGCGCTGCCCGAGGTCGCGGAAGGCAGGGGCCGCCGCCAGCGTGCTTGCGTCTTCCGTGCCGGTCGCGTGGCAGGCGCCGCAGTTCTCCACCGCGAGCTGCCGGCCGAGCTCGATTTCGTCGGGCATTGCCGCCTGCGCTCCATGAGCGGACCACAGCAGGCCGCTTGTCAATGCAACTGCCGTCCAGATTCGTGCGCGCATTCCTGCGTCTCCCAATTTCTCACAAGAATTCAAGCCGACTCGACCCAACGGTCGCCGTTTGGAAGTATACGCCTGATATCCCGCGCCGTTGGTGATCTGGATCAGGCGTCGAGAAAATCCTTCAGCGCGGCATTGAAGAGCTCCGTCTGCTCGATGTTCGACAAATGCGCCGCCTTGGGGAGCACGACGAGTTTGGCGCCCTTGATCACGCCTGCGATGCGTTCGGCGTGATCGGGCGGTGTCGAGGGATCGTCCGCCCCCGCGATCACCATCACGGGCAGGGAAATCGTCCTGATGCTGTCGCTCTGGTCCATCTCGGCGATGGCCTCGCAGCAGGCCGCGTAACCTTCGCCCGGCGTTGCGTCGATCATCGCGGCGACCTTGGCGACGCGCTCCGGCGCGGTCTTCTGGAATTCCGGTGTGAACCAGCGGTCGACGATCTGTTGCCCGATCGAGGCGACGCCGTCGGCGCGCACCTTGGCGGCGCGATCCGCCCACATCTGCTTGGTCGGCATGTGCGCGGAGGTGTTGGAGTAGACCATCTTGCGGAAGCGTTGCGGCGCGTTGGTGCCGAGCCACATGCCCACCATGCCGCCCTTCGACAAGCCGCAATAGTCAACCGTGTCGAGGCCCAGCGCGTCGAGCAGCGCCAGCACGTCGCGGCCCAGAATCTCGATGGAGTAAGGGCCCTTGGGCGCATCGGATTGACCATGGCCGCGGCTGTCATAGCGCAGGATGCGATGGTCGGCGGAGAAGGCCAGCATCTGGTCGTCCCACATATGCAGGTCGGTGGCGAGAGAGTTGGAAAACAGCAGCACCGGCTTGTCCGCCGCGCCTTCGAACTCGTAGTGGATCCTGGTTCCGTCGTCCATTGTGATCGTCGGCATGCGTTTCCCCTCAGGCCTTCTTTGTGAACGCCGCCCATGCGGCCAGCGCCCGGTCGATGAATGTTGCGGATGAGCCGACGTAGCCCATCGGCTCGAACAGGGCCTCCAGGGCGGCGGAGTCGAGGCGCGCCGCGACGGTCTCGTCTTCGCCCAGCACGTCCCTGAGGTGGCGCTTTTCGGCGATCGCCGTCTTGCACGCCGCCTCCACCACGTGATGCGCTTCCATGCGGCCGATATCAGGCGCGAGCTTCATCATGGCGGCCTCCGCGAACACCAGTCCGCCGGTGATCTCGAGGTTGGCGCGCATCCGCTCCGCGTCGACCTCAAGGCCTGCGAGTGCCGAGGCCAGCGGGGCGATGGAGGCGGCGGTGAGCACGAAGAGTTCCGGGACGAGGCCCCATTCCGCTTGCCAGCCGCCCACGGCGCGTTCGTGCTGCTGGTCCATGGTCGTGAACATGGCGGCCGCGCGCGCCTGCGCCTGCAGCGCCGCGCCGCGGGCCGTTGCCGCTCCCACCGGGTTGCGTTTGTGCGGCATGGTCGAGGAGCCGCCCTTGCCTGGGGCGGCGGGCTCGAAGACCTCGCCGACCTCCGTCTGCATCATGAGAACAATGTCGCCGGCGATCTTGTTCATCAGCCCGGCGGTGATACCGAGTGCGGACGTGATCTCCACCAGCCGGTCGCGCAACGTGAACCAGGGCGTTGCCGGGGCGTGCAGGTCGAGATCCGACGCCAGCCGGTCGCGGACCCGGGCGCCGTCCTCGCCGAGCGAGGCGAGGGTGCCCACCGCGCCGCCGAATTGCAGCGCCAGGGTCTCCTTGCGCAGCCGCGCCAGCCGTGTGATCGCGTTGTGCGCGGCTTCCAGCCATCCGGCGGCCTTCAGGCCGAAGGGCATCGGCAGACCGTGCTGCATGAACGAGCGGCCCACCATCGGCGTGGCGCGGTGCGCGTCCGCAAGCATGGCGCAGGCATCGGCGAGGGCCGTGAGATCGTCTTCCAGAAGGCTCAGGCCTTCGCGGATCTGCAGCATCAGGCCGGTGTCGATGACGTCCTGGCTGGTGGCGCCCCAGTGCACGTAGCGCTTGGCGTCCCCGTCGACCCGCTCGGTCAACGCCTTGACCAGGGGGATCGCCAGATTGCCGCCGAGCACGGCCTTGCGGCCGATGTCCGCCATGTCGTAGAGGCTTGCGTCCGCCTGTGCCGCGATTGCCGGAGCGGCGTCCGCCGGGATCACGCTGAGCGCGCTCTGGGCCCGCGCAAGGCCGGCTTCGAAGTCGAGCATGCCTTGCAGGCGCGCACGGTCGCCGAAAACCGCCTTCATGGCGGCGGTCCCGGCCAGTTCCCCGAGCAATTCGGAATCGATCGCGCTGACGCCGCTCAAATCGTCCACTCCCGCATGGCCGTCGTTGTGACAGTGATATGAATCCAGAAAGACCGCTTCTCATTAGCCGCCGGCGCACCTCGGGTCCAGCCCCGGACAGCGGTTGCGGGGCTGCGCGCGATGCCCGTTCAAGGGATTGTTCGCAAGGCGAGACAAGTGCCGGGCAACTTTCCTATAGTCGGACAAATCGCCAGACCACGAAGCGGAAACGGAAACCTTCATGAGCAATCAGACGCCTCGACAGACGGACGAACGATCCGACACGGGCCTGCCGGCCACGATCGATGACACCCTGGCGCTGCTCGGATCGGCGGGCTACATCGGCGACCGGTCGCTGGCGACGGTGCTCTATCTCGCGCTGAAGATGAAGCGGCCTTTGTTTCTCGAAGGAGAAGCGGGCGTCGGCAAGACGGAGATCGCCAAGGTCCTGTCGCAGACGCTGGGCCGCGATCTCATTCGCCTGCAGTGCTACGAAGGGCTGGACGTGTCCACCGCGGTCTACGAGTGGAACTATGCCGCGCAGATGGTGGAGATCCGCGTCGCGGAAGCCGCCGGCGAGACGGATCGCGAGCTACTCGGCAATGATATTTTCTCGGAACGCTTCCTGATCGAGCGGCCCGTGCTGAAGGCGATGCGGCCGCATATCGGCGGCGCGCCGGTGTTCTTGATCGACGAGCTTGACCGGGCCGATGAAGCCTTCGAGGCGTTCCTGCTCGAGGTGCTGTCGGACAGCCAGGTGACGATCCCGGAAATCGGCACCATCGAGGCGCCCGAGCCGCCGATCGTCATCATCACCACCAATCGCACCCGCGAGATCCACGACGCGCTGAAGCGCCGCTGTCTCTACCATTGGGTCGACTATCCCGATGCCGAGCGCGAGCTGAAGATCGTCCACACCAAGGTTCCGGGCGTCGGCCAGCGGCTGTCGGCGGAGGTGGTCGCCTTCGTGCAGAAGCTGCGTCACGAGCACGAGCTGTTCAAGCAGCCGGGCGTGGCGGAGACCATCGACTGGGCCACCGCGCTCACCGAACTCGACCAGTTGGCGCTTGACCCGCAGGTGGTCTCCGACACGCTGGGCGCGCTGTTGAAATACCAGGATGACATCGAGCGCATCCAGGGGTCCGCCGCCAGACAGATGGTCGACGAGATCCGCAAGGAAATGACGGGCGCATGAGTGAGATGGACGCATGAGTGAGACCGGCGTCAGCGAAGCGGCACCGGGCGGCCGGCTCGCCGATAACATCGTGCATTTTGCGCGCACCCTGCGCGCCGCCGGTCTGCCGGTGGGACCGGCCGCGGTGGTCGACGCCATCCGCGCGGTGGAAGCGGCGGGTCTTTCCGACCGGGAAGATTTCTATTGGACGCTGCATTCGATCTTCGTGAAGAAGCGCGAGCACCGCGCGGTCTTCGACGAGGCTTTCCGCATCTTCTGGCGGTCGCGGGGACTGGTGGAGAAGATGCTGGCGCTGCTCTCGCCCGTTGCCCCCACGCGCGCCGCGCCCGAAAAGCCCAAGGCGGGCCAGGCGCGCGTCGCCCAGGCGCTGAACGAGGGGCACGGGCGCCAGGCGGAGCAGGAGAAGGAGCGTATCGAGGTTGACGCCACCTTCACCGTCTCCGGCAAGGAAGTGCTTCAGAAGAAGGATTTCGCGCAGATGACGGCGTTGGAGATCGAGGAGGCCAAGGCGGCGTTGCGCCGTCTGGTCCTGCCGGTCGACAAGATCCGCCAGCGCCGGCTGGTGGCCTCCGCGCGTGGCCGCAGGCTCGATGCACGCCGTACCATGCGCGCCTCGATGCGCGCGGGTGGTGACATCATCGCGCTCAAATTCCGCAAGCCCGCCTTGGTGCATCCGCCCATTGTGGCGCTGTGCGATATTTCCGGCTCCATGAGCCAGTATTCGCGTCTGTTTCTGCATTTCCTGCACGCGCTGACGGAAAGCCGGCGCAACGTGCACACGTTCCTGTTCGGCACGCGGCTGACCAACGTCACCCGCCAGTTGACCATGAAGGATCCTGACGAGGCGCTGGACGCCTGCAACGAGAGCGTGGAGGACTGGTCCGGCGGCACGCGCATCGCCACCGCCTTGCATGAATTCAACCGCAAATGGTCGCGCCGCGTCATGCACGGCGGCCCCATTGTGCTGCTGATCACCGACGGTCTGGAACGCGACACGGAAGAGGAACTGGGCCCCGAGATGGACCGGCTGCATCGATCGTGCCGCCGGCTGATCTGGCTCAATCCGCTGCTGCGCTACGACGGCTTTCAGGCCAAGGCGCGGGGTATCCGCGCCATGCTGCCGCATGTCGACGAGTTCCGCTCGGTGCATTCGCTGGATGCGGTGGAGGACCTGTGCAAGGTGCTGGCCGGTGACAAGACGGACGCCATCACCGATCCGCGCGACTGGATGCGCGCCGGATAGGATGGTCCCGTTTCGGTCAGGTTTCCATGTCCAGTCCCGCGCCATGGCGCAGGATGTCTTCGACAATTGGCATATAGCTGTGTCCTGCATCTGGATGCAGGACCAGGCCAGGCCGCAAGGTCATTGGCGAGCGTGATCCCCTGATGCCGCGTACCAGAATGCGCGAGGCGCTCATGCCGGGCCGCGGGAACAACGGGTACACGATAATCCCTCCGAAGCGGCCGCGCATCGCGGCGAGTACGTCGTCGAGCCCGGCGGCATGAAAAATAAGGGTCAGGCTGCCGTCGGGGACCAGCAAGTCGGACGCGGTGCGCAGCCAGGGTTCCAGGCCGCCGTCCGCCAGAATGTGCGCTCCGGCGCGGTCCGCGTGCGGCGAGGCGTGGTGATGTGCGCTGGCGTAGAATGGCGGGTTGATGATGACGTGGTCGGCAGTGTCGGACGCGAGACCTTGCGCCTTGCGGTCTCGGGCCGCGGCGATCACATCGGCCTGGATGACCCGCACCCGGGGGAGAAGGCGGCATTCGCGGAAAGCGCCAGGTTTTCTTGCGCGAGGCCCGCCGCCAGCGGATCGCGTTCCACGAGCGTCACCGTGATATCGGGGAGGCGGGCTGAGGCGCACAGGCCCGCGACGCCTACGCCGGAGCCCAGATCATAGACCCGGCCCAGCGTATCCTGAGGGAGGCTCGCCGCGAGGAACACCGCGTCCAGTCCGGAGCGATGCCGCCGTGTGCGCGGCTGGAGGACTTCCACCGCGCCGCCGAGAAACAGATCGCGGGTGACATCCGCCCGCGCGCCGGAGGCGTCTGCCTGCATGACTGTCACTGACCGGGGCTTGGGGGCGGGACCAGTTCGTGGCCCAGACCGGCGTCGTTCAGGATGACCCGGGCATGGGCCGCCTTGTCCTCGTCCACCAGCAGCCTGCGCGGCAGCGCGCCGATTGAGCCTTCCAGGATGCTCATGTTCTGATCCAGCACGACATGCTTGATACTTGCGTCGCCGAGCAGCGCTTCGACAAATGATATCAGCACGATATCGTTGGTTCTCAGAATTTCCTGCATCCGATCCCGTTCCCGCATAGGGTCTTCGGCACTTTTATGGATTGCGATGATCGACAATCACCTGCATCCATTCGGCCGGTGAGACACCCTATACGGAAGAATACGCGGAACCGAGAAAAATATGCCGGTGCGCCATCGGCAATACCATTGGCAATTCGTTCGTGTGTGTCCACATGCTCTGCAGCCGCGTGGGCGCGCCCGCGGCTGATGCCGCCAGTCGCACGGCATCCTTGTTGGGCGAACAGGCGGGGCGGCGTCCCCGGCAATCCCGCCGTGGCGAATTGAACCATGGATCGGCTTGCCCGGTCATGGTAGGGACCCTATTGTCGCCACGAGCGCGGTAAAGCGGAGAATATGAGAGTGGGCGTCGTCGTTTCGTTCGAAGAAAAGAAGCAGGAAACCGGAGTTGCCGGTCTCGTGGCGCTGGTTGCCAGCGACATGAAGCTGGTCAACCAGTTGATCCTGTCGAAGGCCGGCTCCGATGTGGAGATGATTCCAGAGGTCGCGAACCACCTGATCTCCTCGGGCGGCAAGCGCCTGCGGCCGATGCTGACGCTCGCCACCGCGCGGATGTTCGGCTATGGCGACAGCGGCCACGTGCGGCTGGCGGCGGCGGTGGAGTTCATGCACACCGCGACTCTGCTGCATGACGATGTTGTCGATGAGAGCGACCTGCGGCGCGGCAAATTGGCCGCGCGCAAGCTCTGGGGCAATCAGGCCAGCGTATTGGTCGGTGATTTTCTTCTCGGTCAGGCCTTCAAGATGATGGTGGAAGTCGGCTCGATGGAGGCGTTGTCCGTGCTCGCGGATGCGGCCGCGGTCATTGCGGAAGGCGAGGTCCTGCAACTGGGCGCGGCCAAGAACACCGAGACGACCGAGGATGAGTATCTGGCGGTGATCAAGGCCAAGACGGCGGCGCTTTTTTCCGCCGCCGCCGAAGTCGGACCGATTATCGCGGGCGCCAGCGTCGCTGAGCGCGCGGCGTGCCGGTCCTACGGCATGAACCTGGGATACGCCTTCCAGCTCGTCGACGATGCCCTGGATTATGGCGGCAAGAGCGCGGATCTCGGCAAGGAAGTAGGCGACGATTTCCGTGAAGGCAAGATCACGCTGCCGGTGGTGCTGTCCTACCGCCGCGGCTCCGACGAAGACCGCGCCTTCTGGAAGCGCTGCCTCGAGCAGGGCGATATTCAGGACGGGGATCTGGAGCGGTCGATCGAATTGATCCGTGAGCATCGCGCATTGGAAGACACGGTGGAGCGTGCGCGCCACTATGGCGCGGTCGCGCGCGACGCGCTGGCGCCTCTGGCAAAATCTCCCCACAAGCAGGCACTGCTCGACGTGGTCGATTTCTGCATCGAACGCGTTCACTGAAGGCGGCTGCCCGCTGACCGGAATTCAAGCGCCGCCCGGTTCCGCCGGGCGGCGTTTTTTTGTTGATACTGGGAGACATGCCGCCTAGCTTTTTTGAATTGAGCGTAGATGGAAAGGCGTTGGACAATGATTTTGAAGGTCGCGCTTGCTGCTTTTTCTTTGTTCCTGTGCAGCTCGGCAACGTCACTTGCGGCGGATATCAAGTATCGAGGGTGGGTGACGCTCAAGGTTGGTGAATCGATCGTCTTGAAAGGCGTGCGCAACGCGGATTGCGACAATACGGTTCCCAGCTGGGACCATGTCCGCCGCGGTCTGCCGCGATCCAAGCTCGGGGTATTTTCCGATGGTGGCGCGGGGACCGTTCAGAGCAAATCGTGCGGCAACAAGCGCGTGGGCGCGCGGGGAGTCCGGTTCAAGGCCCGGAAGACCGGCACAGAGCAGCTTTCAATTTTTTCCGATGGCGTTCGGGTGACGGTGAAATAGGGCCTCGGGCCCGATTACACAAACCGGCTCTCGTTGACTGCGGCGCCGGGAACACAACCTCCACGCACCGCCGGAACCGACACGTGTCTCAGCGTGGTGTGCAGAGTGCCGCCGCGCGGACCCACCAGTGCGGGTGGTCGTGGCCAAGCCGCGCGGCCGCACCGGTTGCCGCCCTGGCTGACCGGCAAACCCCGAAACAGGTGGCTCCGGATCCCGACATGCGGGCCAGCATCACCTCCGGTCGCGCGCCGAGGGCCGCGAGCACTTTGCCGATTTGTGGGGCCAGAGCAGTCGCCGGGGCTTCGAGGTCGTTGCGGGTGGCTGCAAGCCAGTCGCACAGGGCGTCCGCGCCGTCGAAGTGGTCGGGCATGGCGGGCAACGGCGAATTGTCCGGGTCTTCCAGGCGCCTGAAGACGGCGGGCGTCGACAAGGCAGCGCCGGCATTGACGAGAATGATGCCGGCGTCGGGTAGCGGCGGCAGCAGGGTGATGTCGTCGCCGATGCCACGGGCGATCAGCGGCTTGGATGCCAGGCACATCGGCACGTCGGCGCCGATCTCCAGCGCCAGGGCGGACATTTCTGCGACTGTGATATCGACGCGCCAGAGGTCCTTGAGCAGCCGGAAGGCCGCCGCCGCATCGGCGGAGCCGCCGCCGATGCCGGAGGCGAGAGGCAGTCTCTTGTCCAGAACCAGCCGCGCGCCGGTTTTCACGTCCGCGCGGTTCGCCAGCAGCCTTGCCGCCTTCATCACGAGATTGCTCTCATCGGCCGGCAGACCGGCTCCGAAGGGACCGGTGATTGTCAGCGACAGGGCCTCGGCGGGTTCCACGCTCAGCCTGTCGCCGAAATCGGGGAAAGCTACGAGCGTGTCGAGCAGATGATATCCGTCCGATCGCCGGCCGGTCACATGCAGGGCGAGATTGATTTTCGCGCGTGCGACGATCGTTGCCGCGCCGCTTCCAGACCCATCGTCCATGTCGGATATCGGCGGCCGGTCAGCCGCCATTCTTCTCGACAATGGGCACGGGGGCCTTGCCGTTCAGGCCGACCTTGAGCTTGTTCTCGATTTCAGCCAGGGCGTCGGCGTCCGGTTTCAGATCACGCGCGTGGCTCCACTGGAAGGTGGCTTCAAGTTTGCGTCCGATCGTCCAGTAGGCGTCGCCCAGATGATCGTTGATGATCGGATCCTCGGGCCGCAACTCCACCGCGCGTTCGAGTTCGGCGACGGCCTTGTCGTATTGGCCGAGCCGGTAGTAGACCCATCCGAGGCTGTCGACGAAATAGCCGTCGTTGGGCCGCAGCTCGACGGCCTTCTGGATCATGCCCAGCGCCTCGTCGAGGTTCAGACCCTTGTCCACCCAGGTGTAGCCCAGATAGTTCAGCACCAGCGGCTGGTCGGGAAACAGCTCAAGCGCCTTGAGGAAATCCGCCTCAGCCAGTTTCCAGCGGCCCGTCCGCTCGTAGGTGATGCCGCGGTGATAGTAGAGCGGCCAATGGTGTTCCTCGGGCGTCGCCAGTGTCTCGATGCCGCGGGTGTAGACCTTGGAGGCCTCATCGAAGAGGTCATGGCTGCGCAGGACGGTTCCCAGCGCGGTCAGCGCGTCCAGATCCGGCGGCGTGGTCTCCACCAGTTTGGAGAGATGCGCGCGCGCCTGGTCAATATTGTCCAATGCGTTGTAGTTCATGCCGATCTCGATCTCGGCGCGATGCTTGAGCGGCGACGTCTCCGGAATCTTGCTGAGGATCTCGATGGTCCGTTCGTGGTCGCCAAGCTGCTGGAACAGTGCCGACAGACCCATCATCGCCAGTTCCGCTTTCGGATCGAGGTGCAGCGCCAGTTGCAGGTAGGCGGCCGGGTATTCGTCGCCGCCGTCGCGGCCGAGGATCGATCCAAGACCGTACAACACCTCCGCGGCGCCCGCCTGGGCGGAGCCGATCATCGGCGGCGGTACGCGGCCGGCCGCGATCACGGCCTTGGTCTCGTCCATGAGCGGATGACCCGGCAAGCCCTTTTCAAACTGGGCGATGACGTCGAGCGCCTGGTCCTTTTCGCCCGCCAGCGCCAGCATGCGGGCGCGGGCCTGGACAATGCGCAAGGCGCCCTGATCGGCCTTGTAGGCGGCCGCGATGCGGGCCGCGGCTTCCTCGCTGCGGTTGGCGAGATTCAGGATCATGCCTGCATGGTAGGCGCGGTAGACCGCATACCAGTCCGGCCCCTGCAGCGTATCGATCAACTCCAGTGCTTCGTTTGTCTTGCCGGCGCCGGCAAGCGCCCACGCGGACAGCAGCTTGCCGGTCAATTCCGGGAGCGGCCCGCGGCCCGTCTGCGACAGATGCTTGCGCGCGGCCACGAAGGACCGTTCCTTGAGCGCGGCGGTTCCCAGCGTCAGCCGGGCGAGCAGGTTGTTGCGGTCAATGCCGATGAGCTGTTCGGCCAGCTTCTGGGCCTCGGGTATCTCGCCGTTCGCAAGCTTCAGGGTGAAAGCCCGATCGAGCAGGAAAGCGTTTTGGGGATCAGCCTTCAACGCGTCGGCGTAATAGGTGGCCGCTTCCGCGAAATCACGGCTCTTGTTGGCGAAGCGGGCGGCCAGGTAGCTGCCGGAGAAGGAAATCGGATACGTGGATACCGCGGGGGTTTCTGCCTTTGCTTCCGCGAAGGCTGCTCCGTGGAGGCCGAGAAGGGCAATGGCGGACATGGCGGCCAGGCGCACCAGCGGGCCGGCCTTGCGGGTCGCCAAGCCGGAAACAGGGGCGCCGGAGAGAAGGGCGATTGTCGGATCAGCCATGGAACCTCGCTCAAGCGCGAATCGCGCAATATCGCATCATGATAGGGTCTGGCTCGGCCAAACGCTTGAGGATGCTGCGTGTCCGCATCGGATTGCTCCGGTACGGTTTCCAGAATCTCAACAATGCGGCCCGCGGAATGCCGCCAGGCATCGCCGCGCAATGGTCAAGCCGACCCACCAAAGGCGTAAGACGGAGTGCGGGAAAGCGCCGCCGAATCAGCCACCCCGCAGGGTCATTCAACAGTCTTTCTCACTCTCCGGGTGCATCGCCGTTCAGCATGGCGCTTTTGTGGCTCAGCGGCAAGAATTTGCCGCCTGCTTCAGCGATGTGGCGTCTGCGTACGACGTTCATGCGGATGCCGTGGTGCCGCGTCGCGTTGATTTCCGGCTGGATATTCGCCGTTCAGGTGCGTCATTTTTCCGCTAAATGTCAGTTCCCCTTGTTTTGCCGGGTCTGGCATTGCATTGCACTGCGGTGACGGGTCGCAGGGGGCGACCGTCGCCGCGTATCCGCTGTACGCAAGACTGCCGCGTTTGGGCCGGCCAGCATCGCGCGAGACGCGCAAGGTTTGCCCGGGTGCGTTGGGACTGATCGGGTGGAATGCCGGAAAGCGATGTCGATTTCCGGCGGCGCGATCGACCAACCGCGCTGGATTGGATCAAAAGGAACGAAAATGATGGCCAAATGGGTCTACGGTTTCGGGGATGGACGTGCCGAGGGTGCCGCCGAGATGCGCGACTTGCTGGGCGGCAAGGGCGCCAACCTGGCTGAGATGTCCAATCTCGGTCTGCCGGTACCTCCGGGTTTCACGATCACCACGGAAGTCTGCACCTGGTACTACGACAATGGCCGTCAGTATCCCGCCGATCTGGACACGCAGGTTGACGCGGCCCTGACCGCGATCGGCGACATGACCGGCCGGGTGTTCGGCGACAAGGACAACCCGCTGCTCGTCTCGGTGCGCTCGGGCGCCCGGGCCTCGATGCCCGGCATGATGGACACGGTGCTCAATCTCGGGCTCAACGACCAGACCGTGCTGGCGCTGGAAGCGGCTTCTGGCGACGCGCGTTTCGCCTACGACAGCTATCGCCGGTTCATTCAGATGTACTCCGACGTGGTGCTCGGCGTCGAGCATCACGCGTTTGAGGAAATCCTCGACATCTTCAAGGAAGGCAAGGGCCACGCGCTCGATACGGACCTGTCGCCCGACGAGTGGAAGCAGGTCATCGAGCGTTACAAGGCGCTGGTGGAGGAGGAGCTGGACCAGCCGTTCCCGCAGGATCCCCGCGAGCAGCTCTGGGGCGCGATCGGCGCGGTCTTCGGCTCGTGGATGAACCCGCGCGCCAACACCTACCGCGCGCTCTACAATATTCCCGCGAACTGGGGCACAGCCGTCAACGTTCAGGCGATGGTGTTCGGCAACATGGGCGACACCTCGGCCACCGGGGTCGCCTTTACCCGCAATCCCTCGACCGGCGAAAATGCGCTCTATGGCGAGTTCCTGGTCAACGCGCAGGGCGAGGACGTGGTTGCCGGCACACGCACGCCGCAGAACATCACCGAAGCGGCGCGCATCGAGGCCAAGTCCGACAAGCCGTCCCTGGAAAAGGTGATGCCGGAGGCCTTTGGCCAGTTCCTTGAGATCTGCAACAAGCTCGAGCAGCATTATTGCGACATGCAGGACCTCGAGTTCACCATCGAGCGCGGCCGGCTGTGGATGCTGCAGACGCGTTCGGGCAAGCGCACCGCCAAGGCCGCGATGAAGATTGCCGTCGACATGGCGGACGAAGGGTTGATCAGTCACGAAGAGGCGATCCTGCGCGTCGATCCGGCGGCGCTGGATCAGCTTCTGCACCCGACGATCGATCCCGCGGCCCGGCGTGACATTGTCGCAACCGGCCTGCCGGCCTCGCCCGGCGCGGCGTCCGGTCAGCTCGTGTTCACCTCCGACGAAGCGGTGGAACTGGCGGGCACCGAGCAGAAGGTGATCCTGGCGCGGGTGGAAACCAGCCCCGAGGACATCCACGGGATGCACGCCTCGCAGGGCATTCTGACAACCCGGGGCGGCATGACAAGCCATGCGGCCGTGGTGGCGCGCGGCATGGGCAAGCCCTGCGTGTCCGGCGCCGGGTCGATCGTCATCGACTACCGCAAGGAGACGCTGACGGCGGGCGGCCGCACCTTCAACAAGGGCGACATCGTCACGATCGACGGCGGAACAGGCGAGTTGCTTGCCGGCGCCGTGCCGATGCTGCAACCGCAGTTGTCGGGCGACTTCGCCGAGTTGATGGAATGGGCCGACGATGTGCGCCGGATGAAGATCCGCACCAACGCCGACACGCCGACCGACGCGCGGCACGCGCGCGACTTCGGTGCCGAAGGCATCGGCCTGTGCCGCACCGAGCACATGTTCTTCGACGACGAGCGGATCATCGCCGTGCGCGAGATGATTCTGGCGGAGACGGAGACCGGACGGCGCACGGCGCTGGCCAAGCTGCTGCCGATGCAGCGCCAGGA